>JAZUEL010000065.1:0-8766 GCA_045640125.1 Oscillospiraceae bacterium
CTCGCGCTGGCCGCCGACCTGCCGGGCTTCCTCCTCGGCGCGATCCTCACCGGGTTCGGCGGCGCGCTGTTCAGCCCGGCGCTGCAGAGCCTCGTCGCGGCCGCCGACGTGCGGGCGCGCGCCACCCGACGATCCGGCCGACCGTCGCTGTTCGCGGCGCTCGTGCTGGTGGGGCTGGGCTTCTATCTCGCGCACTGGCTGCGTGACGGCGGCGACTGGGCGGCGTTTTACGCCAACGACAGCGTCTATCAAAACGGCAAGCTCAACTGCGGCACCGTGACCGACCGCAACGACGTATTCCTCGCCGGTGCCGGAAACGGCGGGCTGCTCTACGCCGACAGCGAAGCGGTGCGCGTGGCCTGTCTGCACGCCGTGGGCGATGTGGACGGCAACATCGGCACGGGCGCGCTGAGTGCGTTCCGCTCCAAGCTCGTGGGCTACTCCCCTGTCTCCGGCACAAGCTCCGGCGGCGGCACGGTGAAGCTCTCCATCGACTCCGACCTGAACGTCACCGCCTACAACGCCCTCGACGGGCGGCGCGGCGCGGTGCTTTTGGAAAACTTCGAGACCGGCGAAATTCTCTGCATGGTCTCCTCCCCGAGCTTCGACCCGCTCGCGGGCTTCGACGAGGAAAGCGGGCTCTATGAGGGCGCTTACATCAACCGCTGTCTCTCGGCGGCGATGGTGCCCGGGTCGATCTTCAAGATCGTGACGCTCGCGGCGGCGCTGGAAAACGACGCGGAGCTCTTTGACCGCGAGTTCTATTGCGAGGGCAGCGTCGACATCGGCAGCGACACCGTGACCTGCTCCGGCTGGCACGGCCGGCAATCCATCGACGATGCTTTTGCCAACTCCTGCAACTGCGCCTTTGCCGAGCTCGCCACCGACCTCGGCGGCGACAGGATCGCCTCGTATGCCAGGCTCTACGGTCTGACGGACAGCCATACGCTTGACAATATCGAGACCAAGGCCGGCTCCGTCGTGTCCGGCGGGCGGGACAACGCCAACGTCGCCTGGGAGGGCATTGGGCAGTATGAAGACCTTATCTGCCCCTACTCCATGCTGCGACTCGTCAGCGCTATCGCCAACGGCGGTGAGTGCGTGGAGCCGACGCTGCTCGCGGGCGGCTCGAACGGCTCGACCCAGCTCATGCGCCGCGACACCGCCGACACGATCCGCTCCATGATGAGCTACAACGTCTCCTACGGCTACAGCCCCGACTGGAACTTCCCCGGGCTGTCCCTCGCCGCCAAGACCGGCACCGCCGAGGTCGGCGACGGCACGAGCCATGCGTGGTTTGCGGGCTTCATCACCGATCCAGCCACCCCCTATTGCTTTGTGGTGCTGGTGGAAAACGCGGGCGGCGGTCTCGCCAACGCGGGCGCGGTGGCAAACACGGTGCTGCAGACCGCTGTATTCGGCGAATAAAAAAGGAAACAAGTTTCGAAAATGATAGATATATCTATACAAAACATACACAAGAGCTTCGGCGGTGAGGTCGTGCTCGACGGCGTGAGCTTCGACGTGAACGAGGGTGAGCGCGTCGCGCTGCTCGGCGGGAACGGCGCGGGCAAAACGACGCTGCTGAAGATCCTCACCGGCGCACTGGATGCGGACGAGGGCGCGGTCATGATCCCGTCCGGCAAGCGCATCGGGCTCATCTCGCAGATCCCCGTTTTCCCCGAGGGCTTTACCACGGAGGATGTTCTCCGCAGCGCGGTCGATCATCTGGCGGCGCTGAGCGAGAAGATGAAGGCGCTCGAAACGCAGATGGAGACCTCGTCCGACGATGCGCTGCTCACAAAATACGACCGCGTATGCGCGGAGTATGAGCGGCTCGGCGGCTACAGCGCGGACTATGAACGCGAGCGCGTGGCGAACGGTCTCGACATCTCCCCCGCCATGCGGGCGCGGCTGTTCGAGCAGCTTTCCGGCGGCGAAAAGACCCGCGTGAATCTCGCCCGCCTCATTCTGGAGAACACCGACATCCTCCTGCTCGACGAGCCGACGAACCACCTCGACCTCAAAAGCACCCAATGGCTCGAGGACTACATAAAGCGCTTCAAGGGCACCGTCCTCGCCGTGTCGCATGACCGCTGGTTTCTCGACACCGTGGCGCAGCGCACCGTGGAGCTTGCCGACGGCAAGTGCGAATTCTACGCCGGAAACTACAGCTTCTACGTCATGGAAAAGCGCCGCCGCTACGAAGAAATGCTGCGGCTTTACGAGAAAAACCAAAAGGAGATCGCCCATTTGCAGGAGGCGGCGGACAAGCTGCACCTCTGGGCGTTCATGGGAAACGACAAGCTGCACAAGCGGGCGTTTTCCATGGAAAAGCGCATCGAAAAGCTGTCCGTGGCGCAGAAGCCGCAGACCGCCCGCAAGATGAAAGCCCGCTTTCACGAGGAGGCATTCCGCGGCGACGAGGTCTTGGTCGCGGAGGAACTCGGCAAGAGCTTCGGGGAAAAGAAGCTGTTTTCCGATCTGGAGCTGCTCATCGAGCCCGGCGAACGCGTGGCGCTCATGGGCGACAACGGCAGCGGCAAATCCACGCTGGTGAAAATTCTGCTCGGCGAGCTGGATGCCGACAAGGGGCGCGTGCGGCTCGGTCCGAGCGTGAAAACAGGATATCTGCCCCAGATCATCCGCTTCGAGCACCCCGAACGCACGCTCTACGACACCATGCTCTATGAGTGCCGCTGCACCCCGCAGGATGCCCGCGACCGTCTGGCGGCGTTCAACTTCCCGGGTGAGGACGTATTCAAAACCGTCTCCGCGCTCTCCGGCGGCGAATTAAGCCGCCTGCGGCTGTGTATGCTCATGGGCAGCCACATCAACTTCCTCATCCTCGACGAGCCCACCAACCACCTCGACATTGCAAGCCGCGAATGGATCGAGCAGGCGCTCTCCGAGTTTGACGGCACGCTCCTATTCGTCAGCCATGACCGCTGGTTTGTGGACAGCTTCGCCACGCGGATCTGGGAACTGAAAAACGGCGAGCTGACCGATTTCGTCGGCTCCTACGAGGACTACAAGGCCTACACCGAGCGCCAGACCGAGCTGAAGCAGACCGTTTCCCACAAGCAGCCGAAGCCGAAAAAGCCCCCAAAGCCCGCCGATGCCGCCAAGCAGCTCGCCAAGATCGAGAAGCAGATCGAAAAAACGGAAAACCGCATCGACAATCTGAAGATCGACGAGGAGCAATACGCCGCCGACTACCTCAAGCTCATGGAGATCTACGAGGAAAAGAAGGCGTGCGAGGCGGAGCTCGATGCGCTCTACACCGAATGGGAGGCGCTTTCGGATGAGTAAGCGCCTCGGGCTGTTTGTGAGCTGGCTGCTGATCGCCTTCGGGGTCATCGTGTATCTGCTGCCCGTGGGCTACGACATGAGCGCGGTCGTGTTCGCGGGGCTGGGCATCGTCCTGTGCTTCTTCACGCTCTGCCGAAACAGGACGCTGCGCATCGCCGTGACCGTGCTGCTCGTGATCGGGTTGGGCTGCTTTGCTCTGGCGGAGATCCCCGTCGTGCGCGGCGCTCATTCCGATGCCGATACGGACGCTCCTTATCTCGTCGTCATGGGCGCGGGCATACGCGGCACGGAGCCGACCCTCTCCATGTCCGACCGGCTGAACGCCGCGTTGGACTGGCGGAACACCCACCCCGACGGAATGCTCATCGTCTCCGGCTCGCAGGCGCAGGACGAGATCACCAGCGAAGCCGCCGTCATGCGGGACTGGCTGCTGAAGCACGGCGTGACAAGCGAAAAGATCATCGTCGAGGATCAGGCGCGATCCACGCTGGAAAACCTGCGCTATTCCCTCGCGCTCATCGAACAGCGCGGCGGCGACCCGCACGGGCGCGTCGCCTTTGTATCGAGCGAATACCATCTCTGCCGCATCCGGCTCATTGCCCGTCACCTCGGCTGCGAGCCGGTTGGCATCGCCGCGGCATCAAGCGAGTTTACCATGAAGCTCAATATGTTCATCCGCGAGGCTTTTGCCCTGTGGCAGATCTGGGTCTTCGGCCCCGAGGCATAAGACGCTAATCATAAAAAATAGGAAGTGGGGAACGCTATGTTATCCTGTTTGTGTGTGGCATTGGGCGGCGCGATAGGCTCCGTCGCAAGGTATCTGATCGGCCTCATCAAAATGGAAGAATCTGTGTTTTTCCCGTATAAGACATTGGCGATCAACATCGTCGGTTCCTTCCTCATCGGAACGATCGTCGCACTGTCTGTGAAAAAAGGCGATATGAGCCCCAATCTGCTGCTGTTTTTGAAGGTAGGTATTTGCGGCGGCTTCACGACCTTCTCCACCTTTGCTCTCGAAAGCTCCAATCTGTTTCAGGCGGGGCGAGTCGGTGCTGCCATCCTATACATAAGCTTGAGTATAGCGGGCTCTGTTTTCGCTGTATTGGCCGCGCAAAGAATCGTATAAACACAGAATCGCCGTTGTATTTTACGATAAATTATGCTATAATAATAACAGCAAATTATCGGGAGGTGACACGATGCCCAATATCAAGCCGGTTTCCGATCTGCGAAATTACACCGAGGTCCTACGCGAGATCAGCGTGGGCGAGCCTGTGTTCCTGACGAAAAACGGACGCGGGAAATATGTAATCGTCGATATGGAGGAATTTGAAAAAACCAAAGCCGCGCTTCGTCTGCTCAAGGACTTGGCGCACGGCGAGGAATCCGCCAAGAGGGACGGTTGGCTCTCGTTGGAGGATGTCACGGCAGGACTTGCCGATGGCTGAGCTTCGCTTTTCACCAGAATCACTTCGTGATCTGCGGGATATTCGGGACTATATTGCCGAGGAGCTTTTCAATCCGACGGCAGCAGAAAGCACCGTTTCCGAAATCCTTGAAAACATTCAGATGCTTTCACGCTTTCCGCAGAGCGGCGCTCCGCTGACGGCTGTCATCGGCATAGAAACGGATTATCGCTTTCTTGTGTGCGGGAGCTATATGGCGTTTTACCGCGTCGAGGGCGGCACGGTCTATGTCGTCCGCATCCTTTACGGACGACGCAATTACATGGAGCTTCTTTTCGGCGCGCAGAATTGAACAGCAAATGAAACGGCAACACCGCCGAAGAGGATTTCTCCTTTTCGGCGGTGTTTGCTATCCTTATGCGCTTTTACAGCTTATCGACAAAATCGTTCAGCAGCGCGGTATCGACCAGCTCAATCGCGCCCTTGTCGCAGGCGGCGGCGATCTTCGGATTCAGCGGCAGGGACACGACATTGTCCACGCCGAATTTCTCCTTGAGCGCGTCCGCGTGGCTCTCGCCGAACACGGGCAGCTTCTCGCCGCAGCAGGGGCACTCCATCCACGCCATGTTCTCGACGAAGCCGAGGATGGGGATATTCAGCATCTTCGCCATGTTCACGGCCTTTTCCACGATCATACTCACCAGATCCTGCGGGGTCGTGACGACGACGATGCCGTCGATGGGCAGGGACTGGAACACCGTCAGGGGCACGTCGCCCGTCCCGGGCGGCATATCCACGAACATATAGTCCACATCGCCCCAGACCACGTCCGTCCAGAACTGCTTGACCGTGCCCGCCACGATGGGGCCGCGCCACACGACGGGGTCGGTGACGTTCTCTAACAACAGGTTGATGGACATGACCTTCACACCGCCGACGGATTCGGGGGGATAGATGCCGGCATCGTCCGCCGCGGGGCGGGTATGCACGCCGAATGCCATGGGGATGGAGGGGCCGGTCACGTCCGCATCCAGCACGCCGACGCGCTTGCCGCGCTGCGCCTCCGCCACGGCGAGCAGGCTCGTGACGCTGGATTTGCCGACACCGCCCTTGCCAGACACGACGGCGATGACCTTTTGAACGTGGCTGCCCGCGTTGGGCGCTTCCAAAAAGCTCTGGGGATTTTCGCGGCTCTCGCAATCGACACCGCAGCTTTCGCAGTTATGGCTGCATTCTTCGCTCATATTAAAAACTCCTTGGGTATTATTATCTTTACCAGTATAACCGATTTTCGGATAAAAGCAAGACCCCGGGCAAGGCGGCGTTTTCAAGTCTTTTCTCCGCTTGCATTCTTGCAGACGCTGTGATATTATACAATATATTGTGGATTTGGAAAATGTTAGCTACATTTTCCCGTTTTTTTTGGATAAAGTCTGGAGGACAAAAATGGACAAAATAGCCGTGCTGATTCCCTGCTACAACGAGGAAAAGACCATTGAAAAGGTCGTGACCGATTACCGCCGCTGCCTGCCGGAGGCGGTCATCTATGTCTACGACAACAACTCCACGGACCGCACCGCCGAGCTGGCCGAGCGTGCCGGAGCTCTGGTGAGGCACGAATACGTGCAGGGTAAAGGAAACGTTGTCCGCCGGATGTTCCGCGAAATTGAGGCGGAGTGCTACATCATGACCGACGGCGATGACACCTATCCGGCTGAAAGTGCCCCCGAGATGGTAGACAAGGTCCTGCATCATCAGGCAGATATGGTCGTCGGGGATCGGCTGTCCTCCACCTATTTTGCCGAGAACAAGCGCCCCTTCCACAACTTCGGAAACAGTCTCGTCCGCTCCGGCATCAATCACCTGTTCGGAAGCAGGATCAAGGATATCATGACGGGTTATCGGGCGTTCAGCTACGAATTTGTCAAGACCTTTCCCGTCCTGTCCACGGGCTTTGAGATCGAGACCGAGATGAGCATACACGCCGTCGATAAAAATATGCAGATCGAAAATGTTGTTGTTGCATACCGTGATCGTCCCGAGGGCAGCGAATCCAAACTTAACACCGTTTCCGACGGCATACGCGTCCTGCGAACAGTCGCCCGTCTCTACCGTGTGTATAAGCCCTTCTCCTTTTTCGCCATCATTGCCGCCGTTCTGCTGGCGATTGCAGCATTGCTGTTCATCCCCATTCTCGTGACCTATTTCCAATCCGGTCTTGTGCCCCGTATGCCGACGCTCGTCGTCAGCGGCTTTATCGTGATCGCCGCCATTCAGGTCTTCTCCTGCGGGCTCATGCTAAACAACCTCACACAGAAATCCCGCCAGGATTTTGAACTGCGGCGAACCATGCTTCACCAGATCAGCCGTCTGTCCCCGGAAAAGGAGCGTACTTATCCTTATGAACAGAGATAAAAAGAAAACCTGTTTCGCGCTACTCATCGGTATCGCGGCATTTGTCCTCACCGCCATCGCCGCCTGCGGCTATATTTATTATTACTATGTCACGCTCGACGTGGACGCGTGCAGTATCTATCCGATGCTGCTTGCGGCGCTGCTCATTGCCGCCGCCGCATACGGACTTTGGGTAAAGCTGCTCGGCTCACGCACCACGGAGGATGTCATGCCCGTTTCCCCGCGTTCCGAAAAGCTGCTGACGACCATCGTCGCCGCGCTCACGATCCTCGCCGCTGTTCTTCCCATGGGCATTAATCCCTTTTGGAACGGAGAAATTCCCGCGCATCGCAACCAGTACGAGCTCATGGCGGAAGCCATTTTGGACGGTCATCTCTATTTGGACTATGACCATTCCGACGCAAAGCTCGCCGCACTGGAAAACCCTTATGATCCGAATGAGCGTGAGGAGGCAGAACTGGAGGCCGGCGTGGATTACCATTGGGACCACGCCTACTACAACGGGCATTTTTATATGTACTTCGGCATCGTTCCGACGCTTCTTATCTTCCTTCCCTTTCGCGTCATCACCGGTGTCTCGCTCACGACCTACCACGCCACACAAATCTTCACAGCCTTTTTCATCGTCGGTGTTTTTCTGCTGTTTCGTTTGCTTGCCCACCGCTTTTTCCGCGCACTGCCGCTGTTCTGCCGTCTGCTGATGTCCGCCGCATTCTCGGCGGTCAGCATCTGGTACGTGGTAACATCACCATCGCTCTACTGCACAGCTATTGTTTCCGCCATGTGTTTGGAGATATGGAGTCTGTATTTCTTCCTTCGCGCCGTCTATGTGGAGTCGGTGGAGCGGCGGGAGATCATCATGGCCTTTTTCGGTGCCCTGTTCGGAGCTTTGTCTTTCGGATGCCGCCCGCCGGTAGCCTTGGCAAATCTTCTCGTTTTGCCCCTTCTGGTCGTCTATCTCAAGCGAAAAAAGCCGATCCGCCCCGCACTTGTCGGAAAACTCGCTTTAGCGGCTCTGCCCTACATCGTGATCGGCGTGCTGCTCATGCTATACAACTACGTTCGCTTTGACAACCCCTTTGAGTTTGGTCAATCCTATCAGCTCACCGTTGCCGATCAACGTCTTTACGCCCATCCGTTTGCCAATTTCAATGTGATACACCTTATTAAACAAACCGGTGTCGCGCTTGCCTATCCTTTTTCCCTGTTCCCCGGACTTTTCCTTGAATACCCTGTCTTTCTTTTTCTTCTGTTCCTGTTTGAGCGGCGCACACGCCAGTATCTGACCGGACACGATCTCTACGCCTTCCTTTGGGCGATCATCGTAACCATGGCACTGATTCTCGTATTGCAGACGCTGACCTCGCCGTATCTGTTGGAGCGCTATAAGACCGATTATCTGTGGATGCTGTCGATCGGCTGTTTTTCGGTTGTCGCCGCCATAGCCTGCAGCCGTCCCGAGCACAACACATGGCTTCACGCAGCAAACTATCTTTCCATGGCGGCTCTGCTTGTCAGCACAGCACTGTTTTTCTGGCCGAACGACCTCTCGCTTGAGACTCTCAGCGCTCTGCTGGGCGTAAGCTTCTGATGTATATAAACGCAAAAAGTCCCGCACCATTCCGGTGCGTGA
>JAZUEL010000066.1:0-19809 GCA_045640125.1 Oscillospiraceae bacterium
CACTGTCCAGAATCCCCTGATTGCCGGGGTGTCCCAGCGCGGGACCCTCCGCCAGCTTCTTCATCACCGCCTTATCCGTCACCGGCACCCAGCGCACCGTCTGGCTGTTTTTCCAGCTCGGCGCATAGGACGCGCGCCGCACGAGCTCGCGGATCGTCTCCTCCGCAATGGCTTCCTCCTTGAATCGCCGCACGCTGCGGCGGCTTTCCAAACATTCGAGCATTTCCATATTTTTAATCCTCTCTTGCTTTTGTCGCGGCAAGCATATATAATCAACGCAAAGGAGTGATACGCTTGCTTTGGCCTTATTTGTATGATTTGATTTTTATTCTGCTGATCGTTCTGATGGTGCGGCGCGGCTGGCGGACGGGGCTTCTCGCCTCGCTGTTGCGGCTGGCAGGCTGGGTCGTCGCCGTGCTTCTCATCGTATCCTGCAGCGAAAAAATGGCGGTGTGGGTCTTTGAAAATCTGCTGCGCGACAAGATCGTGGATGTTGTGACCGCGGCGATCCCGCCGGATGTGCTCGCCGCCGCAAACGAAGGGGCTGCCACGCTCGCCTCCATCCAGAGCATTCTGGACGGTCTCGGCGGCATCCTCGGCAATGCCAGCATCAACACGGATGCCATGCAGGCCATCGTTGACATCATGCGCACCGACGGCAAAACGCTGGCACAGGCCATCACGGATAACATTCTCCGTCCCGTGGTGATCTCCGCGGCGCAGGTCGCCGTTTCGGTGCTGCTGTTCCTCGTGTGCGTGACGGTATTCAAGGCGCTCGCCCGCATGACCGCCCGCCGTCACCGCCGCCGCGGACGCGGAGGGCTCAACGGTGCGCTCGGTGCCGTCATCGGTCTGCTCGAGGGCTTTGCCGCCGCCTACATCTATTCCTTCGTCCTGTCGCTGCTGGCGGATTTCGGCGGCGAGCATCTGAATTTCATCAATCCCGCCATCTTCAACAGCACCATTCTGGTGCATCTTCTGGTTAAATAATATCCAATATTGCCGCAGATTGCAAGCAAAAAGGCTCGGGTTTGTCCCGAGCCTTTGCCGTTACATTGTTATATTTTACATCATTTCCGCGTAGCTGCAATAATAGCTGAACACGAGCGCATCGCCGTCCTCGAGGATGTATTCGCTGCATCCGACCGGCGGGAACTCGCCGTTGACCTTGTAGCCCCAGCCGGATTCCGGTCCGACATCGCCCTCGTAGAGATTGCCGACGCCCTCGATGTAGGCGCTGTTAAAGGCTTCCGACCACGACGATTCCAAATGGATCTCCTGCTCCCGACAGACGCGCTGCAAAAGCTCATACGCACTCTCGCCCTCGGCGAACGCACATTCCGTCTCCGCCAGAATGAAGCCGTCTGCCGGTACGAGCTCGCGCTTGTTCTCCGCCACATCCTCGCTGTGATCGAGCACCGAAACGCATTCGATCGTCAGCGTGCAGGTCTGCGTCGCTGCCTTTTTTGTGCCGCCGCAGCCGCACAGAAGTGCCGCCAGCATACACACAGCCAGCAGCCATGCCAGAGTTTGTTTTCTTGTTTTCATGGAAAAACCTCCTTATAAAATTGGTCGAAACAGAAGATATACTTCGCCCGTATTCGCGAAGCTCCGTCCTGTTTGTGCCAACAGAAAAGCCGTGGCAGCCCCTAAGACTGCCACCGCCGGTTTTCCATGACAAACAGACGACACAGCCCGTATGCCGCGAGCCATGCACAATGCGGTTTAAGCAGGTATCCTGACTTGCGCCTCATCAAGTCCACACGGTCTTCTCGGTTTCCCAATGACCGACTTTCGTCAAGGTGTGTCCTCTCCGCGCTTACAGTGGCGGTACCGTTCGGGATTTGCACCCGATTCCCTTTCTTCCGTTTAACCCATACGGTCAAACGTCACTTAAACTCTATGGAATTTTTCTATATTGTAGCACCCCGCTCCCGTTCTGTCAATCCGCGCCGTTTTTTTCCATTGACAGCAGCCTTTTACCCGTGTATAATCTAAATGCAACAAATTGTTGCATTTTGGAGATGAGCCTATGCGTACAAAAGACCCCGAACGGATCCGGCGGTTGGAAGCCGCCATCGACGAATATACCGAGTCTCACGGCGTATCGCCCAGTATGCGCGAGCTGGGGGATATGGTCGGGATGGACGGCGGCTCCGTCTCCCGCTACCTCGCCTATATGCGCGCCGAGGGTATCCTCGATTACAGCGGACGGCGCAACATCACCACCGGCAAAGCCCGCATCACCCGCGACAGCGGCACGATGCGCGTCCCGAAGCTGGGGCGGGTGTCGTGCGGACTGCCGAAGCTCGCGGAGGAAAACATCGAGGAATACGTCCTGCTGCCCGTTTCCGTGTTTGGCAGCGGGAAGCTCTATGTATTGGAAGCCGTGGGCGACTCCATGATCAAGGTCGGCATCAACGAGGGCGACCTCGTCATCGTCCGCCAACAGGACACCGCCCGTCCCGGGCAGATCGTCGTCGCCCTCGTCGGTGACGAGGCCACCCTCAAGACCTTCCGCCCGCAGGCGGACTGCATCCGTTTGCACCCCGAAAACGACACCTATGAGGACATCGTCGTAAAAGACTGCGTCATCCAGGGCGTGGCGATCAAGGTGCTGAAAAACCTCGAATGAAAGAGCAAACTTACTACTGCATCGACATGAAAAGCTTCTATGCTTCCGTCGAATGCGCCGAGCGGGGTCTGAATCCCTTTGAGACCAATCTGGTCGTCGCGGATAAGACGCGCGGCAAAAACGCGCTGTGTCTCGCCGTCAGCCCAAAGCTGCGGGCACAGGGTATCAAGGGGCGCTGCCGCCTGTCGGACATCCCGCCGAACGTCGAATACATCATCGCGCCGCCTCAGATGCAGCTCTACATCGAATACGCTGCGGACATCTACGCTCTCTACCTCCATTATTTCTCCCCCGACGATATCCATGTCTATTCCATCGACGAATCCTTCATCGATGCCACACCCTATCTCGGGGTCTACCGCGAAACGCCCGAGCATCTCGCCGCCAGGCTGATGGACGAGATCGCGGAAAAGCTGCGCATCCCCGCCACGGCGGGCATCGGCACCAACCTCTATCTCGCCAAGATCGCGCTCGACATCACCGCCAAGCACGCCAAGGATCACATCGGCATCCTCACCGAGGAAAGCTACCGCGAAACGCTGTGGGATCACCGTCCGATCACGGATTTCTGGCAGGTGGCAAAGGGTACCGCCGCCCGTTTGGAGCGCTGCGGCATCCGCACCATGCGCGAGCTGGCGCAGGCCGATCCGGAGCTCATTTATAAGCTGTTCGGTGTCAACGCGGAGCTGCTCATCGACCACGCCTGGGGACGGGAGAGCTGCCGCATCGAGGACATCAAAAACTACCGCGCCAAAACCCACTCCGTTTCTTTTTCGCAGATATTGCCGCGGGACTACCGCTTCGACGAAGCCCGCATCGTCATGGCGGAGATGATTTTGCACGGCTGCCACGAGCTGATGAAGCGCAAGCTCATTGCGCGTAAAGTCTGGCTCGGCATCGGCTACAGCCGCGATGCGCGGCCTTTTTCCAAGGGCAGTGTCCGGCTCAATGGTGCGACCGCCGTCAACTCGCTCATCCGTGCTCCGGCGCTGGAACTGTTTGACCGCATCGCCGACCGCAGCGTCCCCATCCGCCGTCTCGCCATCAGTCTGGAGAATGTATGCGGCGAGGAATGCGAGGGCTATGATCTGTTCACGGACTTTGATTCCGTGGAGCGTGAAAAGGCGCGGGAGCGCGCCGTTTTGGAGCTGTCGGAGAAATTCGGCAAAAACGCCGTGCTGCGCGGCTTCAACCTTTTGGCACCCGCCACGCAGCGGGAGCGAAACGAAATGATCGGAGGGCATCGCGCCGGCTATGATGACAAGAGCAGATCGGGCGAAGCAGTTTCAGCCCTTTGATGCCATGAAGGGCTTGCAGGAGGCGCTGCGCGACCGCGAGGAAAAGCACAGCCGCGTGCCGCGGCACGACATATCCGAGGAGCAGCAGGCAAAAAATTCCGTGTTTTTTGCTGCGCTCGACAAGGGGACGCGCGTGCGCATCGACTGCCATCGTTGCTTTCACGATATCACGATGCGCGGCACCGTCACCGCCGTCAGCCTTCCCTACCGCTGCCTCTCCCTCGACGGCGAAAAAATTTCCTTTGATGATATTTACACCATTGACAACGATCCCGAAGCAATAATCGGCGGAGGCTAAGCCCCCGCCGATTCATTTCTTCGTGTTATGCGTCCTCGCAGCGAACTGTGATGCGGCTGCGTCCGCCCCATGTGCAGGTAAACAGCGTCAGCGGCCATTCCCCGTCCGTCATATAGTCCACATCCGTCGGCGCGAGCGTTTCAAATTCCGCTACGACGTAGGTGTGGAGCTGCCCGTCCGCCCCGAAGAAGAGGATCTCATCCCCGACAGAAAGCTCCGTCAGCCGCCCGAAATGCGTGGAATAGTTGTGGGCGCAGATGACCATATCCTTCGTGTAAACCGAGCCGGTATAGCGGCAGGGAGCGAGTTGGAGTTTGGTTTCGCTCCAATCGTTCATGACGGGAAGCTCCAGCCCCAAACGCGGTATCTGAAGGATACCGACATAGAGGTTTCCGTCGATGTCGCAGGAGGGCATGGGACGCGTCTCCGCGGCATCTCCCATGATCTCCGGGACAAACACCTCCTCCCCACTCTGGATGGAGTCGGAGATCGACCGGATGAGGAAGATCGCTTCCTCGCCTGCCTCATTCTGGCGGCGAATATTCACAAAAGTCAAAGCGGCGGCGCACGCCAGCAGGACAAGTCCTGCCAGCATAAGCGCCGTTCCGCTGTGTTTTTTATTCTTCATGTTTTCTCTGTTTTGACCATCCGAGAACGAAAAGCAGCATACCGGCGCAGGCCAGCACCGGCACAGGCCACCAGAGCATCCCTGTCTGCGGCAGTGTTTTCCCCGGAGGCGCAACATAGGTATTGATAATGCGGAAGCCGCCCGGGATCTGCTCCGTCGCAGATTTATAGTTTTCGGCTTTCGTCACTTCCCGCACCGACCACTCAAAGCCGCCGGGCAGTTCCTCCCAAACGTAGCTCCAGTCGTTTTTCTCCGAGAGCACCACCGATGCAAAGGCTTTTTCGTCCTTGCCCTTGATGAGCTCCACAACGACCTCAGTCGGGCGTTTTTTCTCATTGCCTTTATCCTGCCATATCTTCTGCACCTCGACCTGCGTATCCGCGAGCTTGGGCGAGACGCTCATATCGTAGATCCAGACCTCATCTTCGCCGCGATAGGGCAGGCAGACAACAAAGGGAGCCGCCTCATGGCTGACACCGTCCAGATAGAAGCGGTCACCGGTCACCAGATACAGCCCCGGCAGCAGTTGATTGTTGTGCGCGGGGAAGCGGAGCAGACCTTCTTCATCGGTGTCACCGGCATCAACCGGCTCGATCGTTTCATTGTTCAGCAGATAATCATACAGGCTTTCGCATAGCTGCTGTGTCTGCTCGACGGTCAGATCCGAGAGCGCGCCGGCTTCACAGTCCTTGAAAGCCTCCGTGTAGTTCAGCTCGCCGTACTCGACCATGTCCGCCACGCGGAACAGACGAAAATGCGCCCCCTCCAGGGCTTTTTCATCTACCGCAAAGGACACCGTCAGCGAAAGTTCTTCATTCGGATCGAAGCGGTCGATAGCCAGCGCCGGAACAGCCAGCGCGGCAAAAAGCGTCAAAACAACAAGCAGCAAAGCCGCTGACTTTTTCATAGATCCGCTTCCTCCTTTCTCCTCGCAAGTTTTTGATAATGTTTCTTTCGGCGATCCGAGACCGCCAGCCCGATCAGCAACAGCACCAGAAGCGGCGCCGCCGCGAACGGGAACACGATGATCGGGCGAATCACCGCGGCATCCGCTGTCACATGAGCCACCGGCTTTTCTTCCCGATTTTCCACGCGATGCCCGCGCACGAGCAGTCGATGTGTGTTGATGCCGTAGGGTGTGCAGGTGACGAGCGTGCAGAGGTCCTCCCCCTCCGTCACCTCGAGCGAATGGACCTCATCCGGCAGTACGATCAAAATCTGATCGACCTCATAGGTCAGGGTCTCATCGAGCACATGGAGCATGAAGGTGTCGCCCTCGCGCAGCTCGTCGAGGCGCGTAAACAGCTTGGCGCTCGGCAGTCCCCGATGGCCGGAGATGACGCAATGGGTGCTCTCGCCGCCGACCGGCAGGCTCGACCACTCGATATGCCCCGCCGCCGCCGTCAGAATGGATTCGGATGTACCATGATAAAGGGGCAGTGAGCACTGAATACTGGGAATGTCGATGTAGCCCATAACGCCGCTTCCCATGGGATCAAGCTGCATCCTATACTCTTGCAGCTGCATCTCATCGGGGATGTTGAGCTTAGCGGGCTCAATGCCGTCGTTGTACCGGTGCGCCGCTTCGAGAATCGCTTTGTACTCCTCGTTTTCAAGCTCGGAAACAAGCGCAGCGTAAGAGACGATGGCACGGGACTGGTGGTGGCGATTCCATACTTCACTCAGCGTCGGATACAGCAAAAGGGATGCGCCGGCCAGCAGAACCAATATTAACAGGATGGTAGACCAGCGCTTTTTCATTCCTTACTCCTTAAAGCGATGACCCGCAGGGTTCATCACTTTCCCGCTTTCATGCGCTTTTTCGTGATGAGAAGCAGCGCCGCACCAAAGACGAGCAGACCGCCAACAACGTAGAACAGGGTCGTGCCCATGCCGCCGGTGACAGGCAGCTCCACGCCGCGCTCGTTCTCCACAAGCTTCTGAACCGTGGCAATGCCGCCATAGCTCGCGACAACTGTCGTGCAGCCGGTTGCAGACTCTTCAAGCGGGTCGCCGTTCTCATCGAAGTAGTACTCATACTTGTCCGAATACGTTTCAACATCCTCAACGCTCGCCTTGAGCGTCACAGGGGCAAGCAGACGGTTGTAGCCCTTAGGCGCCGTTTCTTCGGTGAACTGATACTCGCCTTCCTTAAGGCCTTTGATGACGAGCATACCCTTGTCATCGGTGGCGAACTTCGTCAGTGCGTCCTTGCCGGTGCTGTATCTGTACACGCCGGGCGCGACCTCGACGCCCTTGATAACGCTATCGCCGAGCTTGAGGGAGAATTCCGCCCCCTTCAGCGTGTGCTTATCCTGACCGTCGATTTTGGTAAGGCCGAGAGCGAAGGAATAGGTGGTGGTGGTCTCTTCGGTGCTACCGTGATAGACAGAGGTCATCGACGGCTGATCGGGATAATCGGGATCCGGAACCTTTTCCGAATCGCTGTCCAGACGGTAATCATAATACGCCTTATTGAGGTTGCCGTCGCCGGCGATCACGGCCTTGTTGTTAAGCGTGGCGTTGTACGTGACAGTGATGACCTCGTTGGCGTCATACAGCGTCGAGCCGTCGTCCTTATCCCAGGGAAGAGAGATAATAAAGCTTTGGCCGTCATCGCTGAACTTCAGATCATACGCCGTAGAGGGCGCAGCCGAAGAGCCCTTGCCGATGTAGACCTTGAAGCTGTCCTTTTTTAAAGTGAAGCCGGGGTCAATGGTATCGCGGACAAAATAGGTGCGAACCTGCTGATCGCCGACATAGTTCGTAGCGTTAAATGCGACTTCAAAGGAAACCGTCTCACCGAAATCAACGGTGTTTTCCTTGACCTTGTTGCCGTCGGCCAAAACGATCCACTTGCCGAGCCAGTTCTCTTTCAGGTCCTCCGTACCGGTTCCCGCTTCGCCCTCGGGGTCATACCAGGTGGGCCCCTGATTCTTGTCGATCAGAACGGCATTGGGCGTGGTGCTGTCCACGGAGACGGCGCCGTTGCCGAGGGTGTCGAGCGTGGATTCGATGTAGTAGTAGCCATAATCAAGGTTTTCAAACACAACGGTGTTGCTGTCGGCCACCTTGGTTTCCGGAGCATCGCCCTTGAGGGTGCCGAGGAAGGTGATGGCATCGGGCGTCAGATGTCCCGAAGCGTCCTTGCCGGCGTCCTTGATTCGGATATTTCCGGCGGTATCCTGATCAAAATAGTCGTTTTTCGGGAGCGTTCCCTTGTAGGTATAGGCAACGGAAACGGGGTTGTTGCCGATGTCGATGGTCGCGTCAAAGATTTTATAGAGCGTGTAGGTCTGTTTGAGCGTCGCGTTGGAGATCGTGATGGAACCACTTTCCGGCTCCGCCGCAAAGGCGGTAACGCCGAGCGCAAAGACCATCACAAGGGTCATCAGGAGCGCAAGAGCTTTTTTCATGCTTATCTTCCCCTTTATGTTTGTTTTTCTTTCTCTCTTATAAATCCGCGTCTGCCTCGCGGTGAGCGCGGCGCCGAGCGCCAGAAGCGCCAGACCGAAGCCGGTGAACAGCGCCGTACCGCTGCCGCCGGTATCGGGCAGGATCACGCCGGGTGTGCTGCTCAAAACCGCCAGTCCCGTGTAGGAATCGCCTGTACCCTCCGGCTTGGTGATCGTGACTACACCGGATACGGTCGGCTTACCGCCGATCGGGACGGTCGTTGAATCGACATAGCTGGTGTAATAACCTTTCAGCGGCTTTGCCACGACATAGTAGCTCAGCTCTTTGCCGCTCTCATCCTTGCGCGGCAGATTTTCGTATGTTTGCGTCCATTTGTTATCCGCTTTCAGCGTGTAGATGACAGGCTCCTCCTCTATCGTCGTGGGAGTAAGCGTCTCTCCGCCGTCTGCGGACTGATAGAGCTTCACCTTGACTTCAGCATCCTCCGGCGGTTCAACGCCCTCCGGCCAGTCGTGCTCGACGGTGATGTCCAGCGTCTCGTCCTTGTAGGAGGCCTGCACAACCGGGTGGTCATAGGGGATGTCATAGAGCGTATCGCCGAGCTGATAGGCGGCTGTCGCCTTTGTGTTGGAGCGGAAGCCGGGGTGACCGGAGCTGGACTTGTTATCTCCGTAGTCCGTTGCCGCATCGCCGAGCATTCCGGCATAGGCGACAGCCAGATCATCGGGGCTTGCGCCCTCTTGGGCGTCCACATTTTTCTTGAACTCGTCGTATGCCTTTTGGGTCACCTTGACGTTGTACGACAGCTCATACTTCGCGGATTTTTCAAGCACGGCATCTTCATTAAAGATCACCGAGATGGTCTTGCTTGTGCTGTCATACGAAACGCTCTTGAGCAGAGGAACCTTGTCGCCGTCCGCCGTCGTGTAGGTGTTATCCGCCGTGAACTTACCGTTACGTCCGGCCTCGCTAGTGGAATCGCCTGTCCAGCCGGTGGCATCGGAACGCTCATACAGTGTCTTTGTCACGCCATGGGAGGTCACCGTGACTTTGATATCGGCGTTTGATGCGTAGAGATCGACATAGGGCGAAAGCGTATCCGTGATGTTCAGCGTCTTGAAGTCGCCGGATTCGCCGTAGATGATTTTTTCAAACTCGGAAAGCAGTTCATTGTAATCCGTTGTCGTCAGCGTTTGGTCGCTCGATCTCAAAAGATCCAGATAGTCCGTTTTAAAATCGCCAATGCCGACGGTATAGATCGTCGTTTTATTCGCCGGTGTAAAGGTATTAATGTAATTTTTCAGCTGCGTGATAGCGTTTATCGTCTTGGTTCCGACCTGATTGCCATCGGTGCTACCATCACCGCTGCGCCCGGAAATGCTCCAAGTCTCTCCGTCATCCGATACGGTTAGTTCCGTGGTAAAGGTCGGCAAACCGTCCGACAGGAAGATGAACGCTTTCTTGTTGCCGTCATACTTGACCTGCTTCAGGAGCTCATGCGCCTGATACAAACCGGCGGCATAGTTCGTTCCGTTGCTATCTTTGCCGGTCGCATCGTAATACTGAATGGTCGAGGAATTCACCCACCTGGGCGTCGAACCTAGCAATCCGTAGTCATTGTTCGGATCGGTGATTGTCTCGTTCTGCTCCCAGTATCCGGCAAACCAGCCAACCGCGACTTGATTCTTGGGGTTCATACTCAAAAACTGCGCAATCAGTCCGTTTGCGAGCGCATCCCCCGTTGCATTCTTATCAGTCGTTCCGTTCAGAATCTGATTGACCGCCTGATCGCGCCGAATCGTTGTGCCATTGTATTGAACATCATACGCACCAACCGGATCTTTTTTGCTCCGTTCTGTCTGCATACTGCCGGAGCGATCCACGATGAACAGAACGTCCATAGGCTCAGACGCCTTCATCTGACCGGCATCGAGGTAGAGACGGTAGAAATCTGTCATGGCTTCGGCGGTAACGTTATCATCCAAATCGGTATCGGCGTTGCCTCTGTCTGTCTTGTTATCGGTCTTGTCGCCCAGCCAGTCGATGGTCTTGTGCTGGGTGATGTAGCCGTGAAGCGTGTAGTCCGAAGTGTGACCTTCTGTTCCTTCAACCGCCTGCACGACAGGCTTCGGCAGTACATCCTGGTAGTCCATACTGTTATAAGTATAGCTCGCCGTGGCTTCCGTATTGGAGTGGAAGCCATCCTGACCCACACTGGTCTTGTTGTCGCCGTAGTCGGTGTCCGGCGCGCCGGTGGCGTTATAGCGGCCGTTCATCGCGTATTTAATCGCCGCCGCCGCCGTGAGCTCCACGTCAAAGGCAAGCTCATATTTCATCCCGACATCGAGCGCCGCGTCGGGGTTGAAGCTCGCCGTGATGGTCTTGGCGGTGGGGTCATATTCGACCTTTTGCAGCATCGGAATCGAGCCGCCCTCGGCGGGCGTATAAGTGTTGTACTCGGTAAAGTTGCCGCTTTCACCTGCTACATCTTCAAATGCGCCCTCAACGGAAACCAATTCATAGAGTTTCGTATCACCCGCCTTGACGGTGATATTGCCGGACATGGCGACATACTCAGAGAGAGTATCCGTGAGAATGAGACCGGTCAGCTTGCCGGTTTCGCCGTAGACGATAGTCTCAAAGTTCTTTTCTAACTGCGCCACAGAGTCTTTGGCATGGAAAAACTTTCCACCCGTGGCGTTACTCATTTCTTCAAGCACATCCGTGTCGAAGCCTTCATCGTTACCGATTCCGATGGTATAGATCGTGGCTAAGCCGCCGGAATAGCTGCTAAAGAAATCAAGCGTTCCGTTTTTGCATTTGGTCTGATTGCTGTTTTCTTCGGTGCCGTCCGGATTACCGTCGCCATAACGTTTGTATTCGCCATCATCCTTTGCAAGATAATAGGTCGGCACACCGTCAGACAGGAAGATGACAAGCTTTTGATGGCCATCGTCTTTCTGCTCCTCCAGCATCTTAGACATGGCGAGATAGGCCGCACAGTAATCGGTGCAGGTCAGGGTATCGTCCGTAGTCTTGCAGTTCACAGCTGTCCCGTCCCAAGAGGCCTTATTCGTCCAGGGAAGAAGCGACACCGTGTCGATGGAGAATCCATCGGAGTTCACAGTGAAGCTGCCGCCATTATCCACACTCCTATCGCCGTGGAAGGCCATGACCGCGACCTTGTTTTCCGGATGAAGCGAAAGGAATTTGTATACGAGACCATCCTTGGTCACCGCATTGTTCTCGCCGTTGAGAATGGTGGAAACCACCGTATCACGGCGCTGTTTCTCCTCCCCCATCATCATATCCTTGGTGTTCATACTCCGGGAGCGGTCGACCACGATGAGCAGGTCGATGGGCTCGGCGTATTTAAGCTCACCGGCATCGAGGTGAAGCCGATATTTGTCCTGATATTCGGCAGTCTCATAGTCATCACCGTTATCATATAAACGGTCGATCTGCTTATGCGAAGCCACGTTCGCCGTCGGGGTAAAGGCAGTCGACGATTCGCCCAGCTTGGGAGCCGCACTCATCAGCATAACAGGCGCTTCCGCTTCCTCGGGCATCGCCGCGAGAGCAAAGCCATAGAACATCCCGCTTCCGTCGAAGCGCAGCTTCGCTTGCCCGGGCTCGTCCGCAGGCTCCTGCGCAAGCTTCTCCGCCTTGAGCGAGGGCAGCGGCTTTTCTTTCTCGTCGATAACTTCCTGTTTTTCTTCTGTTTCGGGCATAAGCGCCGTCAGCAAGACCGCAACGGGGTCGATTTCTTCCTCATCCTCCCGCTGAAGCTGCTCGGCTTCCTCCTGCTCCTCAAGCGCCTTGAGCTCCTCCTCCGTCAGCACAGACAGGGCAAAGCTCTGCACGCTCTCGCTCGGCTCCTCCCGCTCCTCGTCCGTCACGGGCGCGGGCACAGTGGCATCCAGCGTCAGCGCGTAGTCCTCCGTCAGCTCCAGAGGCTCGCCGTTTTTGAGCAGCGAGAAGCGATAGAGCTCGAGCGCATCGGGCTCGTCCTCCTCCTCGAGCATCTGCTCCGCGACGGGCGCCGCCATGTTCTTCCACAGCGTTTCATCCTCCGCGGGGTCGAGCTTTTCAATTTGAAGCTCCGCCTCCCCGTCCAGCGCGGGCGAGACAGTCAGCTCGGCGTTTATATTACTATCAGTATAGGTCAGTACGGTTTCATCGACCTTGTCACCCAGACGGCCGTAGCCGTAGATGACAGCGCTGTCCATCGAATACTCGTTGGTGCAGACACAGTCACCCGCGTTGCCCTCGATGGTGCCGAGGCTTGTCTCCCCGACCCATGCGACGAGGCCGACATGAGTGGCGTTCAGGCCGCCTTCGCCGTCGGTGTCGAAGAATATGACGTCGCCGGGACGCGGCGTGTAGTCGCCCGCCTTCTCAAAGCGACCGAGCTGATCGAGCAGCACCGTCCACGAATTGCAGACGGACGAGGACGGGATCACGCTTTCGGGCACGCCGGCATAGCGCATACAGAACGACACGAACATGGCGCACCAGTCGCCGTAGGGGTCGCCGTACCACGCGCCGTAGCGGGTGTAGCCTTTTTTGAACGAGCCGACGTATTGGAAGTTTTTAGTGGATTCGTGGTAGCCGAGCTGGGTTTCCGCAATGGCGAGAACGTCATCGGCGTAGTTGCCCGTGAGCGTCACGTTCGCAAAGGTGGACTCCCAATAGGCGGCGGTTTCCGTATCCGCAGAGTTATCGCTCGCCTCGGGATAGCAATCGTCGGTGTGGGTGTGCTCGGGCTTCTCGCAGACGAGAACGCGCTCCTCGGTTGTGCCGCACTCTTCGCTGTGGGTGTGACCCGCGGATTCGGGGATCTCGCAGATGAGCGTCTTCACCGTGCCGAGGCAGGCATCGGTATGGATGTGTCCGGTCGAATAGCACGCCTCCGTGTGGCTGTGTCCCTCGCTCTCCTTCAGTTCGCAGGTGAGGCGAGACTCATAGCATTCTTCATTGTGCTCATGCTCCTCGGATTCGGGGATTTCGCAGATGAGGACATCCTCATAGCAGCCTTCATCGTGGGTATGCCCCTTGCTCTCCTCGAGGCCGCAGATGAGCTCGCCGCCTTCGCTCTCCTCCAGGCCGCAGATGTATGCTTCGGTCTCGGCGTAGCAATCGTCGCCATGGGTGTGACCCTCGCTCTCCTCCAGGCCGCAGGCAGGGACCGTACGCGTCTCGTAGCACTCGTCGCCATGCGTGTGCTCCTCGAAGCCGCAGACCACCTCCCCGTTTAGAGTGATCGCGGGCAGCATGAGCGACCAGACCGTGCACAGCACGACCACGAACGACAAAAATCTTGCCGCCCGATGCACGCGATCCTTTCTGTGATGTTGCTTATTCAGTTTTGCCGCGCGAAGCAACAATTCCTGATTCATGGCATATCTCCGTTACAAACCGCATACGCGGCGTTTATTCATATAATATATAGGTTAGGGGAGCAGATTTTGCAGCCAATCAAGCGGCAGATAGGGGCGAAGGTCGAGCGAGATGTCCCCCAACGCACCGAAGTGCTCAAAGGGCCAGACGCTGAAAACGATGCGCCCGACGATCTGTTCCTCCGCCACACAGCCGACTGCCGTATTGCGGCTGTCCAACGAGGTGGCGCGGTGATCTCCGACGAGGAAGTATTTTTCATCCGGCACCTGATAAGGCAGCTCAATGTTGCAGTCGCCGAGCGCCTTTTCGGTCAGATAGGGCTCGTCCAGGTATTCACCGCCGACGGAGACGGTTCCGTCCTCGTCAATGTTGACCCATTCGCCGGGACCGGCAATATATCGCTTGACGAGCAGCTTATTGCCGTAATAAAACGCTACGATATCCCCGCGCTTGAAATCTGAGCCCTTCAGCGCCACGACGATCTGCCCCTCCTCGAGCGTCGGCTCCATGGAGGTACCGTAGATCTGCAGGACGGGCACCCAGAGCATCACGATCAGCACCGCGACCGCCGCGACCGTCACCAGCGCAAAGAAGGTGCTGCGCAGGATCTTTCTGAAATTTCTTCGGTATTGCTCCTGCTCCAGCGCCTGTTGAAGCTGGGCAACACTGGGTCTGTTTTCGTTATTCACCGGTCTTCTCTTTCATCAGGCGGCTGAACCACTCATGGTCTTTGGTGAAGCGCTCCAGACGCTCGGATGTTTCCTTCCAATAGGCATCGGCTTCCGCGATCTTCTGTTCCCTGGCTGCTTCCGCCTCCCGCAGAATATCGTCCGCCTGCGTCATGGCTTCCTCGATCACGCGGCGATAGTCCTCGTCCTTTTTTTCGTTCATCTCGCGGATCGTTTGCAGATATTCATCCGCCGCCGCCTGCGCCGCCTCAAACACGCCGTTTACCCGAATCGCCGCTTCCGCGATAGAGCCGGTCTGTTCCATTTGGAGACTTCGCTTTTCCATCTGCTGCGTCAGCAATTCGATCTGCGCCTGCTGCTGCTCCGTCTGACTGCGAAGCTGCTCATTTTCATCGGACAGCTCGATCAGCAGCTGCAGCAATTCCGCTCTGTTCAGTTTTTTCAGTTCACGATCTGTCACGGCATCGGGTTCCTTTGGGAAAATGTGTAGAAAAAGCCACTTATAGGTCTAAACACTCTACCACACTATGATTTTTATACAATATTGTTATGTAACCCCCGTCAAATCTCTATGTTTTATACAAATTATGTGAATAATACTTGCAACTTTTCACAACAATAGACAGGAAAGTCCTGAAAAATCTCTCATATCGCCGTGTTTTCGGACATAGAGTGTAGCATGTGACAACATGGGGGTCGGGGTATGAGAGAGGACATCGATCAGCGTGCGAAAAGCCTTGCTCTGTACATTATCGAGACAAATGCCACGGTGCGTGCTGCCGCAGACCGCTTCGGCGTATCCAAATCCACGGTGCACAAGGATCTCACGGAGCGGCTGAAAACCATAGACCGCATCCTGTATGAGCAGGCGCGTGAGGTTTTGGATAAAAACAAAGCCGAGCGCCATCTGCGGGGCGGTGAAGCCACAAGGCAGAAATACCGGCACGATGCAAACGAATAAAAAGCAGCGGCGGAAATTTTCCGCCGCTTACATATTTTCTGCCCGCCTGCAAAAAATAGGGGCATGGAAACGAAAAAGCTTGGAAATCAAACCGTGAAATTCAGCGTGCAGCCCGGCATCGCCGCCGCCGCCTGCGCCGTCGGTCCCATGGAGGGTAAAGGCCCGCTCCGCCGTTACTTTGACTACGTCAGCGATGACAGCCGCTTCGGGCAGAAAAGCTGGGAGGCCGGCGAGAGCACCATGCTGAAAAAAGCCTGTGCCATCGCGCTGGAGAAAGCGAAATTGCAGGCCTATCAACTCGATGTCATTCTCTCCGGCGACCTTCTGAATCAATGCACCGCCTCCGCCTACGCCATGCGCGACAGCCATGTTCCCTATCTCGGGCTGTACGGTGCCTGCTCCACCATGGGCGAATCGCTCGCGCTCGCCGCCATGCTCATCGACGGCGGCTTCGCCTCCACCGTCATGGCCGCTACCGGCTCACATTTCTGCTCCGCCGAACGCCAGTTCCGTATGCCGCTGGCTTACGGCAGTCAGCGCAGCCCCACCGCCCAGTGGACGGTGACGGGGGCGGGCTCGGTCATTCTTCGGGTGGCAGCTCCCGCGCCCTACGTCACCCACGCCACCGTCGGCAAAATTTTTGATGCCGGTGTCAAGGACATGACCGACATGGGCAGCGCCATGGCACCCGCCGCCTACTCCACCCTCACCGCCCACTTTGCCGACACGGGACGGGAGCCCGATTACTACGATGCCATCGTGACCGGAGATCTGGGCGTTGTCGGCAGCGACATTCTGCGCGAGCTGTTCCTCCGCGACGGGATCGACCTCGGCATCAAGTATATGGACTGCGGACGGCTGATCTACAACATCGAGGAGCAGGACGCCCACGCCGGCGGCAGCGGCTGCGGCTGCTCAGCATCCGTGCTGTGCGGTCATCTGCTGCACGGCATGAAGGAGGGGCTTTGGAAAAAGCTGCTCTTCGCCCCCACGGGTGCGCTTATGAGCCCGACGCTCAATCAGCAGGGCGAAAGCATCCCCGCGATCAGCCACGCGGTCGCGCTGGAAATGAAGAAGGTGTAAGTATGTGGATGACGCTTCTGAAATGCTTTCTGGCGGGTGGCGTTCTGTGCGCCATCGGTCAGATCCTGATCGACAAGACCGCCCTGACTCCCGCCCGCATCCTCACCATCTATGTGGTGGCGGGCGTGATCCTGGGCGCGGTAGGCGTGTATCAGCCCTTCGCCGACTGGGCGGGCTGCGGCGCGACCGTGCCGCTCACGGGCTTCGGCAATCTCCTCGCCAAGGGTGTAAAGGATGCTGTGGCGGAAAAGGGACTGATCGGGGCCTTTACCGGCGGTCTCACCGCCTCCGCCGGCGGCATCACCGGTGCCGTTGTGTTCGGTCTGATCGTGGCGCTGCTGTTCAAAAGCAAGGAAAAATACTGACAGCGGCTCTTTCCGCCGCGTGGTTACAAAGAGTAAAATTTCTTACAACACGGAGGGTTGAATGCGGCTCTCCGTGCCTTTATAGTGATAGGGCAAAGAGAGGTCACCGACCATATTCAAGTTAAAAGGAGATGTACATAAACATGAAAAAGTCCTGCAAATGCCTGGCTTTTCTGCTGGCTCTGCTGATGATGCTCGCCCTGCTTCCCGCGGTGGCGCTGGCCGCTTCGGAGGAGCCCGTTTCGGAAGATCCCGCTCTGGAAGCCGCTCCTGTGGAAGAAGCCGTTCCCGCTTTGGAAGCCGCTCCCGCGGAAGAAGAAACCATTAACCCCCTGCTGTCGTTGGATGCTAAGAGCCCCTACGAGATTGGCGTCCTCGATTTCCTGTGGGAGGCAACAAAAGCCACGTCGGGTCTTGACAAGGATATCACTGTTCTTTCTCCGACTTGCACGAGCTTCTCCTGGCGCATTGCCGAAGACGACGGTAAACTGCATGTCACCATGTACACCGACGCGGGCATATTTGATGCCATCGTCAACGACTCCCTCACTCTTGCACCCGACACCGCCTACACCTCGGAGGATATCACTCTCGTGACACTCCCGAAGCCAATCGATCTTACGTCCGGCGGAGTCTACTACACCTACGAGGACAACGCAAACGTCCTGCACGCCTGGGCGCTGTTCTCAGACGACAACAAGAATCTCTATTTCCTGCGCTTCAGCGCGGATCTGCTTCAGCCGGAGGAGCTCTCCATCAAAGCGCCCGCCCCGAACGCGGGACAGAGCATGGATGACTGGGAAGACAGCGCTGTGATCGCGCCGGAGTCTGCCAAGGTCATCCGCCTTGCCATTCCCAAGGACTCGGAATACACGCTGTTCGGCGACGATGTCTTTATGCCCGGCGAAAGCTATACGCTGTCTTTTGCCCCGACCATGAACTCCGACATACCCATGATGCTCGACCCCCGCAAGGATTTCAGCGGCTGTCTCCTCTTTGACGGCAAGCCCGTGAAGTCGGAGAAAAACGGCAGCGAATTCACCTATACGGTCGAATACACCGTGCCCCTGACCGGCGATTACTGCGACTGGATCCATATCGTCCCCGACAAACTCCGCGTCGTACTCAGCGGCGAAAAGGACATGGATGGCACGAATTGGTTGCTGTCCCTTCTCGTGGGCAGCGACACGCTTCTGACCGATCAGCCCTTGAAAATTCTCCCGGATGAAGAGTGCTGCTACGATCCGAACAGCGATGGCATGAGTCTTCCCATCGTGGACGGCAAAGTTACATACCTTGAAAACAAGGATGAGCGCAGTCTCCATGTGGAGGGTTGGTTTGAGACTGAGGACGGCACCGTCCGCGAGTTCAGCTACGACGGCGCACTGATCTGCCCCGGTGACATTTCCATCACCGCCCCCGCACCCGTCGACGGCGAGAGCTTTGATGCCTGGCAGACGAAGATGAACATCTCGCCCATCGCGCTCGAGCCTGCGGTCATGTTCGATCCGCTTGACGACTCCGTGGAATACGGCGTATTCCACGGCGGGGTCAAGTATGAGATCACCATGATGTTCCGTGCGCCCAAGGGCTACACCTTCAGCTTTGACCATGATTTCAGCGAGGATCTCACCTTTGCCGGTCGCCATGTCTGGTTTGAGAACATGGGCTCCATGCTGAACTACTACGCCGAGCAGCTTGTGCCGGAAACTCCCGCACCCCCCGCGCCGACCCCCGCTCCCAAGCCCGCCGCCCCCAAGACCGGCGACAGCAGCCATGCCCTGCTCTGGGCTGTGCTCGTGCTGAGTCTCGGTGCCGGTGCCGCCGTCGCGAGCAAAAAGAAGTTTACCTGATATGCAAAGCACGGGAGAGGGTCGTTTGACCCTCTCCTTTTGACAGTATAGAGCATGGAAAATCAGGAAACATCCTTGGCTGTCTGTTACTATGAGAGCATACCGACAGGAGGAAGCCTATGGACTGGATCAGCGGCATACAAAGCGCCCTCGACTATCTGGAGGAGCACTTGACGGAGGAGATCGACTATACTGAGGCGGCGAAGCGAGCCTCCTCGTCCGTCTTTCATTTTCAGCGTATCTTCCACGTTCTTTGCGGCTATTCCGTGGGCGAATACGTGCGGCTGCGGCGGCTGTCGCTGGCGGCGGAGGCACTGGCGCACGGTCACGACAAGGTCATCGACGTAGCGCTGCGCTACGGCTACGACACGCCCGAGAGCTTCTCCCGCGCTTTCACCCGCTTTCACGGCATAACACCCAGCGAAGCACGCAGCGGCGGTCCCGTCAAGACCTTTACCCGCCTGTCGGTCAAACTCATTCTGACAGGAGGAAATACCATGGACTATCGCATCGAAAAACTGGACGCATTCAAAATTCTCGGCAAGCGCAAGCAGGTGGCAAAGCCGCAGAGCGCCACCGCCACGGAGGACATCACCGCCTTTTGGGGCGAATGCGCCGCCGACGGCTCCACGCCCCGCATCCTTTCCTATTTTCCGGAAAAGCCGATGCTGCCGGGGCTTCTCGGCGTATGCTTCTCCTCGGAGCTGGAGGGCGATCACTTCCCCTACGGCATCTTCGTGGAATACGACGGACGCGAGATATCAGACCCCGATCTGGAAGTGCTGGAGATTCCCGCGCACACCTACGCCGTCTTCACCTCCCGCGGCAAAATGCCGGACGCTTTTGCCGAGACTTACTACAAGATCGTTACCGAATTTTTCCCGCAGAGCACACGCTACGAATACGCCGAGGGCGTGGAGCTGGAGGTCTACCCCTCCGACAAGACCGACGACCCGAACTACACCTGCGAAATCTGGATCGCCGTCAACGAAAAGGCGTAACCGCATACAAAACGCCCGTACCGATTTTCGTCGGTACGGGCGTTCCAGTCTGTCAAAAAAGCTCGCCTTGAGGCGGGCTTTTTGGTATAATGGGAGGTAGAAACGGGGGCTGAAAAGAATGGAGCAATGGCGAAAGGATGCACGGCGAGAGGTCGTATTCACAGACATAGACGCGCTTGTG
>JAZUEL010000067.1:0-26334 GCA_045640125.1 Oscillospiraceae bacterium
TCCTCTTCCACGTCCGCGTATTTTTTCTTACCCACGGTGAGCTCGCCCACCATGTCGCCCAGGGCGATGCCGATCGCCCCCACCAGAGCGCTGGCCCCGCCGCCGCCGGGAACGGCGGCTTTGGAGGCCAGAGCCTCGGTAAATTCCGTAACGCTCTTATTTAACATCGGTATACCTCAGAAAAGTCCGGAGATCTTACCGTTTTCGTCCACGTCGATCTTCTCGGCGGCAGGTACCTTCGGCAGACCCGGCATGGTCATGATCTCGCCCGTCAGCGCGACGATGAAGCCCGCGCCGGCAGAGACTTTCAAATTACGCACCGTGACGGTGAAGCCCTCCGGCGCACCGAGCAGCGTGGGGTCATCGGAGAAGCTGTACTGCGTCTTGGCCACGCAGATGGGCAGATTGCCAAAGCCCAGCGCGGTGAGCTGCTCCGCCTGACGCTTCGCCTGCACCGTCAGCAGTAAGTGCTTGGCGTGATACACGCGCTTGGCGATGGTGCGGATCTTTTCCTCGATGGAAAGGTCGAGGCTGTAGGACGGCTGGAAGTTGTTGGGCTGCTCGCACAGACGCACGACCTCCTCGGCCAGCGCCATGCCACCCTCGCCGCCCTTGGCCCAAACCTCGGACAGACGCACATTCACGCCGTGCTCCTTGCACATTTTTTCTACGAGGTCGAGCTCCGCCTTCGTGTCGGTGGGGAAGGCGTTGATCGCCACCACACAGGGCAGTCCGAAGACCTGCGTGATGTTGTCCACGTGCTGAAGCAGATTCGGCAGACCCTTTTCGAGCGCGTCGAGATTTTCTGTATTGAGCTCCGCCTTGGGCACGCCGCCGTGATATTTGAGCGCACGCACCGTGGCGACCACGACGACCGCCGAGGGTGCCAGACCCGTCATGCGGCACTTGATGTCAAGGAACTTCTCCGCGCCGAGATCGGCGGCGAAGCCGGCCTCTGTCACGACATAGTCGCCGAGCTTGAGCGCCATGCGCGTCGCGGTGACAGAGTTGCAGCCGTGGGCGATATTGGCAAAGGGGCCGCCGTGGACAAACACGGGCGTACCCTCCAGAGTCTGGACGAGGTTGGGCTTGAGCGCATCCTTCAGCAGCGCTGCCATCGCGCCCTCCGCCTTGAGCTCGTGCGCCGTGACGGGCTTGCCGTCGTAGGTGTAGGCCACGATCATGCGCCCGAGACGCTCCTTGAGGTCGGTGATATCGCTTGCGAGGCACAGCACCGCCATGATCTCGCTGGCGACAGTGATGTCGAAGCCATCCTCACGCGGAACGCCCTGCATCTTGCCGCCGAGGCCGTTGACGATGTTGCGAAGCTGGCGATCGTTCATATCGACACAGCGCTTCCAGGTGATCTGCTTGACATCGATACCCAGAGCGTTGCCCTGCTGGATGTGGTTATCGAGCATGGCGGCGAGCAGGTTGTTCGCCGCGCCGATGGCGTGGAAGTCACCGGTGAAGTGGAGGTTGATGTCCTCCATGGGCACGACCTGGGCATAGCCGCCGCCGGCAGCGCCGCCCTTGACACCGAACACGGGGCCGAGCGAGGGCTCACGCAGAGCCGCCACGACGTTCTTGCCGATCTTCCGCAGACCGTCGGCCAGACCGACGGTGGTGGTCGTCTTGCCTTCACCGGCCGGAGTGGGGGTGATGGCGGTGACGAGGATAAGCTTGCCGTCGGGCCTGTCGGCCATATCCTTCAGCATCCGGTAGTCGATCTTCGCTTTGTAGTTGCCGTACTGCTCCAGATACTGTTCGTCTACGCCCGCGGTCTTCGCGATCTCCCCGATCTTCTTCATCTGGCACTGCTGCGCAATTTCAATATCGGATAGATATGCCATTTTCGATGCCTCCCAATCGTATAAATTTATTGTTATTAATTTTATTGTTATCTATATAACACACTTTCCCAATTAAGGGAAGAGTGCATCAGAAAAAATCGACTTTCTTCTAATAATTAGTATTATTTTTGTGTGAATTTCAGATGTTTGTACAGAATATATGTCAATTATTGAATACTGTTGACAGTAGCTCCGTTTTTGTGATATTAATAACATAATATATAATGTTTTTTCTACCTATTGAAAACAATTTTAACATTAGAAGGGACATATAGCAAATGAGTATTGTTGAAAAAATGAAGCAGAAGACCACCCTGTCTTTTGAGGTTTTTCCGCCGAAGACCGAAGCCGGTATGGGCAAGCTCGGCGGCGTCCTGGATGAGCTGTATAAGTGGAATCCGGACTGGATCAGCTGCACCTACGGCGCGGGCGGCTCCGACAAGGGCTATAACCTCGATATCTGCAAAGCGATCCAGGATTCGGGAAAGAGTCAGGCTGTCACCCATTACACCTGCATCCACCACTCCAAAGAGGACATCAAGAAGGACATGGACGAATACCTCTCCATGGGCGTGGATCATGTTCTGGCGCTCCGCGGCGATTACGCCCCCGGTGAAAACGCCACCAACGGCGCTTTCGATCATGCGACCGGTCTGATCGAGTTTTTGCGGAAAACCTATGGCGATAAGGTCACCATCGCCTGCTCCGGCATCCCCGAGAGCCACATCCTGTCTCCGAATATGGCCAGCGATACCGCCTTTTTGAAGAGAAAACAGGATCTGGGCGCTGATTTTATCATCACCCAGCTCACCTTCGACATGGACCAGTTCAAGCGTTGGATGGACGAGATCCGCGCCGCCGGTATCACCATGCCCGTGGCAGTGGGTGTCATGCCCGTGCTGGATCGTGACAAGTGCATCCGTCACTGCGTGAGCATGAACGGCTGCGCCATTCCCCGCAGTCTGGCCCGTCACATCTCCAAGTACTATGACGATCCCGAGGGCTTCCGCGATGCCGGTATGGACTACACGGTGCAGCAAATGTATGAATACATCCAGCTTGGCGTGAACGATCTGCACATCTACGCCCTGAACCAGTCCGCTGCCGTAGACGAGATCCTCAAGCGCAGCGGCCTCTATACCAAGGCGGAATAAGACAGGCGGGCCTGTGAGTCGAGTCGATTTGAAAACGATTTATAAATAATTTTTAATTTAAGGAGAATATTGCCATGTCACTGGAGAATGTTAAAAACACAGTTATTGCAGGCAAGCGGAAGCTGATCGAGGGCGTTGTGCAGGAAGCGCTTGACGCAGGTGCTACGGCGGACGAAGTTCTGGCCGTGATGGGCGAGGCCATGGACGTGGTGGGCGCCAAATTCCAGAGCGGAGAGATTTTTGTTCCTGAGATGCTGGTGGCCGCCAAGACGATGCAGCTGGGCGTCGGCGTTCTGAAGCCCCTGATGGCCGGCGATCAGATCGGCAAAAACGGCAAGTTCATCATCGGCACGGTCGCCGGTGACCTTCACGACATCGGTAAGAACCTGGTGGCGATGATGGTGGAGTCCGCGGGCTTTGAGGTCATTGACCTTGGTGTGGACGTGCCCGCCGAGAAATTCGTCGAAGCGGTTAAGGCCAATCCTGACTGCAAGGTCGTGGGCGTTTCTGCGCTCCTGACGACCACCATGCCGGCCATGCGCAACACGGTGCAGGCCCTGATCGACGCCGGACTGCAGTCCCAGGTCAAGATCATGGTGGGCGGCGCTCCCATCACGCAGGCCTTTGCCGATGAGATCGGTGCGGATGCCTTTACGACCGATGCCGGCTCCGCCGCCGAAAAGGCTAAGGAACTGGTAGCCTAAAAGAATACGCACGCGGGGCTGCTTTCGTCCGTTGGAAGCAGCCTCTTTTTACAGTAGAAATATGCTCACGCTTCCGATGATACCATTATAATTATAGGAAAGGAAAAAATCATCATGATTATCATTGGTGAGAAGATAAACGGCTCTATCCCCTCTATGGGCAAGGCCATTGCTGAGCGCAATGAGGAGTGGATCAAAGATATTGCCAAAAAACAGGCGGACGCCGGCGCCGATTTCATCGACTGTTGCGCCAGTGTGGACGTGGATGAGGTGGAGACGCTTCATTGGATGATCGACCTGATCCAGAGCGTTACGGATACGCCCATCTCCGTGGACAGCCCCTCCGCGCAGGCCTGCGTGGATGCTATGAAGTACTGCAATAAGCCGGGTCTGATCAACTCTGTGTCCGGTGAGGGCAACAAGATCGACATCGTCTTCCCGGTCATCGCCGACACCAAGTGGCAGGTCATGGCGCTGCTGTGCGATGACAGCGGCATCCCCAAGAGTGCGGCTGACCGTATCCGCGTTCTGGATCACATCATGGCCAAGGCTAAGGAGTATGGCATCGCCGAGAACCGCATCCATATCGACCCGCTGGTGGAGATGCTCTGCACCGCCGAGGACGGCATCGCCGTGCTGCTGGAGGTCATGGCCTATGCCAAGGAGCACTATCCCGGCGTGCACCTCTCCGGCGCTATCTCCAACATCTCCTTTAACCTGCCGTACCGGAAGATCATCAACATCGCCTTTGCGGTCATGAGCATCACCGCCGGTATGGACAGCGCGGTCATGGATCCCCTGAACCGCGACCTGCGCGGCGCGATCTATGCCACCGAAGCCCTGAAAGGCGAGGATGATTACTGCATGGAGTATATCGGCGCTTTCCGTGAGGGTATTTTCGGGTCGGTCAAGGACTGAACACAGAAACATTTTCATGAAACGACCCCGAAACCTCTGCGGTGCATTGGTTTCGGGGTCCCTGTAATTTATACTTTTGGGGAGCGGAAAAGCTCCGATCGAAAGAGGGAAAAAGTCTGATGAACATCACCGTATTAACGGAATCCGGCCCGGTATCGCTGACGGCGCGACCGGGGCAAACCCTGTTGGAGCTGCTGCGTGAGCAGGAGGGGCTTCCGCTCCGCTCGCCCTGCGGCGGACAGGGGACCTGCGGGAAATGCAGGGTCTATCTGTCCGGCAAAGACGGGGAGACGACCGTGCTTGCCTGCCGCACGCAGGCTGAGGACGGCATGGTATTTCGTCTGTCGCCGGAGGCGCCGCTGGTGGTCCGGCTGCACGGAGAGAACGCCGCTTCGCTGAACGCCGACCCGGGTCTGACGGGCTATGGGATCGCCTGCGACATCGGCACCACCACGGTGGTGTCTCATCTGGTGGAACTTTCCACGGGGCGTGTCCTCGCCACCGTCGGGGAGGGCAACGCCCAGCGCTCTTACGGCGCGGATGTCATCGCCCGCATCAAGGCATCCATGGACGGCCTGCGCCCCGCGCTGACCACCGCCATCGTCGTGCAGCTGACTCGCATGATCAAGAAGCTTTGCCGGAGCGCCGGGGTGCCGCCGGAGTCCGTCTGCCGCATGACCGTGGCGGCCAACACGACGATGGAGCACCTGCTGATCGGACTGTCGCCGGACGGCATCGGGGTCGCTCCGTTCGTTACCGAATCCCTTTTCGGCGACTGCCATGACGCCCGGACGATCGGCTTGCCCTTTGACGGCGAGCTGTATCTGTGCCCCGCCGTGTCCGGCTATGTGGGCGGCGACATCACCGCTGACCTGCTGGCCGCCGGACTGGATCGCTCGAATACCCCCACGCTGCTCATTGATGTAGGCACCAACGGCGAAATGGCGCTCGGCTGCGGGGATCACTTCGTCTGCTGCGCCACCGCCGCAGGCCCAGCCTTTGAGGGTGCGCAGATCCGCTTCGGCATGACCGCCGCCCCGGGTGCCGTGTCCGAGGTGCGATGGGAACAGGGACAGCTTCGCTGCACCGTCCTCGGCGGAGGGGAGGCGGTGGGCATATGCGGCTCCGGCCTCATCGACGCCGTCGCCGTCATGCTCGACATGGGCGTGCTGGATGAGAGCGGACGGATGCTGAACATCGAGGAAGACGATATCCCCGCCGAGGCTTTACCTTATCTGTTCCTGTTGGACGATAAGCCCGCCTTCCGACTGACAGGCGATGTGGCCGTTACGCAGCAGGATGTGCGGCGGCTTCAGCTCGGCAAGGGCGCCATTGCCGCCGGTATTCGTGTGATGCTGGACAGCTACGGCGCGGATTTCGGCCAGGTGGGGAGTCTGCTGCTGGCCGGCGGCTTCGGCAGCTATATCCGCCCCGAGAGCGCCGCACGCATCGGCCTTATCCCCGCGGAGCTTCTGAATGTGACCAAGGGAATCGGAAATGCCGCCGCGCAGGGGGCGTTGGAGGCGTTGGTATCCATGGAGGCCCGAAGCAGGCTGGCTGATTTTCAAAAAAACACGGATTATCGGGAGCTGTCCGGTATGGCCGAGTTCAGCGATGCCTATATGGACGCGATGATGTTTCCGGAGGAGCTCTGACCTATGAATGATCAACAGCTTTTAGAGCTTGCCGAGAGCTGTGGCTTTGAACGGGTGGGGATGCTGAACATACCCGCTCTGGAATTCAACCCGGCGGTGCGCGAAATGTGTGCGGCTGACCGCTGTCATAGCTATGGGCGCTGCTGGACCTGTCCGCCTTACTGCGGTACCCTGGAACACTTTGCCGCCAAGGCCGCCTCGTACAGCCGCGGGCTCATTGTCCAGTCCATCGGTCAGATGGAGGACGACTACGACTATGAGAGCATGATGGAGACGGAGACTCTGCAAAAGGAAAGATTTTGCGCTCTGACGGAAAAGGTGCGCGAGATCTATCCTGAATGTATGCCTCTGGCCGCCGGAGCGTGCCGGATATGTGAGAAATGCGCCTGCCCGGATGAACCCTGCCGCTTCCCGGAACTGGCCGTCCCATCCATGGAGGCCAGCGGACTGAATGTCAGCAAAACCTGCCGTGATTCCGGTATTGACTACTATTACGGCCCTCAGACTATCGCCTTTACCTGCTGCATTTTGACGGACTGACCATTTTTATTGTTTATAAGAAGAGATGCAAGCTGTACCAATGGCATGGGCGAGTATGGATGATTTGCCTTGCCGGTCAAAGAAAAAACACCCGTTCTATTTGAAACAGAACGGGTGTTTGATTTTGTTTGCAAATTTGTCAGGCGGAGAACGCCTTGGCGAAACGGTCGATCTCGTCGGCAATGATGGGGTCGATGTTTTCGTGGATGCTGCTCGGGCCGCCGGCGGTGATGGTGGGGATATAGCGGCCACCGGGGATGTAGGTTTCGCACGCACGGCGAACTTCCTCGCGGACTTCTTCCTCGGTAGCGTCGGCACGGTCGGTCTTGGCCGCATCGATACCGCCGAACAGAACCATCTTCGTGAGCTGAGACTGGATCTTCACGATGTCGTTCTGGGGCAGAACGCCCTGCCAGATGTCAACGCCGATCTCTTCCATGTCGGCAATGATGGGCTCCAGATAGCTGTCGGCGTGGTGCATAACGATCACGCCCTGCTCGTGCAGATAGCCGTAGAGCTTCTTGTAGCCGGGCTTGAAGATCTCGCGCCAGGTGTTCGGGTTCATGAACATGGCCTTCTTGGAGCCCCAGTCATCGTGCACGAAGATGATGTCGGGATGGAGATTTTCGCAGATCTGCTTGAAGCATTCCATGCGGTAATCCACGATCATGTCCACGATCTCCTGGATCATTTCCGGCTCTTCAATCAGATTCATCAGGCAGTTTTCAAAGCCCATCAGATTGCGCAGAAGCTCAAAGTTGCCCACGGGGACCATGGTCAAAGAAAGCTTGCCCTGCGCACGAGCAGCGGCCTGCTGACCGAGGAAGGGGGTCCAGTCGAAAGTCATGGCGGCCACATCGGGCTTATGCAGAACTTCCTTCCACTTCTCGATGTCGGGGCAGACGACCTTGTCGCCCTCCAGAGGCATGGCACCGGGCTGTCCCTCGGGCCAGCTCATGGAAACGCCCCAGGCGTCCTGAACGGTGTGACCGGGCCAGAGAGGGGACATGGCGATGGTGACGGGGTTCATCATGAACTCAAAGGCTTCCCAGCCGTTGATCACGGAAACGGGCTTTTCGCCGCTGAGCATAGCAAGAACTTTTTCTTTGGGAGTCATAGGAGTATCCTCTTTTCTGTCAGAATTGGGATTTTCGGATTTGGGTGCTTCGGGTTTGGAATTGAAGATGGCAAGGAACTTTTCTTTGAATGACATAGAAAACGCCTCTTTCCATGCAAGATTGTTATTATAATATCATATTCTCTGTTTTTCTCCAAGCAAAAAAATAGGCACATATCAGAAACTAAAAGTTTCCGATATGTGCCAAAGAAAGCGAAAGTTTACAAAAAGTCCTTTTGCAGGACGGACAGACCGGAGAACAATTCGGCAAAACGGTTGTCCGGCCGGTAGAGGAGCGAGAGGGTGAACTCGGCATGATATTCGTCGGGTAGGGGGAATGCCTTCATACCCATTTCCCCCAGTTTTTCAAGACCTGTGGGAAACACGGCGTAGTGCTGTCCCAGGCCGAGCTGAGCCAGCATCGCGTTGTAGCCGGGTGCAAAGTGATAGGAGGCGGCTTTCAGGCTGCTGTAGAAGCCCTCCTTATCCGGCCCGTTGGAGCGGCTTAAAAACAGAACGGGCGCCGCAGCCATATCCTCTGCGGTGATCGCATCCTTGACCATCCACGGGTGGAGATAGGACACCACGACCGAGCAGGGGAGAGAAAATAAGGGAATCTGAGCCAGATCGGAAAGCGTGTCAATGGGATTGACGTACATAATCGCCAGATCAATTTTTCCGCTGCGAAGATCGGCATAGAGCTCATCCATCTCCGCGCTGCCCAGCTCGATCTGAAGCCGCGGCAGCTCCATCAGCAGCTCGGAAAGAACCGGTTGGACCACCTGACGCTTGGGAATGCCCTGAAAGAAACCGACGCGCAGCGTGCGTTTGGAGTTTTCCAGATATTGCTCGACCTGCGTCTGGGCGGATTGATAAAGCTGATACACCGGCTGCATATTGTCGCGAAAGAAAGCTCCGAAGGGGGTGAGCGTCAGCACGGGCCTGGTCCTCAGAAAAAGCTTTTCCCCCAGCGACTCCTCGAGCAGACGGATCTGCTTGTTCAAAGCCTGGGGAGAAATGTACAGGCGCTCCGCGGCTTTCGTGATGCTTTCGCTTTCGCAGACCTGAAGGAAAAATGCGATCCGGTTGAAATCCGAAGGCATGGGCGCACCTCCCGTTCATGGAAAAATCCTATTTTTAGTATACTACGGCGCCTGCAAGCTGTAAAGAGCGCAGAGCTGCATGATGCGTTATACATTTTAATTTTTTTGCATACGAAACTCAAAGGGAACCATGCAAAATATGAATGAGATAATGCGTGATTAATATTTCACAAACAATGGAAAAAGGATTATTATATGGGCGGGGATAATTGCGGTGTTCCGTGCTGGTGAAACTGTCGATATCCAGAGGGGGCGCAAAATAATCCTACAAAATTATTTTTCAGAGGTGTCTTATATGCAGAAACAAAAACTAGGCATCAACTTTGGCTTCCGCGGCTGGATGCTGCTGATCGCTGAAGCCACCGCGTTCCTGATGTTCCAGGCGTTCTCCAACTTCCCCATGAATATGACGGCGGACTTCTACGGCGGAGCGCAGCTTCTCTCCACCTTCTACACCGTCGGAACGCTGGTCGGCATCGTTATCCAGCTGATCCTGTCCTCCTTCATCGGCAAGGTCAAGAACATCAAAGTGCTGACCCTGCTCATGGGCGCGATCACGCTGCTGACTGCTGTCGGCATCATGACCCTCCAGCCCGGCGTGTTCTGGAAGGTCTGCTACTTCGCTTTCAATGTCTTCTCCATCATCTACGGCATGTTCGGCCTCGGCATCATCATCGGTCAGTGGTTCCCCACCCGTAAGGGCGTGTTCATGGGCATCGCGACCTTCGCCTTCCCCATCTGCAACGGCCTGATGGGTCCCTTCGCCAACTGGGTCAACATCGGCGGCGCTATGGGTACGGCCATGGCTCCTCTCGCCTCGGGCGAGGCTCCCGACTTCGCGGCAGGCTTTGCGCTGCTGTCCGTCTTCAAGGCCTTCCTGCCCTTCCTGCTGGCGGGTCTTGTCGGCTGGCTGCTGCTCCTCATCTTCGTCAAGGACTACCCCGAACAGGTCGGCTGCTTCCGTGACAACAACAAGGATATGACTCCTGAGATCGCCAACGGGATGATGATGCAGGAAATCGAGAACAAGAAGACCACCGTCTGGAAGACCGGCAAGACCATGGGCACTGCTCAGTTCTGGTTCATCACCATCCCCATGGGCACGCTGCTGATGTGCTCCGTCGGTATGATGACCCAGACCCAGTCCATCATCGGCGCTTACGGCCTGCCCTTTGAAACCATTATGGCCATCGTCATGGTCTGCGCTCTGCTCGGCTCGTATCTGCTCGGCCTGATCGATACCGCCTTCGGCAGCAAGCGCGCTGTCACCATCTCCGTAATCGTCATGCTGCTGTCCGGCATTCTCGGCGGCATCGGCCAGAACGTGACCACCGTGGTCGCCATCGTTCTGCTCGCCATCTTCATGGGCGCTGCCTCCAACTTCACTGTTTCCGCCGCAGCTCAGTACTGGCGTCGTGAGGACTTCCCCTCTGTCTTCGCTGTTGTCAACCCCTTCGCGAACGTCATTCAGTCCCTCGGTCCCATCATGGTCGCCACGACCATGAACATTGGCGTGACTCAGGTCGGCCAGATCAACGCGACCATGCCCTTCTGGGCTGTCGCCGTTGTCGCTGTCATCTCCCTGGTCCTGGTCCTGTGCTTCAATCCCGCCAAGGTCAAGGAAAGAGACGACGCTCTGCGTGCCGCTGCCGGCAAGGAGCTGGACGACGCCCTCGTTGGCCGCAAATAATTCAATCCATACATACAACAGGCACACGATCCGACGATCGTGTGCCTGTTCCTTCTCATTCAAAAGCCTGTTTTTTCACTCGTTAAGCTTCAGCTCCTGCCGCAGAACCTGTGTATACAAGGCGATGGCGGGGTTCAGGTTTCCCTGCAGCCATACGGCGTGAAGCTCCAACGACTCCGCCTCCAGAGAAAAGCGGGCGAATCGGCTGTCAAAGGCCGTATTCATACACTCACCGGTGATCCCGATGCCGATGCCGGAGCGTATGAGAAACTCTTTTGTTTCCAGGGTATCCACCGTGCGAATGCTCATCCGGCTGAAATCCTCTTCCGTACAGCCGATGCCGGAGGACAGGAGCTTCAGCGCTCTTTTTTCCTGCCCCTGACTTTCGGACTCCGTGAGGAGGATCAGGGTCTGACCGTGCAGATCGGCCGGAACAAGAGCGGTTTTCGCTGCCAGAGGGTGTTCGGATGACGTTATCAGCGCGGTGCCGCAGCGATAAGCAAGCTGACTGACGGATTTTGAAAGAGCGGGCAGCTCAAAGTGAGCGGTGAAGATGATGTCATACGCCCCGCTCTCCAGTCGCTGTCGAAGACTGCCGAAGCTGCCGCAGCCCATGCACACGCGCACATGGGGATACTGCTTGATAAATGCAATCGTGGGCGGATAAACGTAACGGTCTGTGTTCAGGCCGGAGAGATAGGCGACGCTCAGCCGCCCCTCAAAGCCCTCCCGCAGATGCTCTACTCGCCGGATCGCCGCTTGCAGCGAATCTTTCTGCCCGGCAAATTCGGACAGCATGATCACACCGCCGGGGGTGAGCCGTAATTGCTTGCTCTCTCGCCGGAACAGCGGAAAGCCAAGCTCTTCTTCCAGAAAGGCGATCTGACGGCTGACTGTCGGCTGTGAAGTGAAAAATTCCTCGGCGACTTTTGTAAAGCTCAGGTTTTTCGCAGCGCTGAGAAAGTATTCGATCTGCTGTGAGGTCATATACTGCCTCCCATAACACCGATTTTTTGCTATTATAGCAAAACGATTCCACAAAACGCAAGCCCTCTTTGCCGCCCGGCCGGCTATCCCGCCCATACGCGCTGCACAGCTCCGCTCCGGAGACGAGAATTATGGCGGGGGCTTTGACAGCGACGGCTCTTGCGATTATAATCTTTACATGATCGACTTTTCGGGGGAGGTGATCGTACGGATTGGAACGAGCGCTTTGTTTCCGCGAGGGACGGTACGCGGCTGTTTTGTCGTGTGGCCGGAAAAGGCCCGTGGCTCATCATGATCCACGGCGCGGTCTGTGACGGCAATTTTTATTCGGCGCTGGCGGAGCGGATGAGTTCGCAGTACCGTGTCATCCTGTACGACCGCCGCGGCTGCGGCCGCAGCGAGGACAGCGGAGACCGCGCGGAGGACAGTGCTGCCTATTTCCGCAGGCAGGCCTCGGATGCCGCGTGCGTGCTGGAGCAGCTCGGCGCACGGAACACCGTCGTGCTGGGATGCAGCTTGGGGGCTTTGGTGGCGCTTTATCTGGCGCATGACTATCCCGAGCTGGTGAGTCGGACGCTGATGCACGAGCCGCCGGCATACACCCTGATGGCGGATGATCGGGATGGCTGGGAACAGATCAACGGCATTCTCGAAAGCATCGGACAGGGAAAGTATATCCGTGCGCTTAATCGTTTTTTGCTCTTTTTGTCCAATGCCTCCGCCTCCGATGAGCAAGCCATGACCGCAGAGGAGGAGGACAGCTTCATGCGTAACGGTCTGTATTTCATCGAACATGAGTTCGCTTTCGGCTTTGACCCGAAGCTGCCGCTGCCGCTTCTGTCCGAGAAAACGAAGCCCGCGTTTCTGCGCGGCGGAGCCGGTGTGGGTACGCCGCTTTGGATCTGCGCCGAGCGTCTGGCGGAGCGTCAGGGCTGCGGTGTTTTCGATCTGCCCGGCGGCCACAACGGAGCTCGAGAGCGGCCGCAGGCCTTTGCAGACGGCCTGTGCCGTCTGCTGGATGAATTTAGGAGGTGAGAGGATGACTCCCTTGAATCAGGATAGCTTGCGGCGCGTTAAGGATGCGCTGTTTCTCGCTTTGCAGTCCAAGCACTCGCTGCGCCATTTTCTGCGCCTTACCCATGAGGCCACGGGGCTGCAGCTGACCCTGTGCGACACCAGCTTTTGCGTTCTGGCCGCGTATCCCGCGCTGGACGATGAAAAGAACGTGGAGACCATCAGCGACAGGCAGTATATCCGCTTTGGCGTGACGCTGGAGATGGAGGAAAAACAGCAGCTCAAGCATCTGATGGAAAGCCGCTGCCCCAGTGTGTATTCCGATCCCGAATTTCCCAATCCCATCATGTTTCAGGGCGTGCACATCAATCAGGCGCTGGTGGCCTATCTGTTTTCCCCCGGTCGGGCGGAGGGCTTTTCCGACAAGGAACTGGAGTTGATCGAGTATCTGTCTCAGATCCTGTCCATCGAGATGCAGAAAAACGAGTCCTTTGCCTCGGAGAGCGGGATCAAATACGAGTATTTCCTCTCGGAGCTGGTGGAGGGACGTTTGAAAAGCGACCAGTTTGCTGTCCAGCATCTGAGCCAGCTGAAACGGCAGGTCCGGCCGTATTACTATCTGGCGACTTTTTCCTTTGACGATGTGACCAGCCGCCATTCCTCCGGCAGTTATTATTCCGAAAAGCTTCTGACCATCTTTCCGGAAGCGTTGGTGGGGCAGGTCAAGAGACGAACCTGTATGCTTTTGCCGCGGGCGGATCTGAACGCGCTGACGGAGCGGGAGGAGCTGACCCTGCGGAAGTTTCTGGAATTCAACAAAATGCGGGCGGGCTTCAGCTACCGCTTCACCTCTCTTGTGCGCACCAATTACGCATGGGAGCAGGCGGAGGCTGCCCTGACCGACGGGGCGGACGCTTGCCGCATCCGCTATTATGAGCAAAGCTACCTGTCCCATCTGTTTGCGCAGATGGGCGATGATGAGCGTCTGCAGGCGCAGATCCATCCGGATATCCACCTGCTGCATGATTATGATTGCGAACATAACTCCCAGTATCTGCTTACTCTCCACAGCTTCCTGAAGGAGGACCGCAATGCCGTTCGGGCGGCGGCCGCGCTTTATATCCACAAAAGCACCTTCTTTTTCCGCATGGGCAAAATCGCCGAGCTTTTGGGCGAGGATGTCATGCGCGACAGCCGGAAGCTGTTTGACTACGAGCTGTCTTTCCATTTGCTGGATTATCTGAAAGCAAAGCCGGAGGAGTGGGAGACCAGGGAGGGGGAAGCATGATCCTGGGTATCGGAACGGATATTCTGTCTGTGAAACGGCTGTCCGGGATTCTGGACAGCGACAGCAGCTTTGCCCAAAGCGTCTATACCCCCGACGAGTTGGCGATCATTCTGGAAAAACCGGAGCCGATCTATGCTTACGCCACCCGCTTCGCCGGCAAGGAGGCTGTCTTCAAAGCCCTCCGTCTGGACGGAAATACCCGATGGCTCGAGATCGAAATTTTATCCGAGCCGGACGGTGCGCCCCGCGTCAGACTCCACGGCTCTGCGAAGCTCCGCGCAGAGCGTCTGGGGGTCACGAGCGTGGAAATTTCGCTGTCTTACGAGACGGAATATGCCTGTGCCTTTGCCCTTGCGGTGAAAGCTTGAAGATGCACTAGACAAACGTCCGAAATGCAGCCTGCTTACTTGTCTTTGTTTTGACAAACGGCGGATGACGGGCGCAGAAAAAAATTATATAATAGTGTTAAACTCTTGGCACAATGAGCGACTGACGGAAGTATCTTTTTTGTAAAAGGCGTATACATCCCGACAGGGCGCTCTTTTTTCAATCTTGCGCTTATCGAATATAAATAAATTTTTTGGAGGTAATTATTATGGCGTTTAAGGTTATTGGCCTGTGTGCGGGCCGCAAGGACAGCAACAGCGAGATCCTGCTGAAGGAGGCGCTTCTGGCCTGTCAGGAGCTGGGTGCGGAGGTCACCTTCGCCAATCTGCGTGATTTCGAGATCAAGGACTGCATCGGCTGCACCTCCTGCACGCAGGGTATGTTCATGAAGGGCGAGAACGTGGGCTGCGTGCTGAAGAACAAGGACGACAAGGATAAGCTCATGCAGGTCATGTTCCAGCAGGACGCACTGATCTTCTCTGCCCCCACCTACGATCTGCAGGCGAGCGCCAACTTCACCCGCTTCATGCAGCGCTCTCTGGCCTATGAGACCGCTTTTCTGGAAAAGATCGGCGCCATCGAGGCCAAAAAACGCATCGCCGGTCTGATTGCCGTCGGCGGCTCCACCCGTGCCTGGATGAGCATGGCGCTGGAGGGTATGCAGGCCTCCATGTTCACCTGCGACTTCGACGTGGTCGACATGATGCTCGGCACCCGCGTTCCCGCCAAGAGCCAGGTGCTCACCCGTCCCGAACACATCGAGCGTGCTCATAAGCTGGGCGAGAACATCATGCGCAGCCTGTCCAAGGCTCCCGAGGATCGCGGCTGGGAAGGCGACGAGGACTTCGGCTGGTGCCCGCACTGCCACTCCAACTCCCTCTCTCTCGGTGAGATGCAGTGGGACGGTGTCCACTTCAACGTGGAATGCCAGGTTTGCGGCTGCGGCGGCACTCTGGAGCAGGTGGACGGCAAGTGGAAGTTCGTCATCGACCCCGAGACCGGCTACTCCCGTGACCGCACCACTCCGGAGGGACGCGGCCATCACCTCGACGAGATCGGCGCCACCGAGGGCGGCTTCTACCGCAATCCTGAGAACATGGAGATCGTCAAGGCGAAGATCGGCCGTTATAAGACGGCGCAGTTCAAAACCATAGAATAATCAAGATATTTCGAGGAGGAAATCGTACCATGAAACAAATGACTGCTGACGTGATCGTTGTCTCCGCGGGTCTGAGCGGCCTCGCTGCGTGCTGCGCCGCCGCCGAGAGCGGTGTCAAAGTTGTCTCCTTTGAAAAGGCCAATACCACCGGCGGCGCCGCCAATATGGGCATGGGCCCTCTGGGTGTCGGCTCCCGCATTCAGCGTGAGCACATGATCCAGCTCAGCCCCATCGAGGCCTTCCGCAAGCATATGTATTTCACGCACTACCAGGTCGATCCCCGCATCGTCCGTGAGTACTACTTCAAATCCGGCGACACCATCGACTGGTTGTGCGACATGGGCGTGGAGTTCGTGGGCGTCCAGCGCGCTTTCGGCGCCGATGAGGCTACCCGTCCCTACTCCGACGGTGAGTTCACCTGGCACGTCTGCCGTCCCGAAGGCGGCGGCGTTCCCGGCCCCCGTGCCGCTTCCTCCATGACCCGGAAGCTGACTGAGTACGCCACGAGCCTGGGCGTGGAGTTCCATCTCGAAACTCCCGTCAAGAAGCTAATCAAGGAAGGCGACGCTGTGGTCGGTGTCATCGCCGTGGATAAAAACGGCGAGGAGATCGAGTGCCGCGCCAAGGCCGTGATCGTTGCCACCGGCGGCATCGGCGACAACCCCGAAATGATCAAGGAGCACACCGGCTTTGAGTTCGGCAAGACCATCTTCAACTTCGCCGTGCCCGGCATGAAGGGCGACGGCATGAAGATGTGCTGGGAGGCCGGCGCCCAAAAGACCCCCATCATCATGGAGATCATGTATCAGCTTCCCGACAACCTCAACCACTTCGTCATTGAGGGTGCCTTCCGTCAGCCCGTCCTGTGGGTCGACCGCAACGGCAACCGCTTCATGCCCGAGGATCAGATCGGCAACACCACCTTTACCGGCAACGCCATCGCCCGTCTGCCCGGCAAAGTCGCCTATGCCATCTTCGACAGCAAGGAGCTCAAACGGTTCAAGAAGCACGGCCCCGACATCATTTCCCACGTCCATCCCGCCGACCTTTACGACCATTTCGACGAGCAGTGGGAACGCGATATGGCCGCCGGTTATGAGCCCATCGCTCAGGGCGACACCATCGAGGAGCTGGCTAAGAACGCCGGCATCGACGTGGAGGGTCTTGTCGCGCAGGTCGAGGAATACAACGAGATGTGCGACGCCGGCTACGACGATCTGTTTGAGAAGAATCGTAAGTACATGAACAAGGTCTCCAAGGGTCCGTTCTACTGTTGCCGTCAGACCGTGGGCGCTTACGGCTCCCTCGGCGGTGTCAAGATCAACCACAAGATGGAAGTTCTGAATGACGATGACAGACCCATCCCCGGCCTGTACGCCGCCGGTACCGACGCTTGCAACATCTACGGCGACTCCTATCCCTTCGTTCTGTCCGGCAACACTATGGGCTTCTGCGTCAACTCCGGACGAATGGCCGGTGAGAACGCCGCGGCAAAGGTGGAATTCTGAATGGTAACTCTGACAATCGACGGCCGGCTCGTTCAGGCTGTTGAAGGGCAGTCCGTACTGCATGCCGCACTGGATGCGGGGATCTTCATCCCCCATCTGTGCGACCATCCCGATTTGGAGGCCAAAGGCGGCTGCCGTCTGTGCAGTGTGAGCATCAACGGGGCAGAGGAGGCTGTGCCTTCCTGCACGACTCTTGTGGCCGAGGGTATGGTGGTCAACAGCAAGAGCGAGGCGGCGGAGCTTGTCCGGCGTACCTCCATGGAGCTGATGCTGGCCACCCATCCCTCCGATTGCACCGGCTGTCCCAAGTACGGCAAATGCGAGCTGCAAAGCCTGTATCAGTACATGGGCGTCAACGGTCAGGAATGGCGCTGCAAATCCCGCCCCGTGCCTACCAACGATAAAAACCCGCTGATCTCTCATTTGTTCACACGCTGCGTCCGCTGCGGTCGCTGCATCCGTGCCTGTCAGGATATGCGCGGCGTCAAGGTGCTGGATTACATCCGCGACGGCGTTGGCATCCATGCCGGCGTCCCCGAGGGAAAAAGCCTGGCCGAGGCCGGCTGCCGCTTCTGCGGCGCCTGCATCGAGGTATGTCCCACCGGCTCCATCGTGGACGCCGTGGGTCTTATGGAAAAGCATCCCTCCTACGCGGACAACGTGGTGCCCTGCCGGGCGGAGTGTCCCGCCCACATCGACATCCCCGCGTACATACGCGCTGTGCGGGAGGGAAGACCCGGCGACGCCGTGGGCATCATCCGCGAGAAGGTGCCCTTTCCGCTGGTGCTGGGTCATATCTGCAACCACCTGTGCGAGGGCGGCTGCAAGCGCAGCGAGATCAATGAGCCCATGTCCATCCGCGCCCTGAAGCGTTACGCCGTGGCCAACGACACCGAGCAGGCCTGGAAGAACAAGGGCTTCCGGAAGCCCCGCACCGGCAAGCGCGTGGCCGTAGTGGGCTCCGGCCCCTGCGGACTGACCGCCGCTTACTATCTCAACAAGCTCGGTCATGACGTCACCGTGCTGGAGAAGCGTCCTCAGCTCGGCGGCCCCATGACGAGCGGCATCCCCGCCTACCGCCTGCCTCTGGAGGGCGTGCAGTCGGAGATCGACTACATTATCAACTCCGGCGTGAGCTACGAGGTCAACCATGAGGTGACCGATGTGGCCGCGCTGAAAAAGGACTACGACGCCGTCCTCGTGGCGGTGGGCGTGTCCAAGGGACGCCGTCTGCCTCTGCCCGGCGCGGACTTCAATTCGGTCTACACCGCACTCGATGTGCTGGCCGACCTGCGGGCGGGGAAGGACGTATCCTATCTGGGCAAGACCGTGTGCATCATCGGCGCCGGTTCCGTGGGCTATGACGCCGCCCGCTCCCTCATCCGCAAGGGTCTGACCGTCAATCTGACCTGTCTGGAGAAAGAGGACGCCATTCTGGCGGACGAGGACGACCAGACGGAAGGCGCGCAGGAGGGCATCAACTTGCTGCCCGGCCGTGCCTTTGAAGCGATCGAAGGCTCTAAGGAAAAAGTCACGGGCCTGCGTGTGCACACCATTCTGTCCTCTACCTATGACCGCGCTACCGGCAAGGTGACCGAGGTGGCCGTCGAAGGCAGCCAGACCGTGATCCCCTGCGACAGCGTGATCTTCGCCACGGGTCAGTACACCGGCCTGCAGGATTACGAAAACTTCGGCATTGAACTCAACGGCCGCGGCTTCCCCGTAGACCCCGCCACCGGCAGCAGTGGCTTCAACACCAGTCTTGACGGCGTGTTTGCCGCCGGCGACGCCATCACGGGCATCAGCTTCGTGATCAAGGCTATCGCGCAGGCTAGGAACGTTGTCCCCGTCATCGACCGCTATCTCGGCGGCGACGGGCAGATCGAGGAGACGCTGGTGGAGCGCACCGCCGATCCCTGCATCGGCCGGATCGAGGGCTTTGCCGCGCTGGAGCGGGTGGAGCAGGAGCTCATCGACCCCGCAGAGCGTCTGCAAAACGCCGACGACAACGTCTACCGCACCTATACCTGCGAACAGGCAAGTGCCGAATCCCAGCGCTGTCTGCAGTGTGATCTGCGCCTTAAACTGCAAAAGGTCAGACTGTGGAACGACTACGGAGGTGACAAGGCATGACGGAAAAACTGTTGAATCTGCCCGAGAACTGCTGCCCCGTGGATGAGCTTGCCAAGTATGTCCATGTGCATAAATGCCTCGACTGCGGCAAGTGCGTTTTCGGCTATGAGGGCGCCGCCCAGCTCGACATGACGCTGACGGACATCACCATGAAAAAAAGCCGCAGCACCGATCTGGAGCAGCTGCGCAAGCTCTGCCGTCTCATGAGCACCCAATCCATGTGCGAGGAGGGCGCGGAGCTGGCGAAGACCGTGCTGGCTGTGCTGGAAAAGTACGAGGCGGACTTTGTCGACCACATCGCCAAGCGGAGCTGCCGCGCGGCGGTTTGCAAGCGCTTCATTACTTACCACATTCTGGCCGATAAGTGCATCGGCTGCGGCGACTGCCTCGACGAGTGCGAGGATGACGCCATTGAAGGCCGTAAGAAATTTATCCACGTCATCGATCAGGATGAATGCACCCAGTGCGGCAAGTGCATGGAGGCCTGCGAGGAGGATGCCATCGTCATCGCCGGCCCTGTCAAGCCTCGCTGTCCCGCCAAGCCTATCCCCTGCAGAAGATAAGCAAATTAATTGATAAGGAGAATATAAAATGGAAGAACGCAGCAATGTTTTTGAGAAGATCGTGGAACGCCTGACGGCCATGGTCGGTGCCAGAGACTACACCGAACAGACCGCTTTTGCCGACCTCGGGCTCAAGAGTGTCAACTATTCCTCCATGATCAACGTCCTCGAGGACGAGTTCGACGTGGAGATCCCCTTCATGGAGTTCCGCCGCAAGGCCACCATCGGCGAGGCGGTGGACTATATCTGCCAGCAGATCGACGGCTGAGAAAGGAGTATCTTCATGGAATCCAAAGGTATGTCAAACGGCCATGAGATTTTTTCCGAAGTAAGAGATTTTAAGGGCGAGAAGATCGAGGTCTTTTACCGGCAGGCCCGCACGCCCGTCGATCCCGAGGAGGGGCTGGACCTGTCCAAGCTCGAAGGCATCGCCTCCACCGCTCACGGCTTCTGCGCCAAGTTCAACCAGCGCACCTACATGACCGAGGACGGTCTGATCTGCGAGCAGGACGTTCCCGTCACGCTGCGCGACGGCACCGTGATCTACACCGACATCTTCCGTCCCAACACCACCGAGAAAGTGCCTTGTCTGGTGTCCTGGAGCTACTACGGCAAGCGCCCCGGCGACGGCATGAGCGAGTGGCAGGTCATGGGCGTCACGCCCGGCACCATATCCACCATGTCCAAGTTCGAATCCCCCGACCCCGGCTTCTGGTGCCATCAAGGCTATGCCGTGGCCAACGTCGACCCCCGCGGAACCGGTCATTCCGAGGGCAACATCGATATGTTCGGCTCCATCGACGCGCAGGACGGCTATGACTTCATCGAGTGGGTTGCCCAGCAGTACTGGTGCTCCGGCAAGGTGGGCATGGGCGGCAACTCCTGCGTCGCCATGACGCAGCTTCGCATCGCCGCGACCCAGCCGCCTCACCTGACCTGCATCGCGCCCTGGGAGGCCACCGTGGATACCTACAGCGAGTCCCTGTATGAAGGCGGCATCCCCGCGCTGAGCTTCAACGAGTTCATCGTCTCCTCGCTGACCGGCCCCAACAAGATCGACGATCAGGTCGAGAACGGCCGCCGCTATCCGCTGATGAATGGCTATTGGGAGGATAAGATCCCCGACTACAAGAAGATCCGCATTCCCGTGTATTCCTGCGCCTCCTGGCAGCACTTCCATTTGCACGGCTCCTTTGAGTTCTTCCGCAAAATTCGCTCCACCAAAAAATGGATGCGTGCCCACCGTGAGCAGGAATGGCCCGATCTCTACAACACCGCTCACGTCATGGACCTGAAGAACTTTTATGACCGCTTCCTGAAGGACATCCACAACTGCTTCGAGATGACCCCCCGCTACCGCCTCGAGGTCATGGATGCCTACGACTTCGACTATCAGACCGACCGCCCCGAGCGTGAGTTCCCCCTGGCCCGCACCGAGTACAAAAAGCTCTATCTGAACGCGGCAGACGGCTCTCTGAACTGGGAGGCTCCCGCCGTGGAGGCGAAGGCCAGCTACGAGTCCAACACCGAGGAGCTCAACTTCGACATCAAGTTCGAGGAAGAGACCGAGATCACCGGCTACATGAAGCTGCGTCTGTGGGTGGAGGCCGACGGCCACGATGACATGGATCTGTTCATCACCATCAAGAAGCTGGATGAGAACGGCAACTGGCTGCCCACCTACATTCTGGGCGAGCCGCATCCCGGTACCTGGGGCAAGCTGCGCGTGTCCTGCCGTGAGCTCGATCCCAAGAAGTCTACCGACTTCGAGCCCGTGCTGAGCCACCGAAGCATCCAGAAGCTCAAGCCAGGCGAGATCGTGCCCGTCGATATTCCTCTGGTTCCCACGAGCTGGATCTGGCACAAGGGACAGCAGCTCCGCGTCGAGATCGCCGGACGCTATATCCGTGAGGGCTGGTTCGAGCCTCTGAGCTGGGAGACCGACAACCACGGTCAGCACATCATCCACACCGGCGGTGAGCACGAAAGCTTCCTCCAGATCCCCTACATCCCCGCCAAATACAAGGCCGGTGACTATGTCTACCGTTAACGGAGAGCAAAGCATGAGTATGATGGACGAGGTTCTGCGCAAGGCGCAGGCAGATCCGAAGAAAGTTGCTTTCCCCGAGATCGAAGAAGAAAAAATCCTCCTTGCGGCGCAGGAATGCGCCGCCAAGGGGATATGCGTGCCGGTGCTGGTCGGAAAGGCGGACGAGATCCGTCAGGCCGTGGAGACCTATGGCATCGACATGACGGGCATGGAAGTGTTTGATACCGCCGACGAGGCCGCCTGCGAGACGCTGTTTGAGGCGTATCAGAGCTATAACAGTGAAATGAGCGCCAAGGCCCTGCGCCGCAAGGCAAAAGACGCTTTGTATGTGGCGCTGATGCTGCAGGCTGTCGGGAAGGCGGACGTCACCTTTGCCGGCATGAGTCACACCACTGGTGAGGTCATTTGGGCAGGTCAGATGATGATCGGTCTGAAAGAGGGCGTCACAACGGTGTCCAGCATCGGCGTGGCACAGATTCCCGAATGGAACGGCAGCGAGGGCGATCTGCTCATCTTCGGTGACAGCGCCGTGTGCGTCAGTCCCGATGCCGAGGATCTGGCCTCCATCGCCGTTTCCGCCTGCGACACCGCCAAAGCCCTGCTGGGCTGGGAGCCTCGCTGCGCTCTGGTGAGCTATTCCACCGACGGCAGCGCCGAGAGCGAGCTGGTGGACAAGGTTCGCAAGGCCGTGGAGCTGGCGAAACAGATGCGCCCCGACTACGCCATCGACGGTGAATTTCAACTCGATGCCGCCATCGTCCCCGCCATCGGCGCCAAGAAGGTCAAACGTGAAAGCGCCGTCGCCGGCAAGGCCAATATCCTCATCTGGCCTGACCTCAACGTGGGCAACATCGCCGTGAAGCTCCTGCAGATTTTCGGAAAATCCGATGCCTACGGTCCCATTTTGCAGGGCTTTAAGAAAGTGGTGTGCGACTGCTCCCGCAGCGCCCCCGTTTCCGAGGTCGTCGGCAACGTCGCCATCTCCGTTGTTCGGGCGCAGGAGGGCTGAGGCATGAAGATTTTTGTGATCAACCCCGGCTCCACCTCCACGAAAATCGCCCTATTCGAGGACGAACAGAAGCTCTTTTCCGCGAATGTCGATCACGACGCCGACGAGCTGAAAAAGTTCACCGAAATCGCCGATCAGCTCCCCTTCCGCATGGAGACCATTCTGGCCGAGCTTGACAAGGCCGGCGTCTCGCTGGAGGGCGTGGATGCCTTTGCCGCCCGCAGCGGCGGACTGGTATCGCTCACAGGCGGCGTCTACGGCGTGAACGACAAGCTCTTAGAGCACGTCCGCACCTGCTATACCGTCCGCCATCCCAACACGCTGGGCCCGCAGATCGCGCTGGAGCTGCAGAAAAAATACGGCGGCGAGATATTCTGCGTCAATCCGCCCGACGTGGACGAGCTGGACGACGTGGAACGCGTCACCGGCTTCCACGAGTTTTTCCGCCAGAGCAGAGGCCATCCGCTCAACCAGAAGGAAAACTGCATCCGCTATGCCGCGTCGCAGGGCAAAAAGTACGAGGATATGAACCTCATCTGCTGCCATATCGGCGGCGGCGTCACGGTGGCAGCCCATCGCAAGGGCGTGTATTGCAGCGTCAACGACGCCGTCAACGGTGACGGCCCCATGGCCCCCACCCGTGCCGGCTGGCTGCCTGCCACCGATCTGGTCAAGCTATGCTATTCCGGCAAATACACCGAAAAAGAGCTCTATGACCGCATCGTAAAAAGCGGCGGTCTGACCGATCATCTGGGTACCTCCGATGCCCGCGAGATCGTCGCCCGTATCAATAACGGCGACAAATATGCCAAGTTGGTCTACGATGCTTTCATCCGTCAGCTCGCCAAGGCGGTGGGCGGCTGCGCCGCCGTGCTCGAGGGCAAGGTGGATGCCATCATCTTTACCGGCGGCATCGCGCACGATCCCTACCTCGTGGAGGAGCTGACGCGCTACGTGGGCTGGATCGCACCGATCTCCGTGCAGGCGGGCGAGTTCGAGATGGAGGCGCTGGCCGCCGGTGCCATCCGCGCCCTCAAGGGCGAGGAAACCGTGAAGCAGTATACAGGCGTACCCGTTTTTGAGAATTTCGACTATCTGAAAAACTGATGCGGGTTATTCCGCATCCAACATTGAAAGGAGCATTCTCTATGGTCAACGTACAGAAGGATTTTGTTGAAAACCTGTTTTCCATCAAGGATAAGGTGGCTCTGGTCACCGGTGCCACCGGCGCTCTGGGCGGCGCGATCGCCGTGGGCTACGCCATGGCCGGTGCCAAGGTCGTGATGACCGGCCGCAACGAGGCGAAGCTGAACGCCGTGGCGGAGCAGATCAAGCAGGAGGGCGGCGAGTGCGCCGTCGTTCTCGGCGATGCCGCAAATGCGGACGATGTCGCCAAGATGATCAAGACCGCCGTGGACACCTACGGTGAGCTGAACATTCTGGCCGTCGCTCACGGCTACAACAATCCCAAGAACATTCTTGAGCAGCCGGTCGAGGACTGGCAGAAGATCCTCGACGCCGACCTCAAGAGCGTTTATATGGTCTGCCAGGCTGCCGCCGCGCAGATGGCCGAGCAGGGCAAGGGCGGCAAGATCGTCGTCGTGTCCTCCGCCCGCTCCAAGATGGGTATGGCGGGCTACACCGGCTACTGCGCCAGCAAGGGTGCCTGCGATCTGATGATCCAGTCCATGGCCTGCGACCTGTCCGCGAAGTACAACATCAACGTCAACTCCATCAACCCCACCGTGTTCCGCAGCGATCTGACCGAGTGGATGTTCGATCCCGAATCTGCCGTGTATCAGAACTTCCTGAAGCGTCTGCCCATCGGCCGTCTGGGCGAGCCCTCCGACTTCCTCGGCCTTGCTATTCTGCTGGCGTCCTCGGCGTCCGACTTCCTCACCGGCGGCAACTACGACGCCACCGGCGGCTACTGGTCCTGCTGATCCGATAACACCGTGATTCATTCCGCCGTGCGAGGCGGAAATAAAGCGGAAGCTTGAATTCCGTATATAAATTTTGGAGGATATTATTATGGGAAAAACCGTATTTGTTGACCTGACGCATCCGTTCAGCGCAGAAATTCCCCGCTGGCCGTATTTCGTCAAGCCGGTCATTGACAACACGCACACAATGGCAAAAGGCGGCGTTCTGACGCAGAAGATCACCTGCACCATGCACACCGGCACCCACTGCGACGCGCCCCGTCACGTCATGGAGTATGAATTCGACGGCCGCCGCGCCCGTTACACCCACGAGATGCCCGTTGACGCCTACACCGGCACCGCCGTCGTTCTGAAGATCGACATCGAGCCATGGGGCCTCATCACCGACAAGCATCTGGACGCTGCCTGCGAAAAGTACGGCATCGACCAGAAGGATCTTGAAGGCAAGATCGTCTGCCTCAACACCGGTATGCACCGTCTCTTTGACGATACCAAGGCCTATTATCACTATGCCGCCGGTACCGGCATTGATGCCGGTAAGTGGTTCGTGAAGAACAAGGTCAAGTGCGTCGCCATGGACTCTCAGGCACTGGATCATCCGATGCACACCGCGATGAGCATGAACGGCATGACCCGCATGGATCTGCTGGGCGCCACCGGCAAGACCCTCATCGAGGAGTACAAGGAGCTCTTCGGCGAGGAAGCCTTCGCAGAGTTCGATAAGTTCGAGTACATCCGCATCCACGGCCAGGAAGCTTACGACGAGAAGTTCGGCGAGCTGGAGAATCTGGGCGTATGGGGCACCTGGGAGCCCTGCCACAAGGAGATGCTCGGTCACGGCATCGTCGGCGTGGAGAACCTCGGCGGCGATCTGGACAAGATTCCGGCCGGCGTATGGTTCCGCTTCAACTGCTTCCCCCTGCGCTGGTATCTGGGCGACGGCTCCATGGCGCGCTGCACCGCGGAGATCGACGAGGATCTGCTGGTCAAGGGTGTGCCCGACCGCACCTATGCCTACGGCGGCACCGGCTACGGCTTCCCCGAGGGCAACGGCGACAGCGGCCTCGAGTATATGCAGAGACTGTTCAACCACAACAAATAAGCAACTGACGGTACGGAGAGATCCGGCCGAAACAACGCCTCAGGAAATCCCCTCAAAAGCGGGGGAAACGGAAAGAACCCGGCATCTCCCGCGAAATTCTTTTGAGAAACTCAACAGGAGGAACAGTTAAATGGCAAAGAAAACGATCATCACGGCTGCCGTGACCGGCGCATGGCCGAAGAAGGAGAACAACCCGAATGTTCCGCTGACGCCCGCCGAGATCGCCGAGGATGTTTACCAGTGCTGGAAGGGCGGAGCAGCCGTCGCCCATCTGCATATGCGCGACGATGCAGGCAACGGCACGATGGATAAGAACAAGTTCATCGAGACGGTGAACCTGCTCAAAGCCAACCACCCCGACTGCGACGTGATTCTGAACCTGACGACGTCCGGCGACCTGTTCGCAACGGACGAGACGCGTCAGATGCACCTGAAGGAGATCCGTCCGGAGATGGCG
>JAZUEL010000068.1:0-4498 GCA_045640125.1 Oscillospiraceae bacterium
GGAACCGGCAAAACCCTGCTTGCCAAGGCGGTGGCGGGGGAGGCGGGCGTGCAATTCCTGTCCATCTCCGGCTCCGACTTCGTGGAGCTCTATGTCGGCGTGGGCGCGAGCCGCGTCCGCGACCTGTTTGAGCAGGCGAAGGAGGTCGCCCCTGCGATCGTGTTCATCGACGAGATCGACGCGGTGGGTCGTCAGCGCGGCTCGGGTCTCGGCGGCGGTCACGATGAACGCGAGCAGACCCTGAACCAGCTGCTCGTGGAAATGGACGGCTTCAACAACAACTCCGGTGTCATCGTCATGGCGGCGACCAACCGCGCGGATATCCTCGACAACGCCCTGCTGCGTCCGGGACGCTTCGACCGTCAGATCTATGTCGGTATGCCCGATATCAAGGGCCGCGAGGCCATTTTGAAGATCCACGCCCGCAACAAGCGTCTGGCGGAGGATGTCGATCTGCACTCCATCGCCCGCGGCACCATCGGCTGCACCGGTGCGGATCTGGAGAACATCATGAACGAGGCGGCTCTGCTCGCTGTGCGCCGCAAGCAACCCTTCATCCACAACGCGGATATCGACGAAGCCATTCTCAAGGTGGAGATGGGACCGGAGAAAAAGAGCCGCGTGGTCTCGCCCGAGGAGCGCAAGCTCACGGCGTATCACGAATCCGGTCACGCGGTCTGCGCCCATTGGCTGAAGCACGTCGATCCCGTCCACTATATCACCATCATCCCCCGCGGCGGAGCCGGCGGCTTCACGCTGATGCGCCCCGAGGAGGACAAGAGCTTCCGTACCAAGTCCGAGATGTTCGAGCAGATCGTCATGTCACTCGGCGGCCGCGTCGCGGAAAAGCTGTTTTTGGACGATATCTCCATCGGCGCCTCCGGCGACATTCAGCAGGCATCCAAAATCGCCCGCGCCATGGTCATGCAATACGGTATGTCCGACCGTCTCGGTCCCATCAGCTTCGACGATTCCGGCCACAGTCTCTTTATCGGGCGCGACTTCGGCACGACCAAGTCCTATTCCGAGGAGACCGCTGCGGCGATCGACGAGGAGGTCAAGCGCATCTTTGACGACGCGCAGGCCAAGTGCCAGTCTCTGCTGGAGGAGCACCGCGATACGCTCGTGGCGGTGGCGGAATATCTGCTTGCCAATGAGTCCATGGAGGGCAAGGACTTCGCCTATTTCTGCGAGCACGGCACGCTGCCCGAAAAGGAAGAAACCCCCGCAGAAGCTCCGTCTGAGTCTAAAACGGAGAACACAGCGGACAACGGGGAGACCGAGATTTAACACAATTCAGGAAGTAGCATTATGAAATTAGGTATCGTGGGACTGCCGAACGTCGGCAAAAGCACGCTGTTTAATGCGCTGACTCAGGCCGGCGCTCAGTCGGCGAACTATCCGTTCTGCACCATCGACCCCAACGTGGGCGTGGTGCAGGTGCCGGATGAACGTCTGGAATGGCTGCGCGAGCTGTATCAGCCAAAGAAGTTCACCCCCGCCACCATCGAATTCGTGGACATTGCGGGACTGGTCAAGGGCGCAAGCCACGGTGAGGGCTTAGGCAATAAATTCCTTGCCAACATCCGCGGCACGGACGCGATCGTCCATGTCGTCCGCTGCTTTGACGACAGCAACATCATCCGCCATGAATGCTCTTCTGACCCGAAAAGCGACATCGAGACGGTCGATCTGGAGCTCGTGATGGCGGACGTGGAGATGCTTCAACGCCGCTTTGAAAAGAGCCAGAAGCTCTTTAAGGCGGGGGAGAAGAAGCTCGCCAAAGAGGTGGACGTGCTGGAACGTCTGCTCGCGTGGATGAACGAGGGCAACTCTGCCCGCCGCTTTGAGTGCGACGAGGACGAGAAGGCGATCATCGCCGAATCCGATCTTCTGAGCCTCAAACCCGTGATTTATGCGGCGAACTTCGACGAAGATTCTTTCTCCGCCGGTGTGGAGAACAACGAATACTATCAGACAGTCAAAGCGCTGGCGGATGCGGAGGGCAGCATGGTGCTGCCCGTGTGCGCCCGTTTTGAGGCGGAGATTGCGGAGCTGGAGCCCGAGGAGGCCGAGATGTTCATGGAGGAGCTCGGAATCCGCGAGGCGGGCTTAACGCGCCTTATCAAGTGCAGCTATGCGCTTCTGGGGCTGATTTCCTTCCTCACCTGCGGAGCGGACGAGTGCCGCGCCTGGACGATCACCCGCGGCACCAAAGCACCGCAGGCGGCCGGCAAGATCCATACCGACTTTGAACGCGGCTTCATCCGTGCCAACATTATTGCCTTTGAAGACCTCAAGTCCTGCGGCAGCGAAACGGCTGCCCGCGAAAAGGGACTGATGCGCGCCGAGGGCAAGGAATATGTGATGCAGGACGGAGATGTTACCCATTTCCTGTTCAATGTCTGACGGCAGAATCGAATTTATTGACGCATGGCGCGGTCTCGCACTGTGGCTGATGCTGGTGTATCATCTGCTGTTCGATTTCGTGATGTTCGGCTGGATGGAGTGGTCAACGCTGCTCTCCTGGCCGATCAATCTGCTGGAACGTTTTATCGCGTGGTCGTTCATCCTTTGCTGCGGAATCAGTTGCCGCTTTTCCCGCAAGGTATGGAAGCGCGGGCTGATCTGCGCGCTCGCGGGATTGATCGTGGTTGCGGCAGCCTATGTGGTGGATGCGCCGATCAAGTTCGGTGTGCTGCAATTTCTCTCCGCGGCGATGCTGTTGTATGCTGCAATGGGGAAGTGGACGGACAAGCTGCGCCATCCCGTGTTTCCGATTCTCTGTTTGGCGCTGTATTTTATAACGGAATTTGGGATTGAGCAGCGTTTTTGGAATGTCCGTTGGCTGTGGTGGCTCGGCTTTCGCTATGAAGGCTTTGTCTCCTATGACTACTTCCCTCTCCTGCCGTATATCTTCCTGTTTCTACTGGGGACATGGCTCGGCGGATGGGTGAAGGAGCATCGGGATAAGCCGCTTTTCTCCCACTCTGCGCCGAAGCTTTTGACTGTGCCCGGGAAGCAGACACTGTTCATCTATCTTCTGCATCAGCCGCTTTTGTACGGCGTATGCTGGCTTGTCAGCATACTATTATAATTAGAACGGATTTTTAATTCAGGGCGTGCACGTATCCGCCCTTTTGGAGGTTTACCCTATGGAATACACATTTGAAGACAAGGATTACCGGAAGCTCTATCGTCATACGACGAGCCACATTCTGGCGCAGGCGGTCAAACGTCTCTATCCCGAGGCGAAGCTCGCCATCGGCCCCGCCATCGAGGACGGCTTCTACTATGACATCGACTCCGAAAACCCCTTCCTGCCCGAGGATCTGACCGCGCCCGAGGCCGAGATGCGCAAGATCTGCAAGGAGCGCATCCCGCTGGAGCGCTTTGAGCTGCCCCGTGAGGAAGCCATCGCGTTCATGCAGGAGCGTGAGGAGCCCTATAAGGTGGAACTGATTCAGGATCTGCCCGAGGATGCCGTCATCAGCTTCTACAAGCAGGGCGACTTCACCGACCTCTGCGCCGGCCCGCACCTCGACCACACCGGTCGCGTCAAGGGCAACGGCATCAAGCTCACGAGCTGCACCGGCGCATACTGGCGCGGCGACTCCAACCGCAAAATGCTCCAGCGCATCTACGGCACCTGCTTCCCCTCCAAGACGGAGCTGGACGAGTATCTTACCCGCATCGAGGAGGCCAAGAAGCGCGATCACCGCGTTCTGGGCCGTCAGCTCGGTCTGTTCGCGTTCCGCGACGAAGCCCCCGGCTTTCCGTTCTATCTGCCGAAGGGCATGGTGCTGAAAAACACCCTGCTCGACTACTGGCATAAGGTGCATAAAAAGTGGGATTACCTCGAGATTTCCACCCCCCAGATCATGAAGCGGACCCTCTGGGAGACCTCCGGTCACTGGGATCACTATAAAGAAAATATGTACACCACCGTCATTGACGAGGAGGACTTTGCCATCAAGCCCATGAACTGCCCGGCCAGTATTCTGGTCTATGATCTCGAGCCGCACTCCTACCGCGAGCTGCCGCTTCGCTACGGCGAGCTCGGCCTTGTCCACCGCCATGAGCTCTCCGGCGCGCTGCACGGGATGTTCCGCGTCCGCTGCTTCACGCAGGACGACGCGCATATCCTGCTTGCGCCCGAGCAGATCAAGGACGAGGTCATCCGCATCGCGCAGCTTTTCGACGAGGTCTATTCGCTCTTCGGCCTGCCCTACACCATCGAGCTTTCCACCATGCCCGACGACCACATCGGCACCCGCGAGGACTGGGAGAAGGCGGAGAACGCCCTTGCCGAGGCGATCACCAGCATCGGCAAGACCTATATCGTCAACCCGGGCGACGGCGCCTTCTACGGCCCGAAGCTGGACTTCCACATCGAGGACTGCCTCGGCCGTACCTGGCAGTGCGGCACCATCCAGCTCGACTATCAGCTCCCCGGCCGCTTCGATCTGGAATACACCACGAGCGAGGGCGACAAGGA
>JAZUEL010000069.1:0-22458 GCA_045640125.1 Oscillospiraceae bacterium
GCCGTGCCGTAGCCGAGCGCCATCTCGCGCCCCTTGTATTGAAGGCTCGTCACCGTCGCGCCCAGCGTGATGACCTCCACGCGCAGTTCGCCCGCCGTGAGGGTGTATTTTTCGTAAGCGCCGAAGTCGGTTTTTTCAATCATATTGCTCGCATCCTTTGTTCGTTTTTTCCCATTATAGCATACAATGCCCGAAAGTTGAACGGACTTTTTTTTCCACAGGTCAAACATTCTTGCAATCGGCGGGGATTGTGTTATAAAATAAGAAAAAACACCGAGGAGGTTTTGTTATGAATATTGATTTCACCGGCAAAGTTGCCGTTGTCACCGGCGCGGGAAGCGGCATCGGTTTCGCCTGCGCCGAGATGCTCGCGCAGTCCGGCGCGAAGGTCGCCATGGTGGGCCGCAGCGCGGAGAAGATCGCCAAAGCCGCCGAAATGCTCAAGGGCAAGGGCGAGGTCTATCCCTACGCGCTCGACATCTCCGACGTGAGCGCCATTGCCCCCGTCGTGGAGAAGATCCGCGCGGAGCTCGGCGAGATCGGCGTTCTCGTGCAGGCGGCGGGTGTCATGACCGGCGGCGACGGACTGGAGCTGAGCGAGGAGGCGTGGGATCGCGTGCTCGGCACGAACGCCAAGGGCACCTATTTCATGATGCAGCAGGTCGTGAAGCAGTCCATGAAGCAAAACGGCGGCGCGATTTTGAACATCGCGTCCATGGCGGGCATCCGCGGCATGACACCGCCCATGTGCTCCGCGTCCTACTCCGCGTCCAAGGGCGCGGTTGTCGCCATCACCATGCAGGCGGCGAGCGAGTGGGGTCACTTCGGCGTGCGCGTCAACGGCATTGCCCCCGGCGGCACGGACAGCTTCTCCACGGGCGTTGTCGCGCCCCACGAGGGCCCCGGCGGCAACCCGCCCCCCATCATGAACTACGTCCCCACCGGCCGCGTCATGAACACGCCCTATGAGATCGCCGCCGCGGCGCTGTTCCTCTGCTCCGATTTCTCGGGCAACACGACGGGTCAGATCATGGTCGTGGACGGCGGCGCTTCGGTCGTGGGGTACTAAAGATAATAAAAACAACAGGGACAACGGTTTTTCCGCTGTCCCTGTTGTCGTTGTACCCCCTCAGTCGCCTGCGGCGACAGCTCCCCCAAGGGCGCCTTTTGGTGTACGCACCCACTAAAGCCTCTTTTGGGGGAGGTGCTCACGAAGTGGGCGGTGGGGGTCTTATTCGTCCAGTTTGAGGACTGCCAGAAAGGCCTCGGTCGGGAGCTGCACGGAGCCGAGGGAGCGCATCTTCTTTTTGCCCTCCTTCTGCTTTTCGAGCAGCTTCTTTTTGCGCGAGATATCGCCGCCGTAGCACTTTGCCAAAACGTCCTTGCGCATGGCCTTGACGGTCTCGCGGGCGATGATCTTGCCGCCGATGGCCGCCTGAATGGGCACCTCGAAAAGCTGGCGCGGGATGTTTTCCTTGAGCTTTTCGCAGAGCTTGCGCGCGCGGGGATAGGCTTTGTCCTTGTGGGCGATGAAGCTCAGCGCGTCCACCTGATCGCCGTTCAGGAGCAGATCGACCTTGACGAGCTCCGAGGCGCGGTACTCCGAAAATTCGTAGTCCATGGAGGCGTAACCCTTGGTGCGGGCCTTGAGCGTGTCGAAGAAGTCGTAGATGATCTCGCCGAGCGGGACCTCGTAGCGAAGCTCCACCAGCCGCTGATCGAGGTACTGCATATCCTTATAGATGCCGCGCCGATCCTGGCACAGCGGCATGATGTTGCCGACAAACTCGTTCGGCGTGATGATGGAGAGATTGACGTAGGGCTCGCGAGCTTCGAGGATGCTGCCCGCGTCGGGGAAGTCGTGCGGGTTCGACACATAGCGCACGGAGCCGTCCGTCATTTCGATCTCATACACCACGGAGGGCAGCGTCGTCACGAGGTCGAGGTCGAACTCGCGCTCCAGCCGCTCCTGCACGATCTCGAGATGCAGCATTCCGAGGAAGCCGCAGCGGAAGCCGAAACCGAGCGCCACGGAGCTCTCCGGCTCATACGCGAGCGAGGAATCGTTCAGCTCCAGCTTTTCCAGCGCGTCGCGCAGGTCGGGGTACTTGGAGCCGTCCTCGGTATAGATGCCGCAGTAGACCATGGAGCGGGCGGGGCGGTAGCCGGGCAGCGGCGCGTCGGTGGGGCGGGCGGTCTCGGTGACGGTGTCGCCCACCTGCGTATCCTTGACGTTTTTGATGCTGGCGGTGAAGTAGCCGACCTCGCCGGCGGTGAGCTCGTCGCAGGGCTCGAACTGCGTCGGCAGCAGGTGACCGAGCTCCACGATCTTATACGCAGCGCCGGTGGCCATGAACTTCACGTCCATGTCCTTTTTGAGCGTGCCGTCCACGATGCGGACGAGCACGATGACCCCGCGATAGCTGTCGTACTGGCTGTCGAACACCAGTGCCTTCAAAGGCTTTGCCGCGTCGCCGGACGGCGCGGGGATGGTCTCCACGATGGCATCCAGCACGCGTTCGACGTTCAGCCCCGTTTTGGCGGAGATCTCCGGCGCGTCCATGGCATCGAGACCGATGATGTCCTCGATCTCCGTTTTGACGCGCTTGGGATCAGCGGCGGGCAGGTCGATCTTGTTCACCACGGGGAGGATCTCGAGGTCGTTGTCCAGCGCGAGATAGGTGTTGGCGAGCGTCTGCGCCTCCACGCCCTGCGAGGCATCCACCACAAGCACCGCGCCCTCGCAGGCGGCGAGCGAGCGGGAGACCTCGTAGTTGAAGTCGACGTGCCCCGGGGTGTCGATGAGATTGAGCTGGTAATCTTTCCAGCGCAGCGTGGCGGCGCGGGCCTTGATGGTAATGCCGCGCTCCTTCTCGAGATCCATGTTGTCGAGGATCTGGTCGCTCATCTGGCGCGCCTCGACCGCGCCGGTCAACTCAATGAGCCGGTCGGAGAGGGTGGATTTGCCGTGGTCAATGTGGGCGATGATGGAGAAATTCCGGATATTTTCCTGTTTCATTTGGTATAGCTCTCCGCGATGTCGGCCAGCTCCCGAAGCTGCTCGGCGATGCTGTGAAGCTGGGTTTCGGTGACGGTGGCGGTGTCGTCCTGACGGCGGCCGAGCAGATAGTCCGCGCTCACGCCATAATAGTCGCAGACGCGGCACACAAAGGCGAGCCCCGGCTCACGCGCGCCGTTTTCGTAGTGGGATAAAAGCGCCTGACTGATATTCAGGTCACCGGCGGCCTTGCGCTGGGAGGGCCCGTTTTCGCGGCGAAGCTCCGCGAGGATGCGGCAGAAGTCGTTTTCCATGTCGTTTCGTCCCTTTTTATATGATAACAAACCGTATTATAAACGATAACTAAAAATTTGTAAACAGAAACTTGGCAATCCTTGCATTTTGGGAAACAAAGTGCTACGATAAACAGGTATAAAAAATACTATGATATGGAGGAAAAACCATGTTTGAAGAACTCATCGAGGCTCTGAAGGCCGCGGAGAAAAAAACCATCGTGTTCACCGAGGGCCCTGATGCCCGCATCCTGTACGCCGCTTCCCGTCTGAACGAGGAAGGCTTCCTGACCCCTGTTCTGGTCGGCAACGTGGACGAAGTCAAGGCCGCTGCCAAAGAAGGCGGCTTCAACATCGACGGCGTTGAGATCATCGACCCCGCCACCTACGAGGGCATGGATGCCATGGTCGAGAAGATGGTCGAGCTTCGCAAGGGCAAGATGACCCCCGAGGATTGCCGCAAGAATCTGCTCAAGGGCAACTACTTCGGCACCATGCTCGTGAAGATGGGCAAGGCCGACTGCCTGCTCGGCGGCGCTACCTACTCCACCGCCGACACCGTCCGTCCCGCGCTGCAGCTCATCAAGTGCAAGCCCGGCAACTCCAACGTCTCCGGCTGCTTCATTCTCGTCCGTGAAAAGGACGGCGTGGAGGAGAAATACGCGATGGGCGACTGCGCCATCACCATCCACCCCAACGAAGATCAGCTTGTCGAGTCCGCCATCGAGACCGCCAAGGCCGCGCAGAAGTTCGGCATCGACCCCAAGGTCGCGTTCCTGAGCTTCTCCACCAAGGGCTCCGCCAAGGACGACACCGTCACCCTCATGCAGAACGCCTGCGCCCGCGCCAAGGAAGCCATGCCCGAGATCCCCGTGGACGGCGAGATGCAGTTTGACGCTGCCGTGTCCCCCACGGTCGGTCAGCTCAAGTTCCCCGGCTCCAAGGTCGCCGGCTATGCCAACACCTTCATCTTCCCCGACGTGAACGCCGGCAACATCGGCTATAAGATCGCCCAGCGCTTCGGCGGCTTCGCGGCTTACGGCCCCCTGCTGCTCGGTCTGAATGCCCCCATCAACGACCTGTCCCGCGGCTGCGTCGCCGACGAGGTCTACAAAATGAGCATCATCACCGCCAGCCAGGCGCTGTAAGAGCTTTTAAAAACAAATCGCCGGTCAAACGACCGGCGATTTTTGTATGTGGTTTACAGCAGCCCTTCGAGCAGTAGCTTCACGCCGATGGCGACGAGGATGAAGCCGCCGAGGATTTCCGCCTTTTCGCCGCTCAGGTGGTGGAACAGCCGGCCGCCGTAGCAGCCGCCGAGGCAGACGAAAAAGGTCACGATGCCGATGATGCCGCTCGCGGCGAGAAGCCCGAGACCGCCGCAGTAGTTGGGGTCAAGCCCCATCGCCACGCCCACGGCGAGCGCGTCGATGCTGGTGGCGACGGCGAGAGCGACGAGCTTTTTATGGTCGAGTTTTCCGCCCGCAAAAGCGGACGCGGACGAGGCTTCGTCCGCCGCTTCGCCGCTTTTCACCGCCTTGATGCCCTCGACCGCCATGCGCCCGCCGATGAAGGCGAGCAGCGCAAAGGAGATGAAGGGCGCGATCGCCTCGGCATAGACGGCGACGCGGTCGGCAAGAAAACTGCCGATCAGCGGCATAATAAACTGGAAAAATCCGAAATAAAGTGCCATAATGATGGCATGACGAAAGCGAAAGCCTTTCATGGTCATGCCGTTGGTGAGAGAGACGGCGAAAGCGTCCATCGAAAGGCTCAGGCCGGTGAGAGCAGCAATGAGCATAGGGGGGTCTCCTGTGGAAAAAGAAAAATATATGGCGCTGGCGCTGGATTTGGCGCGCGAAGCAGCCGCGGCGGGCGAGGTGCCCGTCGGCGCGGTGGTGGTCGATGAGGCGGGCGCGGTGATCGGGCACGGGCGCAATCGCCGCGAAACCGAGGGCGCGACGGCGCACGCCGAGATCGAGGCCATCAACGAGGCCTGTCACAAGCGCGGCAATTTCCGGCTCGACGGCTGCACCATTTATGTGACGCTGGAGCCCTGCCCCATGTGTGCCGGCGCGATCTTGAACGCCCGCATCCCCACGCTGGTATTCGGGGCGCGGGAGCCGAAGTTCGGCTCCGTCGGCTCGGTCATCGACCTCTTTGCCGAGCCATACGGCTTCGCGCCGAAAGTCTACGCCGGTGTGCTGGAAGCGGACTGCGCCGAAGTGCTGCGGGACTTTTTTGAAAAACTACGGTAATTATAATAGGTATAACCCCCACCGGCGCTGCGCGCCACCTCCCCCGAGGGAGGCTAAGGCGCCCCTTGGGGGAGCTGTCTGCGAAGCAGACTGAGGGGGTTATCCTCCGACTCCGCCCTTTTCGGGCGGATTTTTTATTCGAGCGGTTTTCCGTCGGGGGTGAACAGCGGCAGCTTGCCGAGCACGGTGATGTCCGTGCGGTTAAAGGAGTCGCCCTCGGCGAGGATCGCCATTTTCGCCACGATATTGCCGCCCGCGGCTTCCACGAGCTTTTCCACGGCGTTCAGACTCTCGCCCGTGGAGATCACGTCGTCTACGATGACAATGCGCTTGCCGCGCATCGCGTCCGCGTCCGCCTGATCGACGATCAGGGTCTGTTCGCCGGAGGTGGTGATGGACTGCACCTTGACCTCGAACACGCCGGACATATAGAACTTCGCTTTCTTGCGGGCGAGGAAGTATTTGATCCCGCTCAGCTTGCTCATCTCGTAGACCAGCGGGATGGCCTTGGCCTCGGGCGCGATCAGGTAGTCGCACTCCGGCATACGCTTCACGAGCTCCTGTGCGCTGTGGACGGTCAGCTCCACATCGCCGAAGATGACGAAGGGCGCGATGCTGAGCTTTTCGTTCAGCGGGTAGATGGGGACCTCACGTTTGAGGCCGCATACGTCGATTTCATACTTCATTTTATATTCTCCTCCCATACAGGAATATTTGTCAGAGTTCGCCGCAGCATATCGAGCGCGTGGCTCGCGGCCTTGACGCGGTTGCGGCTGCGCCCCACGCCGCCGGTGAGGTGGCGGCAGAACGAGCCCTCGGGTGTCGCCAGTGCGACGAAGATCGTGCCGCCGGGATGCACGCCGTCGCCGTCGGGGCCCGCGAGCCCCGTGATGCCGATGCCGTAGTCCGCGCCGAGATTGCGGCGGATGCCTTCCGCCATGGCGAGCGCGACTTCCTCGCTGATGACGGTGTGTTTCTCGATGGTTTCGCGCGGCACGAGCGCGAGCGTCTCCTTGGCGGATTCCCGGTAGGTCACGCCGCCGCCGATAAACGCCGCCGACGCGCCGGGAACGGAGGTGAGCCGGTCGGCGAGCAGACCGCCCGTGCAGCTTTCCGCGACGGCGAGGGTCTGTCCCCGCTCCGTCAGCAGCCGCAGGCACAGAGCCTCGAGGCTCGTTTCGTCCACGCCGTAGACCACATCCCCCAAAAGCGCTTTCAGCTCCTCGATGACGGGCGCGCACATCGCGTCCGCCTCCGCCTCGGTTTTCGCCTTCGCCGTCACGCGGAGCATGACCTCGGCGGTCTTGGCGTAGGGCGCGAGCGTGGGGTTTTGCATGGTGAGCATTTTATCGCGCAGCTTATCCTCGACGGTGCTTTCGCCCATGCCGAAGATGCGCAGATTGTGGCTCACGATGGTCTCGTCGCTGACGCGCGTTTGCAGCCACGGCTTCGCCACGTGGCGAAACAGCGGCAGACACTCATTCGGCGGACCGGGCAGCATGATGACCGCCGTGCCGTCCACCTCAAAGGCGCAGCCCGGGGCGGTGCCCCAGTCGTTGTGCAGCACCGTGCAGCCCGCGGGCAGCCACGCCTGCTGGAGATTGTTCTCCGTAAAGGGGCGATTCAGCTTGGTAAGCCGTGCGCGGATGTACTGCTCCTCCTCGGGGTGGTACTCCATGGAAAGCCCGAAGCTCTCCGCGAGGACATTTTTGGTCAGGTCGTCGCAGGTGGGGCCGAGACCGCCGGTGGTGATGATGAGGTCGGCGCGGCTGCGGGCAATTTTGACCGCCTCGTGCAGCCGTCCGGGATTGTCGCCGACGACCGAGTGCCAGTAGACATTCACGCCCATCTCTGCGAGCAGGATGCCGAGCTCGGCGGCATCGGTGTTGATGGTCGAGCCGAGCAATAATTCCGTGCCGACGCTTAAAATTTCACAGTTCATATTTTGATCTGCTCCCGATTGTCAAATGCCTCCTGCACGAGCGCGTCCACATCGAGCTTCGCCTCCGCCTCCTCGATCTCCGCGAGCTTGGGCTTCGTGCGCGGGTGGCGCGGGGTGAACACGGTGCAGCAGTCCTCGTAGGGCAGGATGGAGGTGTCGAAGCAGCCGATGCGGCGGGAGATCGTGATGATCTCCTCCTTGTCCATGCCGACGAGCGGCTTCAAAATGGGCAGGTCGATGCACGCTTCGGTCACGCCCATCGCCTCCATGGTCTGGCTCGCGACCTGACCGAGCGATTCGCCCGTGACGAGCGCGCCCGCGCCGTTCCAGAGGGCGATCTTCTCCGAAATACGCATCATAAAGCGGCGCATGATGATGGTGAAAAACTCCTCGGGGCACTTTTCCCGAATCTCCATCTGGATCTTCGTGAAAGGCACGACCTCGAGCGTCAGCCGTCCGCAGTAGGGGGTCAGAATTTTCGCGAGATCGACCACCTTTTGCTTCGCGAGCTCGGAGGTGTAGGGGGAGGAGAAAAAGTGGACGGGGATGAGCTGCAGACCGCGTTTTGCCATCATGTAGGTGGAAACGGGGCTGTCGATGCCGCCGGAGAGCAGCGTCACGGCGCGTCCGTTCGAGCCGACGGGCATACCGCCCGCGCCCGCCACGGGCTTGCCGTGGACATAGGCGGCGCGGTCACGCACCTCGAGCCACACGGTGAGCTCCGGCTCGTGCATATCGGCCTTGAGATTCGGGAATGCCTCGTTCAGCTCGCCGCCGACGTATTGGCTGAGCTGAATGGAGGTCATGGGGAAGCCCTTGTCTGAGCGCTTGGACTCGACCTTAAAGGTTTTCGCCGTGCGAAGCTCGTCCGCGAGATATTCTTTGGATTTTGCCAAAATCGCCTCCGGCGTTTTTTCGCAGGCGGCGGCGCGGGTGAGCCGCAGGATGCCGAAGACCTTTTTCATCGCCTCGAACGCGCCGTCCATGTCGGCGGCATCGTCCTTCGGCTCAATGTAGATGACGGACTGATGCCCCGTGACGGTGAACGCGCCGTAGGGCTTCAGGCGGCGGCGGACATTTTCCAGCAGCTTTTGTTCAAAGAAGCGGCGGTTCAGTCCCTTGAGGACGACCTCGCCCTCTTTCAAAAGTATCATATCATTCATGTCGTTTCATCCCAGATATCGTAAGTTCGGTAGCCGATGGCCTCGGCGATGTGCGCCGGCTGAAGGACGGCGGAGCCGTCAAGGTCGGCGATGGTGCGGGCGACCTTGCGGATGCGGTCGTAGCTGCGGGCGGTGAGATGGAGCGTGTCGAACGCGGCTTTCATCAGCGCCGAGCACTCGTCGTCCAGCGCGCAATATTCCTCCATCTGCGCGGGGCTCATGCGGGCGTTGGAGGCGAGCCCGTCCCCGAAGCGTTCGCGCTGCAGCTCCCGTGCGGCGTTGACGCGCTGCTTGATGGCGGCGGAGGATTCGCCGTTGGGGCGGGCTTTCAGCTCCTCGTATTCCAGCGCGGGGACCTCCACCATGATGTCGATGCGGTCGAGCAGCGGGCCGGAGATCTTGTTCTGGTACTGGCGCACGGACTGCTCCGAGCAGCGGCAGCGCCCCGAAGGGTGACCGTACCAGCCGCAGCGGCAGGGATTCATCGCGCAGATGAGCATAAAACGCCCGGGGTAGGTGGCGGAGCCGGAGGCGCGGGAGATCGTGACCTCGCCCTCCTCGAGCGGCTGGCGCAGCACCTCCAGAACGTCGCGGTGAAATTCGGGCAGCTCGTCGAGGAACAGAACGCCGTTGTGCGCGAGGCTCATTTCGCCCGGGCGCAGGTCGCTGCTGCCCGTGAGCGCCTGACGGGAGGCGGTCTGATTCGGGGCGCGGAAGGGGCGGCGGCTGACCACCGGTGTCTCCGCGCTCGTCAGTCCCGCGACCGACCATATTTCCGTCGAGCGCAGCGCCTCCTCGCGGCTCATGTCCGGCAGAATGCCGGGCAGACGCTTGGCGAGCATACTTTTGCCCGCGCCCGGGGGGCCGACCATCAAAAGGTTATGCCCGCCGGCGGCGGCGACCTCCAGCGCCCGCTTGACGTTATCCTGTCCCTTGACATCGAAGAAGTCGGGGTAGAGGCTGTCGTCCGGCTCGATGGAGCGCGGCGCGGCGGGGGCGATGGTCTCTCCGTCCCGCAGGTGTGCCAGCAGGGTTTTCACGTCCGGCACGGGATAGACCTCCACGCCCTCGGCGTAGGCGGCCTCGGCGGCATTTTCCGTCGGAACGAACAGACGCTTTGCGCCCGCCCGCTCCGCTGCCAGCGCCATGGGCAGCGCGCCCGCGACGGGACGGAGCTGCCCCGTCAGCGACAGCTCGCCGAAGAACATATCGTCCTCCCGCGGCGGCTTCATCTGCTCCGTGGCGCAGAGGATGGCGAGCAGCACGGGCAGGTCGTAGACCGTGCCGTTTTTCTTCGTATCCGCCGGCGCGAGATTCACGGTCAGGCGGCTGGGCGGGAACTCAAAGCCGCCGTTTTTCAGCGCGGCGCGCACGCGATCCGCCGCCTCCTTGACCGCGGCATCCGGCAGACCCACGATGTCAAAGCGCGGCAGACCGCTCGAGATATAGACCTCGAGCTCCACTTCATAACCGCCGATGCCCCGCAGACCCACGGAGCGGATTTTTGCGTACATAAGGGACTCCTTATTCTTCTTTTGCCGTAACTGCGATGTTTAATTCGTCCAGCTGCGCCTGCGTGACCTCGGAGGGCGCGCCCATCATGATGTCCTGCGCGTTCTTGTTCATGGGGAAGGGGATGATCTCGCGGATGGAGCTCTCGCCCGCGAGCAGCATCACCATGCGATCCACGCCCGGGGCGATGCCCGCATGGGGGGGTGCGCCGTAGCAGAAGGCGTTGTACATGGCGGGGAATTTCTTCTTCACGTCCTCCTCGCCGAGCTTCACCATCTCAAAGGCTTTGATCATAATTTCGGGGTCGTGGTTGCGGACAGCGCCGGAGGACAGCTCCACGCCGTTCACGACGAGGTCGTACTGGTCGGCGTAGATGTCGAGCGGGTCGAGCTCGCCGCGCTCCGCCTTGAGCAGCGTTTCGAGACCGCCGGAGGGCATGGAGAAGGGGTTGTGGCAGAATTCCAGCTCGCCGGATTCCTCGCCGATCTCGTACATGGGGAAATCGACGATCCAGCAGAACTCATAGCGCTTCTCGTCCATGTGGCCGGGGATCATGGGGCCCATCATTTTGATGGCCACGCCGCCGGTCTTCTGCGCCTGTCCCTTGCTGCCCGCGGCGATGAGCGCGAGACAGCCGTTTTCAAAGCCCGCGGCTTTGAGCGCGTCCTCTTTGCCGGCGAGGAACTTCGCCACGCCGCCGACGAGCGCGCCGGTCTCGTCCATGCGCACCCAGTACGGCTTGGCACCCGCCTGCACCTCCACGTCCGCGCAGAGCTTGTCGATCTGCTTGCGGGTCAGCTCGGAGCCGGTGGCGATGACCGCTTTGATGCACTTCGCCTCCGCAAAGGGGGCAAACTCGGTGTCCTTCAGAAGCTCCGTCAGGTCGGTCAGCTCGAGGTCGATGCGCAGGTCGGGCTTGTCCGAGCCGAAGCGTTCGAGGGATTCATTATAAGGAATACGGCGGAAGGGTGCCTCGGAGGCAATGTCATACGCGCCGTACTTGGCGAAGATGGGCGGGAACACGTCCTCGATGACGGCGAACACGTCGTCCTGCGTGGCGAACGCCATTTCCATGTCGAGCTGGTAGAACTCGCCGGGGCTGCGGTCGCCGCGGGCATCCTCGTCGCGGAAGCAGGGGGCGATCTGGAAATAGCGGTCAAAGCCGGAGGTCATGAGCAGCTGTTTGAACTGCTGCGGTGCCTGCGGCAGGGCGTAGAACTTGCCGGGGTGCTTGCGGGAGGGGACGAGGTAGTCACGCGCGCCCTCGGGGCTGGAGGCGGTGAGGATGGGGGTGGTGATCTCGAGGAAATCGTGCTCCATCATCGCCTTGCGCAGCGCGGCGACCACGTTGCAGCGCAGAATGATGTTCTGCTTGACGGCGGGGTTGCGCAGGTCGAGGTAGCGGTATTTGAGCCGCGCGGTCTCGTCGGCATCGCGGCTGCGGTTTATCTCAAAGGGCAGCTCGTTATAGCGGCAGCGGCCGAGGATCTCGACGGATTCGGGCACGACCTCGATGTCGCCGGTGGCCTGCTTGGGATTCTTGCTATCGCGCTCGCGGACGGTGCCGTTCACGGCGATGGTGGACTCCTTGGTGATGGCGCGGAAGGTCTTCATCATGTCCTCGGACTCAATGACGATCTGGGTCGTGCCGTAGAAGTCGCGCAGCACGGCAAAGCCGAGCGACGCGCCGACCTCGCGCAGGTTTTCCAGCCAGCCGCACACGCGCACGGTCTCGCCGACGTTTTCCATGCGGAGCTGACCGCAGGTATGGGTTCTGTTCTGTGTCATACTTGTTTCTCCTTTATAGGCTTAACCGAAATGTTAATACTCTTTTTGATGACAGACGCGGCATCCGCGGAGGAGACGGTCTGCTGCTCGCCGGTGCGGAGGTTTTTGAGCGCGACGGCGTTCTGCGCCGCCTCATCCGAGCCGATGATGACGGCAAAGGGCACGCCGAGCTTGTCCGCGTAGGCGAACTTCGCCTTGAGCTTCTTTTTCTCCGTGTAGACCATCGTGCGCACGCCCTGTTCGCGCAGTGCGGTGGCAGCGGCGGCGGCGTAGGGCAGCAGCTCGTCGTCCATGGGGATCACGAGCGCGTCGCAGGGGGCGGTCATGGCTTCCTCGTTCAAAAGCCCCTGCTCCTGCAAGACGAAGAACAGGCGCGTCACGCCGATGGAAACGCCCACGCCGGGGAGCTTTTTGTCGGTATAGTAGCCCGCGAGGTTGTCGTAGCGTCCGCCGGAGCAGACGGAGCCGAGCTCGGGGTAGTCGAGAAGCTGGGTTTCATACACCGTGCCGGTGTAGTAGTCGAGGCCGCGGGCGATGGTGAGGTCGAGCGTCCATTTATCGTCGGGCATCCCGAAGGCACCCAGCAGCTCCGTGACGGTTTTCAGCTCGTTCAGTCCCTCGTCCAGCAGTTCGTTCTGACCGGCGAGAGCGTAGGGGTCGCCGGATTCGATCACGTCCATGAGCGCCTTGGCGGTGTCGGCGGGAACGCCGTATTCGCCGGTGAGCAGCTCCTCCACCTTGCCCCGCCCGATCTTTTCGAGCTTGTCGATGGTCTGCATCACGCCGGAGGCGTTTTCGGACAGGCCGAAGTGGTCGAAAAGACCGTTCAAGACCTTGCGGTTGTTGATGCGGATGACGAAGCGCTCGAGACCGAGCTTTTTGAATACCTGTCCGATAATGACGGGCATCTCCGCCTCGTTCGCCACGTCGAGCGAGCCGTCGCCGATCACGTCGATGTCCGCCTGATAGAACTCGCGGAAACGGCCGCGCTGGGCGCGCTCGCCGCGGTAGACCTTGCCGATCTGGTAGCGGCGGAAGGGGAAGGTGAGTTGACCGTAGTTCATGGCGACGTATTTCGCCAGCGGCACGGTCAGGTCAAAGCGCAGCGCGAGATCGCTGTCGCCCTTCTGGAAACGGTAAATTTGCTTTTCGGTCTCACCGCCGCCCTTGGCGAGCAGCACCTCCGCCGATTCGATGATCGGCGTGTCGATGGGCGTGAAGCCGTAGAGCGCGTAGGTCTCGCGCAGGGTTTTCATCACGGCGCGGAGCTGGGTCTGCGGTCCGGGCAGCAGTTCCATGAAGCCGGACAGCGTGCGGGGTTTGATTTGAGCCATAGTATGTTGTACCTTTCGGATTATTTTCGTTTCGGGTTGACGATGTCGCGCCAGTCGAGGTCGCCGCGGCGCAGACCCTGAATGAGCACCTCCGCCGTCGCCACATTGGACGCAAAGGGGATGTTGTACATATCACAAAGCCGCGCGAGCTCATTCACCTGCGCCGCCAGTTCGGGACGGCTGGGGTCGCAGAAGAACATGACGAGGTCGATCTCGTTGTAGGCGATCTGCGCGCCGATCTGCTGCGCGCCGCCCTGCGCCGCCGACATATACAGCTCCATGTTCAGCCCTGTCGCCTCCGCGATGAGGCGACCGGTGGTGTTGGTGGCGATGAGCGTGTGCTCCTGCAGGATTCCGCAGTAAGCGATGCAGAACTGCACCATGAGTTCCTTTTTCCCATCATGAGCCATTAAAGCTATGTTCATAATCTTCACTCCTATATACGGTCGGCTTGTCTTTTCGTGTCATACTTCCCCGAAGCCGCTTGCCGTACACACGGTACTGCCTGCGCGTCTTCGGGATCGTCTGGCGCGAAAATACTGCGCCGCGATTTATAAGGTCGGCTTGTCTTTTGCCTGTTTTTATCTTAGCAGTGTCATTTCCGACTCAAACTGCGCGGTGGATTCCTTGAAGGAGAAATAGTATTCCAGCACCTGCCGCGCCATGGCCGCCACGTACGCGCCCGCGCCGCCGTTCGTCAGCGCCACGGCAATGGCGATCTCGGGGTCGTCAAAGGGTGCGTAGCAGACGAACAGACCGTCGTTCGTGCCGACGTTCTGGGTCGTACCGGTCTTACCGGCGACCTCCACCATCGAGAAGTCCCCGAACACCGACACCGCCGAGCCGTTGCCGTTGTGCGTAACGCCGTACATACCCTCGTGGATGCCGTCCCAGATCTCGGGGTCGGCCTCGATCTCGTCGTAGACATCCGGCTCGCGCTCGTAGACGTTTTCGGAATAGTCATAGCTGGTGACGGATTTGAGAACGGAGCAGTTATACACCGTGCCGGAGTTGGCGACCGCCGCCACATAGCGGGCGATCTGCAGCGGTGTCACCTGCGTAACGCCCTGACCGATGGACATTTGCAGCGTATCGCCCGCGTACCACTGGGCATCCTCGGTGCCTTTGTAGATCTGGGCTTTCCGGTCGGGCGAGGCGACGAAGCCGTTGGTCTCGGGAAGCTCGATGCCCGTGGGCTGACCGAGTCCGAGACGGGAGGCGTAGTTGTAGAGCTTTTCGTTGCCGAGGCGGTCGCCGACGGTGAAGAAGTAGACGTTGCAGCTGTTGATGATGCCGTTGACGAGATCCATATTGCTGTGGCCGACGAGCTGCCAGCAGTACGGCGCGTAGCCCGCGACTTCGTAGGCGGTGAACTGACCGGAGCAGTAGATCTCCTCGCCGAGGCTGACCGCGCCCTCGCACAGACCCGCCAGCGCGGTGCAGAGCTTGAAGGTGGAGCCGGGCGAGAAGGTACCGAGCAGACAACGGTTGAACAGCGGCGCGTTTTCGTTCGCCAGAAGCTCATCATAGTCGTCCAGACGGGTCTCCAGATTGAAGGTCGGGTAGCTCGCCATGCAGAGCGGCTCGCCGGTTTTGCAGTCCACCGCGACGATGGCGCCGCCGGGGATGGGGTCGTCGCCCTTTTTGCCGTAGACGGCATAGAGCAGCGCGTCCTGTTCGCGGGTCTCATTTTCGGCCTCGATGTAGCTGGCGAGCACCTGCTCCGCCATGGCCTGCAGCTCGAGGTCTATGGTCAGGTAGACGTGGTTGCCGGGCTGTGGCGTGGTATCCTCGCCCTTGGAGTTGCGGTAGATCGTGCCGGTGACCACGCCCTCGGAGGTGCGGGTCACGGCGGCGGTGCCGTCCGTGCCGTGGAGGTACTGCTCAAAGGCGAGCTCCGCGCCCTCCTTGCCGACGGAGGCGTTGAACGAATAGCCGAGGTCTTTGTATTTCTCGTAGTCCTCGGCGGTCATCAGACCCGTGTAGCCGAGGATGTGCGCGGCGTATTGGGTGTTGTATTCGCGGATATAGCTGACCTGCACGTCGATGCCGCCGATGCCGGACTCCATGATGGCGGTGATGGTCTCGATGGACACATCCTGCGCGTAGGTGTAGTCGGAGGTGTTGATGACGTAGCGGACGTTGACGCTGTAGCGCACGCCGGCGATGATGCGCATATCCTCGGCGGAGTAGTTGTTATCGATGCCGTAGCGGCTGCGCATTTTCGCCATGACCTCCACGGCGGATGCGTCGGTGCGCAGGCCGTTGGCGGTCATCCATGCGTGCATAAGCTCGGTCTCGATGTCGCTCATGTTCTCCTTGAATTCAAAGGGCGGCGCGAGCGAGATGGGCAGCTCGTCGTTGTAGTCGTCGCCGTAGAGGCGGATGATGCGGCAGAGCTCCAGGATGTCGGCGTTGATGTCGTTGTCCGACCGCGCTGTCTCGCCGACGTAGAACAGCTCGCTCTCGTCAATGGTGAGGTTGTTGCAGTTGCGGTTGGACACCAGCATACGGCCGTAGCGGTCGAGGAGGTTGCCGCGGGCGGCGGCCACGGTCTCATAGGAGACGATGGAGTTGGTGGAGGCCTCATAAGCCTCCTCGCCCTCGACGATCTGCAATTTGTAAAGACGGGTGACGTACAGCGCGAACAGTGCGATCAGCAGGATCGCCAGCGCCGCGAGCCGTCCGCCGGTTACAAGTCGTTTCATAGAAAAACCTTTCGGGAAAAAATCAATCGGTCATATCCCGCTGCGCGATGGCGCGGCAGGGGTAGTAAATGATGAGGATGAAGGGCAGACTCCACAGCACCTGCAAAAGCCCCGTGCCGATCACCGCCCAGACTTTTGTGCCGGAAAACAGAAAGGGGAACATCTGGCACAGTGCGGTGAGTAGAAGCGTGCCCGCCGAGAGCACCAGTGCCGTCAGAAAGCCGCGGCGCAGAACATAGTGACACAAAGCGCCGCAGAAAAAGCCGATCACGGGCAGGAGAATGAGAAAGAGCACGGTGCTGTCCGGCATACCCATGTCGAGGAAGAAACCCGCGGCGAGGCCGTACAGCGCGCCCCATACGCCGCCCTCGAACAGCGCCACGCACACCACCGAGATCGGCACGAACATCGCCCGCACGCCCGCGATGGCGAGGTTGGCAAACAGCACGTTCTGCAGCAGGAACAAAACCAGAAGCAGCAGTGCGTACACAAAGGCGCGCCGCAGCTTGGCAAGGTCGATAAGGTCAAATATCATGGAAAACTATTCCTCCACGGCGAAGTCGGTCACGATGAACACGCTCGACAGCGTTCCCAGATCGCAGGCGGGCTCCACCACGCCGTACAGCGTCATGCCGCCGGCTTCGGACATGACCGAGTCGATGTAGCCGATGACGAGACCCTGCGGGATGTTTTCGCCCTTGCCGGACGACAGCACCGCGTCGCCCTCGACCATCTGCGCGCCGTCGGTGAGGTAGGTCAGCTTGAGCCGCTGCTCCTGCATGAGCGCGAAGTCGCCGATGCACATGGCCGCCGACTGTGCTTGTCCCACCAGCGCGCCGACGCTGATCTCGGAGTCCACGATGGAGCGGACGGTGCACCAGTTGTCGCCCAGCTCCACGACGATGCCCACCAGTGCGCCGTATTCCGTGATGACGCAGTCGCCCACCTGGATTTCCTGCTGGGAGTTGGCGGAGCCTTTGGAGATGGTGAAGTCGCTCGACCAGTTGGAAGCCGACCACGAGATCAGCTTCGCGGGCTCGAGGACATAGTCGGTATGCGCCTCACGGAAGCCGAGCAGCTCGCGCAGGTGGGAGTTCTCCTCCTCCACCTCGGCGGCCTTGACGGCGGCCTGCTGTGCCTCAGCGAGCTGCGCGCGCAGCGAGTTGTTCTCCGCGACGAGCTGATCGTATTCATAGATGTAGCCGTAGATGCCCTCGAGCCACTCCACGGCGGCGGAGGCGGCCTTTTTCACGGGCGCGGAGATGTTGCCGGTGATGTTGTGGACGGCACCCGCCCTGCCGCCGAGCAGCATGGACGACAGCGCCACCAGAAGCACCAGCACGATGACCGCTATGGCGACCCTCGGGCCGTTTTTTCGGAAAAACTCTTTCAAATTACCTTAACTCCCATTTGATCTGCTCGCCCGAAGTGAATTCGGGCGGCATAATCCTCGGGGCATACGCCCCTTGCGGATTGCGCCCGTCCCCGACGGGCGGCTCGCGCTGACCGCGCTTCGCAGACGAAAAGCGGTCAGATTATAGAAACTCCCATTTGTTGAAGCATAGCGCCCAGAGCGCAGAGGGGCAGACCCACGACGTTGAAGTAGTCGCCCTCAATGCCGGTGATGAACAGGCTTGCGAGACCCTGTATCGCGTAAGCCCCCGCCTTGTCCATCGGCTCGCCCGTGGCGACGTAGGCGGCGATCTCGTCGTCCGTCAGCGCCCGAAAATGCACGGCGGTGGACTCCGCGTGGGTGAGGACGGTGTCGCCCCGCATGAGGCAGAGTCCCGTGCAGACCGTATGACTGCGTCCGGAGAGCAGGCGCAGCATGGCGGCGGCGTCCGCGGCATCTTTGGGCTTGCCGAGGATGCGCCCGTCCGCGACGACTACGGTGTCCGCGCCGATGACGATGTCCTGCGGATGCGTTGCCGCGACCTCGGCGGCCTTGGCGCTTGCGAGAGCGATTACGGCGGCGGCGGGGTCGCCGTGGTCGGGGGTGTGCTCCTCACCGACGGCGGGCTCTATCGTGAAATCCGGTATCAGCGTGCCGAGGAGCTCCCGGCGGCGCGGGGATGCGGAGGCAAGTACGATCACGGTCACAGCCCTCCTTTGGCGTAGAGCCCGCGGCTGACGCTGTTGGGCTTGTAGTCGCCGCGGTATTTGTAGCGCCGCATCACGTCCACGCACTCGCGCGGGTTTTCGGCGGAAAACAGCAGCCGCACGCCCCAGAGCCCCGCGGACATATAGCGATCGGGGCGGTCGGCGAGAAAGATCTTATTGGTATCGAACACCGTGTTGCGGCAGCCGAATTCCTTCACCAGGGGGAACTGCCCGCCGTTTTTATCCTGCATCATCACGGGCTTCTGGCAGTTGCAGCGTCCGGCGGAGCGGCGCAGGATGCACTGCTCGGTCACCATGAGCGGCGCGCGCCCGTAGACGAGCATTTCCGTGTCGAGCAGCTTCGTCAGCGCCTTGACGGCGGCGGCGGAGAGGCCGAGGCTCACGGTCGCGGAGAGGAAGCCCGCGTCGGCGAGCGTCTGCATGGCGTAGGCATTCGAGGCGTTCAGACCGAGGTCGCCGCGCAGGGGCATTTCGAGCTGGCGGCTCAGCCGCAGATACGCAAAGCTCCCGCCGACAAGCTCCGTTATGCCGAAGCGCTTGCAGGCTGTCAGCATTTCGCGCAGCTCGGGCATCTCCGCCTCGTTCAGCGCCCGCGGCAGCACGGCGGCGAGCTTGATGCCGCGCTCGCGGAAGGGCCAGAGCATTTTTTCGTTCGCCGCTGCCAGCTCCGCCGGAACATAGAGATAGCTTGGGTCGGTGCGGGCGAGGGCTTCGGTGAGCTGCTCGGCGCGGCTGATCTGACAGATAAAGTGTGGCTCGTCCAGCCGGTTTTTGCCGACGGGTACAGCGGGGAGCGAGGCGACGGCGGGCGGTCTCTGCTCGCGGCTTTTCTCCGCGATCTGCGCGATCAGCGCGTCGCGGGCATCCTCGATGGCCTCCTCCGGATAGTCCAAGCGCGGGTCCACGGAGCACTGCACCTCCGTGCAGGCGTAGGGCGTGCCGCCGGTGCGGTACAGGATGTCGCGCACGCGGGTCTCGGAGATGCCCGCCCGCCCGAGATCGACGGGAACGAAGCCCTTGTAAACGGCGCGGTTGCCGCGCTCGTCCTCGGCGGCGAACACCGCCTCGGTGCGGGGCTGGATGATGGCGAAAAAGCGGATGGTCAGCCGTCGCCGCTCGCCGGACATATACTGCTTGCGCAGCTCGGCGGAGGCGCGGCGGATGTCGCGGGAATCGGGACGGCGCACGCCAAAGACATCCCCGCCGTTTCCGGTGAGCAGCGCGTCGGTCAGACCGTTGGTGGCAAAGAGCTTTTCCATGTCCTCCCGCTCGGCGGCGGTGGGCTCCACGTGCTCGCGGATGGCGCGGGCATAGAGCTGCGCAGCATAGGCGGTGTATTCGGGGCTGCGGCGGTGACCGTCGACGGAAACGCAGGTCACGCCCGCGTCGGCAAGCTCGTCCAGATGGTCGATGAGGCAGAGGTCTTTGGTGCTGAGCGGATAGTCGTCCAAGCGTCCGCCGAGGTCCCAGCGCTCGCGGCACAGGTCGCAGCAGCGGGATAGGCTTCCGCCGTCGGCGCGCTCGGAGAAGGCGCTCACAGCGCAGCTTCCGCTCCGCGCGGGGCACAGGTGACCGTGCGCGGTCACGACGGTGTCGATGGGGGCTTTTTGGCAGATGGTGCGGATCTCCTCCAGAGAAAGCTGCGGTGCCAGCGTCACGCGGCTCAAGCCGAGCGCTTTGGCGGCGAGCACGCCGTCAAAGGAAGAAATATCCAGCCGCGCGTCGCCCCAGAGCGGCGTTTCGGGCAGCAGGCTTCTGAGCGCACGGATGACACCGAGGTCGCGCACCACGAGCGCATCCGCGCCGTTTTCCGCCGCGAACACGGCGCGCTGACACAGCTTCGGCAGCGTCTCGTCCGAGACGAGCTCGCCCAGCGCCACCGCCGTCCGGCAGCCGCGGGCGCGGCAGTAGCGCAGACTCTGCGCGAGCTGCTCCGGCGAAAAGCCGTCCTCCCCGTCCGCCGACAGGGTCAGACCCGAGCCGATATACACAATGTCCGCCCCGCTCTGCACGGCGGCGATAACGGCCTCCGGACTGCCGGCGGGTGACATGAGTTCAAGCATACGAACATCCTTTCGGAATACTTACATAGTACTGGAATCTATATTATAATCTTAAACCGACTCCATTGCAAGGGGCAGAAAGCAGCCTGAGCAAAAATACGGGCTTGTAAGGTCGAAATTCCGATGGTATAATAAACTGTCCAAATAGACGGAAAAGAGAAAAAGCATGGAAAAACGAATGAGATTGCAGCGTGCGGCGGTGCTGACGGTGCCGGCATCGGATGCGCAGAAGCTGCTGGCGGAGGCCAGTGCGTCGGCGGCGCTGCTCTACCTCTACCTATTGAATAACGACGGGCTGACGGATGAGGCAGCCGCGGCGGCAAGTCTGCGCATGACGCGCGAGGAGTTGACGGCGGCGGAGCAGATCCTTATGCGGCTCGGGATATTGAACGACAAGACGGCGGCGGAGCCTGCCGCGCCCGCGCCGAAGCCGGAGCAGAAGCCCCTGCCCTCCGCGCCGGAGCTGCAGGAGGTGGACACGGCGGATATTGTGCGCCGCACGAAGAATTCGCCGGAGTGGACGGCGCTGCTGGATGAGACGCAGAATGTCTACGGGCGCAAGCTGTCCACCGCCGAGGTCAAGACCCTGTTCAGCATCTACGATCAGATCGGCCTGCCCATCGAGGTCATTATGCTGCTGGTGCACTATTGCGCCGAGCAGCATGAAAAGCGCTTCGGCAGCAGCCGCAAGCCGACGATCCGGTACATCGAAAAGGAGGCCTGCCGCTGGGCGGAGCTGGAGCTGATGAGCGGCGAGCTGGCAGAGGAATGGATCCGGAAGCAGAGCGAGCGCCAAAGCCGCGTCGGCGAGGTCATGCAGGCGCTGCAGCTGTATGGACGCGAGCCGACGGCGACCGAGCGCGATTACATCGAAAACTGGCTGAATCTGGGCTTCACCGTGGAGGCGCTGGTCGAGGCGCGGGAGCGCACCGTGACCAACACGGGCTCGCTGAAATGGAAATACATGGACGGCATCGTGCGCTCCTGGGACACCAAGGGACTGCATACGCTCGCGGAGATCAAAACGGGCGATAAAAAAGGCGAAATCCCCACGGCGGCGGAGTCGGTACAGGGACCCACGGCGGAGGAATTTGCGAGGATGAAGAAGCTGCGGGAAAAGATAAGGAATGGGTAGTATGGACGGACGGCTTTTGGGTCTGGCACGCAAGGAAAAAGAAAAGCTTTTCAATTACGCTCTGGCGGAGAACGAGCGCCGTCATCGCGTGGCGTATGCCAAAGAGCCGAGGCTCGCGGAGCTTGACCGGCAGATCGCGGCGCTGATGAGCGAGGCGGTCGCCGCGGTGCTCGGCGGCGGCGGACGGCCGATGGCGGAGGTCGAGCGGGAGTCGCTAGAGCTGCAAAGGCAGCGGGCGGAGCTTCTCGTCGAAAACGGCTGGCCGATCGAGTGGCTGGACGGGGCGTGGGACTGCCCCAAGTGCCGCGATTCCGGCTATGTCGAGGGGCGGATGTGCGATTGCCTCAAGGTGCTGTATGAGCAGGAAAAAGCCAAAGATCTCTCCGCGCTTCTCAAGCTGGGCGAGGAAAGTTTCGGCAGCTTTGAGATAGGGATGTACAGCGATCGACCCGACCCTGCCTCGAACTACAGTCCGCGCGAGTGGATGGAGGCTGTCTTTGACACCTGCTACAATTACGCGCTGAATTTTAACCGGAAGTCCCCGAATCTGCTGTTTTACGGCGACACGGGTCTGGGCAAAACCTTTTTGTCCGCCTGCATCGCCCGCGTGGTCTCCGAAAAGGGCTTTTCCGTGGTCTACGAAACGGCAGTGAATGCGCTCGGTGCCTTTGAAAGTCAGCGCTTTGCGCACGACAGTGCGACCCAGTCCGAGGCGGAGGAAAAGGTGCGCCGGATGCTCGAATGTGAGCTTCTCATCGTGGATGACCTCGGCACGGAAATGGTCAACGAGATGACCAAAAGTGCGCTCTATACGCTTATTAACACGCGCCTTATCACGGGCCGGAAAACCATCATTTCGACCAATTATGCCCCCACGGAGCTTGCCCGCCGCTACACGCCGCAGATCGTCAGCCGCCTGACGGGCGATTATCAAGAGGTGCGATTTATGGGCAGCGATATACGGCAGATAAAAAAAGAGCGCGATCTGGATTGATGCGCCGTAATTGAATAAAAAGGAGACCGGTTTTCCGATCTCCTTTTCGTTTGTTCATTTTTACAGACTTCCCAAGTAGCTCTCCAAGATGATGGAGGCGGCGACGGCATCCACGTTCTGCCGGTGTTTTTTCTCCTTTTTTCCGGCGG
>JAZUEL010000070.1:0-24431 GCA_045640125.1 Oscillospiraceae bacterium
TCCTCAGAAAGCTCTGAAATTCGTCCATGTGGCCGGAAGCAACGGCAAGGGCAGCACCTGCGCCATGCTGGATGCCATCCTGCGCAAAGCCGGCTATCGGGTGGGCCTGTATACCTCCCCGTATATACAGGACTTTTGCGAACGGATACAGGTGGACGGTCAGAACATCCCCGGCGATGCTCTGGCTGCCATCACGGAACATGTCAGCGTTATCGCCGATTCCATGGCCGACCATCCCAGCCAATTTGAGCTGGTAACCGCCATCGCCATGGAGTATTTTCGCCAAAGGGACTGCGACATTGTGGTGCTGGAGGTGGGCATGGGTGGCACGCTGGACAGCACCAATGTCATCGACGCTCCGGAGGTCGCCGTTATCACGAATATCGGTCTGGAGCACACGGAATACCTGGGCAACACGCTGGAGGAGATCGCCGCCACCAAGGCCGGCATCATCAAGTCCGGCTGTGCCTGCGTCTGCTATGACGGTGCACCGGAGGTCACAGAGGTCGTTAAGACCGTGTGTCGGGAAAAGGACGTACCGCTGACCTGCGTGGATTTCTCCCGCGTGCAGATACTGCAATATGATCTGGACGGCCAGCGCTTCACATGGCGCGGCAAAGAATACCGTTTATCCCTGCTGGGTCCCCATCAGATCCACAATGCCGCCGTGGTGTTGGAAGCCGTCGCCGCGCTCGTCGCCCGGGGCTGGAGGGTCAGCGAAGACGCTGTGAGGGCCGGTCTGCGGGATGTGAAATGGCCCGCCCGCTTTGAAGTATTGAACCGCGATCCGCTGTTCATCCTGGACGGCGGACATAACCCCCAGTGCGCCCAGGCGCTCATCAGCAGCATAAATGAACTTCTGCCGGGAGAGAAGGTCGTGTTTTTGACCGGTGTTCTGGCCGACAAGGACTATCCCGCCATTATGGAGCTGATGATGGGCGCGGCACGGGAATTTGTGTGTCTGACACCCGTCAATGACCGTGCGCTGGATGCAAACGCGCTTGCAGACTTTCTGACGGGACAGGGCGCGAAGGCGTGCGCCTGTCGGGATATCTCCGACGGCATACAGCAGGCGCTTACCGCCGCCGGTGACGACGGCATCGTGATTGCCTTCGGCTCGCTGTACCTGGCGGGTGCTGTTCGGACGGCCTTTGCCACCGCCTACCGGACATGGCTTCGAAAAAGGAAGATCGAAGCCCGAAATCGACTGATGCCGGAGTCGCGGGCAGCCAAATCCACAGCGATCGTGCAAAGCATCCTCCGCAGTCACGAGTTTCAGCAGGCGAAAACCGTCATGCTCTACCGCGCCACACGGGGCGAGGTGTGTTTGGAGGCGCTGGAACAATCTGTCGAATCAGAAGGCAAGCGCTTTGTCTATCCCCTGTGCATCAGTGACACCGAGATGATCGCTCTGTTGCCCCACGGAGAGGGTGCCTGGCACCGCGGCTACTGCGGCATAGAGGAACCGATTTTGGAGCGCTCCACGGTGATTCCGCCGGAGGAGATTGACCTTGTGCTTTGCCCCTGCACGGTCTTTGACGAAAACGGTGGCCGCATGGGTATGGGTGCAGGCTTCTATGATCGCTTTCTTCCCCGATGCGTAAACGCCCGGATCGCCGCTGTCGCCTTCGAGGCACAGAAGGCATCCAAAATTCCGACCGAAGCATGGGACAAAGCGATGGATGCTGTTTTTACCGAATCGACTATATATCAGACAATATGAAATCCATAAAATACTGCCAAATGCTGTTGAGCACTTCATAACAGAAAAAGGCGCTATATCCCAAACACCCCGGCGACACTCCTTGTCAGATTGCCGTCGGGGTGTTTGGCAAGTTAAAATCCCTCTGCCGATCATTCAGCAGAGGGATTCGTGCTCAGATATAAAGTTTTACTTTAAGATCATTCCGGTTGTACACCCGTCGGGAGGCGTAAACAAACGTCTTTGCATCCTCTATCGTGAGTGTAAACTCGGCAAACGGAAATTACTTCCTGCCATCCTTGATCGCGGCCTGGGCAGCGGCGAGGCGGGCGATGGGAACGCGGAAGGGGGAGCAAGACACGTAGTCCAGACCCGTGCGGTGGCAGAACTCGACGGAGCTGGGCTCGCCGCCGTGCTCGCCGCAGATGCCGAGGTGCAGCGCGGGATTGACCTCGCGGCCGCCCTTGCACGCCATGGCGACCAGCTTGCCGACACCGGCCTGATCGATGCGCTCGAAGGGGTCGGACTCGAAGATCTGCTTCTTGTAATAGGAGTCGAGGAACTTGCCGGCATCGTCGCGGCTGAAGCCGAAGGTCATCTGGGTGAGGTCGTTCGTGCCGAAGGAGAAGAAGTCGGCCTCGGCGGCGATCTCGTCCGCCAGCAGCGCGGCGCGCGGGATCTCGATCATGGTGCCGACGAGGTAGTTCAGCTCGATGCCGGACTCGGCGATGATCTTGTCGGCGGTCTCCTTGACGATGGACTTGACGAAGCGGAACTCCTTGAGCTCGCAGGTCAGCGGGATCATGATCTCGGGCACGAGATCGACGCCCTCTTTCTTGACGATGATGGCGGCCTCGATGATGGCGCGGGTCTGCATCTCCGCGATCTCGGGGTAGGTGACCGCCAGACGGCAGCCGCGGTGACCCATCATGGGGTTGGTCTCGTGCAGGCGGGCGACGGTCGCCTTGAGCTGCTCGAAAGTCAGCCCCATCTCGGCGGCGAGAGTGGCGATGTCCTCGTCGTTCTCGGGCAGGAACTCATGCAGAGGGGGATCGAGCAGGCGGATGGTGACGGGCCGTCCCTGCATGGCGCGGTAGATGCCGACGAAGTCGCCGCGCTGCATGGGCAGCAGCTTGTCAAGAGCCTTGCGGCGCTGCTCCTCGGTCTCGGAGACGATCATCTCGCGGACGGCGGGGATGCGGTCCGCCTCAAAGAACATATGCTCGGTACGGGTCAGACCGATGCCCTGCGCGCCGAACTTGATGGCGGTCGCCGCGTCGGCGGGGTTGTCGGCGTTGGTGCGGACCTTCAGGCGGCGGATCTCATCCGCCCACGCCATGATGGTCTGATAGTCCTCGTTGCCCGCCGCTTCCACGGTGGGGATCTTGCCGAGATAGACCTTGCCGGTGGAGCCGTCGATGGAGATGACATCGAGCTCGTTCAGCTTGTGACCGGCGATGGTGCAGGTCTTTTCTTCCTCATTGACGACGAGATCCCCGCAGCCGGCGACGCAGCAGGCACCCATGCCCTTGGCGACGACCGCCGCGTGGCTGGTCTTGCCGCCGGTGGCGGTCAGGATGCCCTGCGCGGCCGCCATGCCCTCGATGTCCTCGGGGCTCGTGAACTTGCGGACGAGGATGACGGGCTGCTTCTTGCCCAGCTCCTTGGCGCGCTCGGCGGTGAACACCACGCCGCCGCTGGCTGCGCCGGGGGAAGCGTCGATGCCGGTCGCCACGGGCTTGGCCTCCGCCAGCGCCTTCGCGTCAAAGTTGGGGTGCAGCAGGGAGTTGAGCTGCTTGGGGTCGATCTGGAGGATGGCCTCCTCCTTGGTGCAGAGACCCTCCTTCACGAGGTCAACGGCGATCTTCAGCGCCGCCTGCGCGGCACGCTTGCCGTTGCGGGTCTGGAGCATATAGAGCTTGCCCTTCTCGATGGTGAACTCCATATCCTGCATATCTTTGTAGTGGGATTCGAGCGTCTTGGCGATGTTCACGAGCGCGTCATAGGAGGCGGGGTCGGTCTCGTGCATCTGCTCGATGGTCTGCGGGGTGCGTACGCCGGAGACAACGTCCTCGCCCTGCGCGTTCATCAGGAATTCCGCATAGAGCTTGTTGTTGCCGGTGGCGGGGTCGCGGGTGAACGCCACGCCGGTGCCGCAGTCATCGCCCATGTTGCCGAAGACCATGGACTGCACGTTGACGGCGGTGCCCCAGGAGCCGGGGATGTTGTTCATGCGGCGGTAGCTGATGGCGCGCTCGTTGTTCCAGCTGCGGAACACCGCCTTGACGGATTCGATGAGCTGCGTGGCGGGGTCGGCGGGGAATTCCACGCCCATCTTTTCGAGATACAGCGCCTTATACTTCTCGATCAGCGCCAGCAGGTCGTCGGCATCCAGCTCGGTGTCGAGCTTCACGCCCTTGGCGGCCTTGGCCTCGGCGATGAGGTCTTCGAAGTATTCCTTGTCGATGCCCATGGCGACATCGGAGAACATCTGGATGAAGCGGCGGTAGCAGTCATACGCCCAGCGGGGGTTGCCGGACTGCTCGGCGAGGGACTTCGCCACCTCGGCGTTGATGCCGAGATTGAGGATGGTGTCCATCATGCCGGGCATGGACGCGCGCGCACCGGAGCGCACGGAGACCAGCAGCGGATTGGCGGCATCGCCGAAGCGCTTGCCGGTGATCTCCTCGAGCTTTTTGACGTGATCAAAGATCTCCGCGACGATCTCGTCGGCGATCTTCTCGCCGTCGTCGTAGTAGCGGGTGCAGGCCTCGGTGGTGACCGTGAAGCCCTGCGGGACCGGCAGACCGATCACGGTCATTTCGGCGAGGTTCGCGCCCTTGCCGCCCAGAAGCTCACGCATGGAGCCGTTGCCTTCGCTGAAATCATAGACGAATTTCATATACATATCTCCTTCGGGAATATTGTTTTTTGACAAATCAACAGAAAATCCATGACTGATTAAATAAATGTTGTCAATTTTGGATTTTGCGTGTATAATGAGCATACAAGCTGGGGGATTATTGTTGCTTGTTGTGGATTTTTATCAGAACATTCCAACATTTTCTCACCAAACCACATTTTACTTCCAACATCCCAATTTGTAAAGTGGTTTTTGTTATTTTCTATGCGTATTTTTGTTCTATTTTGATTGAATGAGTGGGAAAGGCGTGAATGTATTATGCTGGCAGCAGAAAGACGCAATCAGATCATGGAACAGCTTCGCCGCGAGGAGCGTGTTCTGGTGGGCAACCTTGCGCAGGAATTCGATGTCTCCGAGGAGACCATCCGCCGCGACCTCAGCACGCTCGAGGAGCTGGGGCTCGCCAACAAATGCTACGGCGGCGCGACCCTCGCCGACAGCCGCAACGCGCCCCCCTTCCGCGTTCGCAAAAAGCTGAACGTCGAGGAGAAAAAGACCGTGGCGGCGATGGTCGCCAAGCTCGTGGACGACGGCGATTTCCTCATGCTGGACGACTCCTCCACCTGCTACTTCGTCGTCCGCGCCCTGCACGGCAAAAAAGGCCTCACCATCGTCACAAACTCCATTGAGATCATACTGGAGCTCTCCGGTGCCCATGAGGACTGGAACGTCTACTCCACCGGCGGCAACCTCGATCAGGACGTTTTCGCTTTCTTCGGACGCAAGGCGGACGACACCATCCGCACCTTCCACGTTGACAAGGCGATCATCTCCTGCACCGGCATGGATCTCGACGGCCGTTTCACCGAGGCGGGCATCAATAACGCCAACATCAAGCAGGCCATGATGGCATCCGCCAAGGAGACCATCCTCGCCATGGACAGCCACAAGTTCAACAAGACCGCATTCATCACCGTCGGCACGATGGACCAGATCTCCACCGTCGTCACCGACCACGACCCCGGGCGCACCTGGCGGGAATACCTCTCGGAGCAGAACATCCGGCTGGTGGACTCCACCTCTGCCCTGTAAACCAAATCCATACCCTATCCGCGGGAGCTTCGGCTCCCGCTTTTTTTATGCCCGAATTGCCGAAAAAAATCCGCAAAGGGGTGGTTTTCTGTAAAAATGTATGGTATCATAATCATGCAAGCGATTTAGCTAGCTAACTTTGAACTATACAGGACTGTACCATGAACGAACTGCTGACCGGAAATCTTCGCAGGGTGTGGCAAAAATATCTTTTCGCCGCGCTCGGCAGCGCCATCATCCAATCCATCTACACCACCGCCGACATCATCATCGTCGGGCAGTACGAGGGGCCGAACGGTGCCGCCGCCATGGCGGTGATGAATCCGATGTGGAGCTTCATCATGGCAGTGGGACTGCTGTTCGCCGTAGGCGGCAGCGTGATGCTGGGCGTGGCGCGCGGCGCGAAGGACACGGAGGGCGAGAGCTATTTCTCCGTGACGCTGCTGGGCTCCGCCGTCGCCTCGGCGCTGCTGGTGCTGCTGTTCCGGCTCTGCCGCTTCCCGCTCTACCGCTTCTTCGGCGCGGACGAGGCGCTGCTCCCCTATGTGGAATCTTACGCGGGCTGGCTCGCGTGGTTTCTCCCCGCCTTTCTCATGGGGCAGGTGCTGATCTTCTTCCTACGCAACGACGGCGCGCCCGTGCTCGCCACCGTCGCCGTCGCCTCCTGCGGCGTGCTGAACATCTTCGGCGACCTGCTGCTCGTCTTCGGCTTCGACATGGGCATGGAGGGCGCGGGCATCGCCACTGTCCTGTGTCAGGTCATCGCCGATGCCATCATGTGCATCCACTTCTTCCGCAAAAAATGCACGCTGCGGCTGGTGTGGCCGAAGCGCTTCGGACATACGCTGCTGACCGTGTTCAAAACGGGCTTCTCCCCCTTTATCACCGACCTCTCCGTGTTTTTCACCTCGATTTTGTTCAACAACCGCATCATGCACCTCTCCGGCGCGACGGAGCTCGCCGTCTACGGCACCTGCTCCAGCATCGGCGTGCTGGTGCTGAGCATGACCTACGGCGTGGGCGGGGCTTTGCAGCCCATCGCCTCCGCCTGCTGCGGCGCGAAGGACTACTGCCGCATGAAAAAGGTGCTGCAATACGCGCTCACAAGCGCGCTTCTCATCGCCGTGATCTTTCTCGCCGCCGTGGAGCTGCTGCCCGCGCCGATGCTCCGCGCCTATATGGACGTTACGCCGGAGGTGCTTGCCGTCGGACCGCGCATCCTTCGCATCATCGCGCTGTATTTCCCCTTCATGGCGCTCAACATCACGGCGAGCTACTATCTCCAGTCCGTGCTGTGCAGCGAGTTTTCGCTGACCGTCTCGCTTATGCGCGGCATCGCCATGCCCTGTCTGCTCCTGTTCACCCTGCCGGAAATCTTCGGCTTCGGCGCGATCTGGTGGACGCCCCCGCTGGCGGAGCTGCTCACCGCGGCCGCCGCCTTCTATCTCATCAATAAACAACTTAAAAATATCAATAAGGAGAACTGACAATGAATCACGAACCTGTCATCGTGGCCTATGGCCGCAGTCCCTGCTGCCGCTCCCGCAAGGGCGGTCTTTCCAAGATGCACCCCATCGAATACTCCGCCCAGACCCTCAAGGGCGTTCTCGCCAAGATCCCTCAGCTCGACCCCGCGCTGATCGACGACGTGATCACCGGCTGCGCCAGCCCCACGAACGAGATGAGCATGAACGCCTCCCGCCTCATCGTCAACCGCGCCGAGCTGCCCGAGTCCGTCTCCGCGCAGACCATCAACCGCTTCTGCTCCTCCGGTCTGCAAGCCATCGCCACCGCCTCCAACGCCATTCTGGCGGGGCAGATGCGCTGCGTGGTCGCCGGCGGTGTCGAGTGCATGACGAAGTGCTTCGGCCCCTACCCCGAGGAACAGAAGGATCCGTGGATCCTCGACAACTACGAGGGCGGCTACATGACCATGGGCGAGACCGCCGAGCGCGTCGTTGACCGCTACAACATCCCCCGCGAGCGCATGGAGGAGATGGCGCTGCGCAGCCATACCCTCGCCGCCGAAGCCCGCAAGGCCGGTAAGCTCAACAAGTGCATCATCCCCATCGTCGATCAGGACGGCAATCTCGTCGAGTACGACGACGGCATCCTCGCCGACATGGACGGCAATCTCAAGACCTCCATGGAGAAGATGGCGGGCATGAAGCCCTGCTTCCGTGAAAACGGCACCGTCACCGCCGCCACCAGCTCCCAGACCACCGATGCCGCCGCATACGTCGTGCTGATGGATCGCGCGCTGGCGGACGAGCTCGGCATCAAGCCCATCGCGCGTCTGGTCGGCTTCGCCGTCGCGGGCTGCGATGCGACCGTCATGGGTCTCGGCCCCATCTACGCCGTGCCCCGCGTCATGGCGCAGACCGGTCTGACCGTCGAGCAGATGGACGTGGTGGAGCTGAACGAGGCCTTTGCCAGCCAGTCCCTCGCCGTCATCGACACGCTCGGCTTCGACTGGAAGAAGACCAACCCCTACGGCGGCGCTATGGCGCTCGGTCACCCCATGGGTGCCACCGGTGCTTTCCTCACCATGAAAGCGCTCGACTACCTGCAGGACCCCGAGACCGCGGGCAAATATGCCCTCGTCACCATGTGCATCGGCGGCGGCATGGGCGCTGCCGGCATCTTTGAAATGCTGTGACTATGATACTGCCATGAAGCAGTATGAAAAATTTTCGATTTACGACAAAAGCTCCGAAGCAGAACGCTTCGGAGCTTTTTGTATGTTCGGGTTTGGTTTTACTCGATGGTCAGGATGTCGGAGAAGCCGGTGATTTCCAGAACTTCCATGATGTCCTCGCAGACGTTCTTCACGACCATGCTGCCCTGCTTGTTCATGCGCTTCTGAGCGGCAAGCAGCACACGCAGACCGGCGGAAGAAACATAGTCGAGCTTGGCAAGATCCAGCGTCAGAGCGGTCATGCCGTCGGCGGAGTCGTTGATTTCTTTTTCGAGCTGGGGCGCGGTGGTAGTATCAAGACGTCCCTCCAGAGCCAGCGTCAGGGCGGTTCCTTCAACAGCCTTGGTAATGGTCATAGGTATGTTCCTCCTAAAAAAACTTTTTTATTCGGCATCATTGTACCACAAAGCTTTGTATTTGAAAAGTGGTGTTTTATTTTTTTTAACATTTTTTGCGGCGAATCGGCTCAGTATCCTGCGATATCCACCGTCTCCGCCGCCGCCTGCATGGTCTCCGGCAGGAAAATGCGGCGTTTTTCGTCAAAGCCTGCGGGATCGGCGCTGACGAAAAAGCGCAGCTCCGGCGTTTTGACCGGCGCGGTCTTATCCATTTTCTTCGCCAGCTCCACGCCGTTGTTGATGAGCCTCACGCCCTCCCCCATCGTCGCAGCGATCGCGTGCTCCAGCACGGGGAAATGCGTGCAGCCGAGGATGAGCGTGTCCACGCCCGCATCCTTCAGCGGCGCGAGATAGTGCTCGCACGCCGCCGCCGTCACCTTGTCCCCGGGCTTGATGAAGCCGTACTCCACCAGTACCACCAGCAGCGGACACGCCACGGGATACAGCGTGATATCCGCGTCCAGCTCGCGGAGCTTTCGCTCATACGCGCCGTTTTTCACCGTCGCGGGGGTGGCGATGAGTCCGACCTTTTTGTTTTTCGTCGCCCGCGCCGCGCCCTCCGCCGCCACGTCGATCACGCCGTGGACGGGCATGGAGAACTCCTCTTTCAGCGCGTCCATCGCCGCGGCGGACACGGTGTTGCAGGCGATCACGATCTCGTCCGCGCCCTGCTCCGCGAGGAAGCGGACATCCTGCAGGGAGTAATGAACAATGGTGTCCGCGCTCTGCGTCCCGTAGGGCACGCGGGCGGTGTCGCCGAAGTAGACGATCTTATCAAAGCGGTTTTCCTTCAAAAGCTCCTTGAGCACCGTCAGCCCGCCGAAGCCGCTGTCAAACACACCGAGACATTTTGCCATGTCAGTTCTCCTTAAAATGCTTCTGTTCCTCCGGCAGATCGAGCCCGATCGTGCCGCCGGGATTCATCGTGTAGTCGGGGTCAAAATAGTCCTTGAGCGCACGCACCGCGCCGTATTCCGTCCTGCCGAGATAGCCCTCCAGCCACGGCGCAAAGAGCTTGCCGATGCCGTGGTGGTGGCTGATCGCCGCGCCGGAGCGCTGAATGGCATCGAGGATGGAATCGACGTAGCGCTTAAAGCTGTCGGCATCCGCGAGGCGGTTGATGAAGATGAAATACAGATTCGCCCCCTGCGGATAGCAGTGGGACATATGCGTGGTGACGATGCAGTTCGGCAGCGCGTGGCAGACCCTGCGCACGTCCTCATGCACCTGCGCCATGTTCGACCAGTTGACGGAGCATTCGAGCGTGTCGGTGATGACCCCGAAATCCATCATCGTGTCGCGCAGATAGGGGTCGTTGAAGCGTCCCTTTTCCCAGCTTTTGCACACGAAGCCGCCGAGGCTCAGTGCGCCGTGCTTCCGCGCGATGCGGCGGATGTTTTTCGCGACGTTGCGGCTAAAGCCGCGCTCGCCGTCCGTGAAGCCGAGGAACAGACAGCGCTGCATATCCTTGTAGCCGAGCTTGTCGAGCAGCGGATGCAGGGGCGTATCGTCCACGTTGTAGAGCCGCAGCATGAGATTCGTCTCCTCGGGATCGGAGAGCCGGAACACGCTCGCAAAGCCGCACTCCGCCTGCATCATCTCGCGCGCCGCGTCCATCGCCGTCGGCCAGTCCTTAAATATATAGGAGAAGCGGACGCGGTTTTCGGGCATATAGCGGAAGATTTTTAAGGTCACCTCGGTCAGCACGCCGAAGCTACCCTCCGAGCCCATCATGATTTGATTGAGGTTGGGACCGGTCGCCTCGCGGGGGTAGTGCGGTGTCTGCACCGTGCCGCGCGGCGTTGCGTAGCGCTGGGACAGAACGATGTCCGCGATCGTACCGTAGTAGGTCGAGTTCTGCCCCGCGCCGCGGGTCACGACCCAGCCGCCGACGCTGGAATATTCAAAGCTCTGCGGGAAGTGGCCGCAGGTATAGGCGCGCTGCGCGCCGAAGCGCGTGACCGCCTCGTTCAGCGCCTGCTCGAGCGCGGGCCCCGACATCCCCGCCTGCACGGTGATCGTCTGGTCGGTCTCGTTGAAGTCCAGCACCTTGTTGAAGCGGCGGCGCATATCGGGGCTCACGCCGCCCCTGGCCGGCTCCACGCCGCGGGTCACGGAGGAGCCGCCGCCGTAGACCGTGAGCGGCACGCGGTTTTCCGCGCACCACGCGACAAGGCGTTCCACCTGCTCCGTCGTGTCGGGGTAGACCACCGCGTCGGGCAGGGACTCAAAGCGGTGCTCCCGCATCCGCAGCATATCATAGCCCGTCTTGCCGTAGGCGACGGAAAGGCGGTCATAGTCCGTGACCGACACCCAGTCCGCGCCGACGATGTTCCGCAGCGCGCCGAGCTGAGCCTCCGTCATGCGGGTGGGATACTCGGATAAGTCCACGGGCTCAAAGCCCGTATTCACGGCGTAGTCGGCAAAATCCGCGTCCGTGAGCCCGAAGCTGTCCTTCATCATTTTATATAAGGATTCCTTGGGATATTTCACGAACCCGGGGTCGCCCCAGCGGAAGATGCTGCGTAGGCTGTCCGCGGGCGCGGGCTGCTTCACCCAGCGGGGCTCAAAGCCTTTATACGCTTTGCTCATGCCTGCTCCCTCCCCGTCAGCGCCCGCAGCCGCTTGTGCAGCGGACGGAGCGTTTTGTAGTATTTCTTATAGACATCCCGATAGAGGGCGGCATACAGCTCATGCTGCCGCTCGTCCGGCTCGAATACATCCTTCACGTGTACCATGCTGTCGATGGCGCTCGGATAGTCCGCGAACTCGCCCAGCGACACATAGGCGCACATTGCCGCGCCGAGGCAGCTTGCCTCGTTCGTCTGGATGCGCCGTACGGGCAGCCCGAACATATCCGCCGTGATCTGCAAAATCTCGTCCGAGCGCGAGCCGCCGCCGCCGACATAGAGCTCCGTGATGGTCTGTCCCGAGGACTTCTCCATGGCGGCGAGCCCCTCCATCAGACCGAAGTTGATGCCCTCGATGATGGCGCGGTAGATGTGGTATTTGGTGTGTACGTCGGAGAAGCCGATCATCGCACCGCGGGCATCGGGATGCGCCAGTCCCGGGGTCCAGTAGGGCAGCAGCAGCAGACCGTCCGAGCCGGCGGGGACATCCGCGAGGTGCTTATTCAGCAGCTCCTCCGCGGCGCAGCCCAGCCGTTTGGCTTCCTCGCATTCGGTCTCGGCAAAATTCTGCTTGAACCAGGTCAGCATCCAGTAGCCGCGGAAAAGCTGGATCTCGCCGTTGAAAAGTTCGTTCGGCACGGCGGGATAGGACGGCATCAGCGGTGTCGGCTCGTAGTATTTCTTCGAGACGAACTGCACCGTCGCCGTCGTGCCGAAGCTCAGCGCCGCCCGCCCCTCCTCGATCACGGACAGTCCCAGCGTCTCGCAGCCCTTGTCCGAGCCGGTCGCGATAAGCGGCAGCCCCGCGGGGATGCCCGTCTCCGCGCTGACGCTCTCCGTGATATGCCCGAGCGTCTCGCCCGAGGGCACGATACGCTCGCATAGCTTGTCCTGCGGGATGTTATACAGACAGCGCGTGATGCCGTTTTTGTCCCAGGTCCGTTTTTTGTAGTCAAAGGGGAACATGGCGATCTGCGATGCCACGGCATCCGCGAGCTCGCCCGTGAGCTTATAGTTGAGGTAGGTGGAGAGCAGGACGTATTTGTCCATCCGCTCCCACATGGCCGGCTCATTCTCCGCGAGCCAGTTGCAGACAGAGGTGTGGTAGAGCATATCGATGGTCTCGCTCATCCCCACCAGTGCAAACAGCAGCCTTTTCTTCAGCGGGATGGGCCGGAGCTCCTTCGCCCGCCGCTGATCGAGCCACACGATCGCGGGACGGAGCGGCTTTCTCTCCTCGTCCAGACACACGACCGTGTCGCGCATCTGCGTCATCACCACCGCCGCGATGTCTTCCCGCCGCTCCGCGTTCCGCGCCAGCAGTGCCCGCGACACCGCGCACAGCGCGTCGTAATAGACATCGGCATCCTGCTCCGCCCAGTTCGGCTGCAGGGAGAAATACGCCTCGTCGTAAACCTTCTGCTCCGCATCGAGGATGTCGCCCTGCGGCGTGACCAGCACGGCGCGCATACTCTGCGTGCCCACGTCAAAGGCAAGTATCAGCCGTTCACTCATGGCATTCACTCCTTTTCGGGATGATAACTCCCTGTCGCTACCACGTTTACGCCCAGCCCGAGCACGTTCTCCGCCACGGGGTCGCCCACCGCGACCTCATGCCCAAGCAGCAGCGAGTCAATGACCGCCATCACATCCGCCACGCGCTCCTTCGGCACCTCGCCCGAGGTCTTGACCGGCAGCACGGGTCTGTCCGCAAAGAGGGTCTTGACCGTGGAGGTGACGCTGCGGGTGGGATGCGTCCGCTCCGCCTCGGCGAATGCCGCGCCGCGCGGGCAGCGGTTGCCGGTGATCGTGCCGCCGTCGCCGCGGTGCATGATGCAGCCGTTGGGGCAGACGATGCAGACGATGTCCTCCTCCCCGATGGGCTGCTTCACGGCATCCGCGTTTTTCGGCTGAACAAATTCGATCGCCGTCCCCTGCCCCGTCGCCAGCACGGCGGCGTTGTGTCCGGCGGTGTCGCCGGATTTGGAGACCCAGTCCACCACGTCGAAATCGCGCTGTGCGTTTCCGCAGACGAAAACGCCCTCCATGGAGGTCTCCAGCGTGGCGGAGCAGACCGGCGCGGTTCCCTTTTCGTTCATCGCACAGCCGATCTTCTTCGCCAGCTCGTTTTCGGGAATCAGCCCCACGGACAGCAGCAGGCAGTCGCATTCCACGCGCTCCGCCGTTTCGGCGATGGGATTCAGATTCTCGTCCACATCGCAGATCTCCACCGCCTCCAGCCGCTCCGTGCCGAACACGCGCGTCACGGTCTTGGAGAGGTGCAGCGGGATGCCGAAGTCGTTCAGGCACTGGCTGATGTTCCGCGCCAGCCCCGAGGGATAGGGCAGAATCTCATACACGCCCAGCACCTGCGCGCCCTCGAGCGTCAGCCGCCGCGCCATGATGAGCCCGATGTCGCCCGAGCCGAGGATGACCGCGCGCTTCGCAGGCATGAGCCCCATTAGGTTTACATAATGCTGCGCCGCACCGGCGGTGATAACGCCGGAGGGGCGGGTGCCGTGGATGCCGACCTGCTTGCCGGTGCGTTCCCGACAGCCCGTGGCGAGCACGATCGCCGCCGTTTCCACCGTCTGAATGCCCTGCCGCGTCACGACCGCGAGCTCATAGCCGCTTTCGCTTTTCTCCACCGCCGTGACGAAGCCCAGCGTGATATGGTCGATGGCGAGCTCGGAAAATTCGCGGATAAAGCGTTCGGCGTATTCGGGGCCGGTCAGCCGCTCGCCGAAGCGCTGGAGCCCGAAGCCGTCGTGGACGCACTGCTTCAGCATCCCGCCGAGCTGCGCCTCACGCTCGATGAGCAGCACGGATGCCCCCGCCTTTTTCGCCGCGATCGCCGCCGCGAGACCGCCGGGACCGCCGCCGATGACCGTTACGTCGTATTTCATATCTTGCCCTCCCCCTTGCTGACGCCGAGGTTGATGACCGAGCCGCCGCCGTCCTTGGTGACGCTCTCGGCGCGCTCGCCCAGATAGTCCGCGATGATCTGCGTCACGAGCGGCCCGCAGAAGCCGCCCTGACAGCGTCCCGAGCCGGGTCTCACGCGGCGCTTGATGCCGTCCGCCGTCGGAACGCAGATGGGCGCTTTCAGCGCGTCAATGATCTCGCCCTTGGAGATCTCCTCGCAGCGGCAGACGATCACGCCGTAGTCGGGGTTTTCTTCGATCCGCTTCTGCCGCTCACCGAGGCTCATTTTCGCCACGCGCCCGTAGCCCTTGCGGTGCGGATCGAAGCTCTCGTTTTTCTCCGCGCCGCCGAGGATCTTCACGCACAGCGCCGCCATATCGACGGCAAAGGCGGGTGCCGCCGTCAGACCCGGCGACTGGATGCCCGCGACATGGACGATGTTTTTCGTCTTTCGCCCCTGCTCGAGGATGAAGTCCTCCTCGAAGGTCGGCGCGCGCACGCCGGTGAAGCAGGTGATCATGTCCCGCTCGGTGAGCGTCGGCACGGTACGGCGCTGCTTGTCGAAGCTCGCCTTGACGCTCTCGCGGGTCGTTTCGTAGTTTTCCTTTTCCCATGTCTCGATGGCATCCGGCCCGACGAGCAGATTGCCGTGCGCCGTGGGAGCGATGCAGCCGCCCTTGGTGTGGGCTTTGGCGTTGGACTTGTCGAGCGCGCCCGAGGCCACGCCGCGGATGAGACCGCGGTCGGTCTTGTCAACGATGGAGTTCGTCCCCTTGCGCGGGTGGATGGAGAAGAAGCGGTCCTGCGCCATGCGGGCGATCTCCTCACAGAAGGTGCCCGCCGCGTTCACGACGAGCTTCGGGCGGATCGTGCCGCGGTTGGTATGCACCGCCGTGATCCTGCCGTTTTCCACCTCCATGCCGAGGCAGGCGGTGTTCAGGCTGACGCGCCCGCCGTTGCTCACGCCGTTTTCGGCGTAGGCGATCGTGAGCGCATAGGGGCAGACAACGCCCGCCGACCAGTCGTAGACGGCGAAGGCGTAGCCCGGGGCGAGCTGCGGGTTGTGCTCGTAGAGCTCCTTTTTGCCCATGATGCGCGTGCCGCGCGTGTGGCAGACTATGCGCCGCTGCCACGCCATCAGCGCCAGCGGCAGCCGCAGCCACGGACTTTTCACGCAGGCATACTGCCCGCAGCGCTCAAAGGGCACGTCCAGCTCCTCGCAGAGCGTATCGAAGGCGTGGTTGCCGAGAATTTCATAGTGCTGCTTGAGCGAGCCTTTGCCGAGGTCGATGCCCGGGTGCACCTCGCCGGTGTTGCGGCTCGAGGTGCCCGCGGCGAGGTCGCTGCCCTTTTCGATGAGCAGCACATCGAGCTTCCACTTCGTGAGCTCGCGCAGGATCGCCGCGCCCGAGATGCCGCCGCCGATGATGAGCACGTCGGGGCTCTCGCCCTCGAGCGCCTCGTCCCGCAGGGCGGGGTATTTGACGGACGTATCCTCCCCGCCGGTGAAGCGGATGTCGTTCACGACGTGGGTTTCGGAGAATTTCTCCGCGCACAGATAGCAGGCGCGGACGATGTCGTTCCAGTCGTCCAGCTCGCCCGATACGATGCGGCAGCCGTCCTCCTCCCGCACCGTCACCTGTCCGCCGAACTGTTCGTTCAGACTTTTTTGCAGCTTTTGTATGTTCATAGTCTCACATCCCCGCAAAATCTACTTGATTCGACACTATTATAACATTGAAATGAAAAAAGTAAATCACCCGGCAGGCATTGACAAACAAATCCAAAACCGCTAAAATAAATCCAGTTTTTGAAGTAATTGAAAGGGAGAAAGCTCTCGATGACCTTTGAAGTTCTCAAGACCTTTTATCACAAGCTCCGGCTGGTGCATTACCGCGAGCTCTTCGGTCGCATCCGCGAAAAGGACGGCTCGCTCAGCGCAACGGAGGCTTTCGCAGCGGACGTTATCTATCTGCTCGAAAACCCCACCGTCTCCGCGCTCGCCGACACGCTCGGCATCAGCCAGCCCAACGCCACCTACAAGATCAACAATCTCTCCGCCAAGGGCTATGTGACCCGCAGCGGCTCGGAGGGGGATAAGCGCGAATGCCGCGTCTCCGTTTCCGATAAGTTCTACTCCTATTACGACACCGACTGCGATTTCCTCCAAAACGCCGTCGAGTCTCTGCGGGACGAGTTCAGCCCCGCGGAGCTGGACTGCTTCGAGAAAGTCCTGCGCGCGCTGAATGACAAGATCGGCTGACACGCTTCCTATACACAGTTTCACAAAGAAAGGTATTCTTCTATGACTACGGGCATGAATTTCTGGGACGTGAACGTCTGGTCCTTCATCATCACGCTTTCCGCCCTGCTCCTCGCCATGATTCTGGCGAACACCCTCCGCAACCTCATCACTCCGCTCAAGCGGCTGATGATCCCCAGCTCCGTGCTGGGCGGCTTCATTCTGCTGGTCGTGCTCTGGGCGATCCGGAAGATCTTCGGCACGGAGCTCATCACCCGCGGCACGCTGGAGATGCTCACCTACCACGGTCTCGGTCTCGGCTTCGCCGCCATGGCGCTGCGAAACATGGACAAAAAGCAGGACAAGCGCTCCAAGACCGGCGCGTTCGACTGCGGTGTCGCCGTCGTGAACGGCTACGTTCTGCAGGGCATGGTCGGTCTCGCCGTGTCGCTCATTCTTTATAAAATCATGGGCAGCTTCTACGCCGCCGGCACGCTGCTCCCCATGGGCTACGGGCAGGGCCCCGGGCAGGCGTACAGCTGGGGTCACACCTATGAGGTCCAGTACGGCTTCACGAACGGCACCAGCTTCGGTCTCACCGTCGCCGCCATGGGCTTCGTCTCCGCGAGCGTCGGCGGGGTCATCTTCCTCAACCACCTGCGCCGCAAGGGCATCATCCACGGCGAGCTGGGCGAGGATGTCAAAGACCGGCTCACCGTCGCGGACTACGAGGGCGAGGGCGAGATCCCTCTCAGCGAATCCATGGACAAGTTCACCATCCAGATGGCGCTGGTGTTCTCGAGCTATCTCGTGGCGTATCTCATCATGCGGGGCGTAAACTGCATCGTCGAAACCGGCGTGCTCGGCGGCTTGGGCGGAACGGTGCAGAGCCTCATCTGGGGCTTCCAGTTCCTGTTCTCAACACTCTCCGCCATTCTTATTAAAAGCATCCTGCGCGGGTTGAAGAAAAAGGGCGTCATCAAACGCGAATACACCAACAACTTTATGCAAAACCGCATCGCGGGCTTCATGTTCGACATCATGGTCGTCGCGTCCATCGCCGCCATCGACCTCTCCGCCTTCACCGAGCCCGGCTTCTTCGTGCCGCTGACCATCATCTGCGTGCTCGGCGCGGTCGTCACCTACGGCTACCACCGCCTGGTCTGCAAGCGGGTGTTCCCCATGTACGAATACGAGGCCTTCGCCTCCATATACGGCACGCAGACCGGCACCGCCTCCACCGGCGCGATCCTGCTGCGCGAGGTGGACCCCCAGTTCAAGACGCAGGCGGCGGACAACCTCGTGTATCACCAGCTCTGGGCGATCGTGTTCGGCTTCCCCTTCCTGCTGTTGATGGGTGTCGCACCCAAGAGCCCCACCGGCTCGCTCATCACCTTCCTCGCCTGCATCGGTCTGTTCATCGCCTTCAACCTCATCCTCTTCCGCAAAGACATTTTCAAGAAGAAGAAATAACGGAATATGAAAAGGTAGGCAAAAGCCCTCATCCTTTCGGATGAGGGCTTTTGGAGCTACTGGTCAGAATCGAACTGACAACCTGCTCATTACGAGTGAGCTGCTCTGCCATTGAGCCACAGTAGCACGCCGGACCTGCCAGCCGAGGTATTGTACCACACCATGCACGGCAAGTCAATATTTCTCTTTCGTTTTTATGATTACGCTTCGTAATTTCGGATGCGCTCTGTATGCTTATTCGCTGTTTTTCGACTTTATTCGCATAACAAAAAGCACTGTACTTCAAGCATTTTCGGTCTCACAGGACAATAAAAGCCCCCGCTTCGACAAGTTACCATAATATCTTTTCCATTTATTAATGCAGGAAGTTATCGACATTCTCAACAGAGTTTCCAACAAGGAAAAAATGCTTGAAAACAGGGAATTACATTCTTTTTTACCATTTCCTGTAATTCTCTGTATTGCATTTTCACTCTATTTGCGCAAAGTGTTTTTGTTGTCATAACAACATTACAAACTTTTGGGCGAAGCAGAGTTTCGGAGGATATGCAGCCGCGCGCGGCTTATTCTGCATATTCATTTTTCTGCTTTCGATTTTTCATCCAGATATCCGCTGTCTCTCATGGAGACAAAATCATCGTCTGCGACTACGATATGGTCCACCAGCTCGATCCCGACGCTGCGCAGCAGCGCCCGCAGGCGGATCGTGGACTCCACATCCTCCTTCGAGGGAATCGCCAGCCCGCCCACATGGTTATGCGCCATCAGCACCGTCGGCGCATTCCGCCTCATGGCATATTCCATCACCTTACGCACGCTCACATTCGCCCTCGTCACATCGCCCGTGGCGAGCACGTGGCAGTCAAAAGCCTTCAGCTTGGCATCCAGACAGACCAGCAGGATCCGCTCCTCCCGACTGCCCATGAAATACGGCAGTACAAAGGCTCCGGCATCCTCCGACGTGGTGATGATGCTGCCGATCCGGCTCTTGCTCATCATATACCGCGCACCCATCGCCGGAATCATGCGGATGAGCGCCGCGGCGTTTTCCCCGATGCCCTCCACGCTCATGAGCTCCTCCGGCGTGGCATCCAGCACGTTGTCCAGACTGCCGAAGGCATCGAGCAGGCGGTGAGCCAGCCGGTTGGTGTCCATCCGCGGCAGCGCATAGAACAGCAGCAGCTCCAGCGCCGTGTGGTCGTCGAAATTGTCGAGCCCGTGCCTCAAAAAGCGTTGACGCAGTCTCTGTCTGTGGCCCTGATGTTCATTCATGGTATAAGCTCCGTTGCGCATTGAGATTCTATGTGTTATAATAGCATGGATTTTGGTAAAAAGGAGGTTTGGCCGTGAAACTGAAGCTGTCCATGCTGAAGGACTTTCTCCGGCGAACGGATCTGGTTTTGTTCGCGCTGTGTCTGGCCGCCTCTTTGCTCGGCATCGTCGTCATCGCCAGCGCCACCACCAAATACGGCGCGCACTACCCGCTCGTGCAGGGCGCAGCGCTCATCATCGGTATAGGCTGCTATTTCTTCTTCACGCTCATCGACGTGGACGTTTTCGCCGACCGCTGGCCGGTGATGCTGGTCGCGGAGATCGTCCTCCTGCTGCTGCTCATCCCCTTCGGCGTGGAGATCGGCGGCAACACCGGCTGGATCAACCTCGGCATCGTTTCCTTTCAGCCGACAGAGCTCGTGAAGATCATCTTCATCGTCCTCTGCTCCAAGCATATTTCCTATCTGAAGGAATACCGCGAGCTCTCATCCATCCTCTCCGTCGGACAGCTTCTGGCGCATTTCGGGCTGCTGTTCGTGCTCATCATGTGGGTCTCGAGCGACCTCGGCAGCGCGCTGGTGTTTCTGTTCATCTTCATCATTCTGATGTTCGTCGGCGGCGTGAAGCTCTATTGGTTTCTGTTCGGCAGCGCAGCGCTCGCGGTCGTGATCCCCTTTGCGTGGGATAACTTCCTCTCCGACCGCCACAAGGAGCGCATCCTCGCGCCCTACGACCCCACCATCGACCCGCTCGGCTACGACGTGAACTGGCAGCCGAATCTGGCAAAAAAAGCCGTCAGCGCGGGGCGGCTCAAAGGGCAGGGACTGTTCCACGGCACGCAGGTGCAGTCCAACTATCTGGACAGCCAGCACGCGGACTATATCTTCGCCTCCGCGAGCGAGGAGCTCGGCTTCATCGGCTCGGTCATCATCCTGCTGCTGCTCGTCTGCATCATCATCCGCTGTGTCGTCGTCGGACTCAAGGCGCGCAATACCTTCGGCATGCTGATCTGCTTCGGCGTGGCGGCATCGCTGACTTTCCAGACCTTCATCAACATCGGAATGTCCATCGGGCTGACCCCCGTCATCGGCATCACACTGCCCTTTATCAGCTACGGAGGCTCGTCCATGTTCACGACCTTCGCCGCCTGCGGGCTGGTCTCCGGCGTGTATTTCCGACCAAAGCCGGATTCCTACGGAGGGTATTATCAGTATTAAACATACAAAACAGGCTCGATGCGAAACGCTGCGTCGAGCCTGTTGTTTTATTCTCCGTCGTCGCTGCCCCAGCCGTCATCCAGATCGTCCGGCTGCTCGTTCGGCTGGGCGAATTTGTGATCCGCGGCATACTGCTCCAGGATCTCGTCATAGAATCCGGCATAGCATACATTGGTAAAGGGGAGCACCCAGATCGTCACAAGCGGGATCAGGCACAGCAGATACCAGCCCAGGAAGCTGAGGTCGAGCTTGAACAGCTCGCCCTTGCGCCCCTCCATGAGCTGCGTGCTTGCCTTGAGGCACTGCATGGCGTTCATGAGGGGGTTGTCCAGCATGAGATACACCGCCTGACGGTAGCCGTAAAAGGCGCGCACCGCCGGAATCAGCAGCGGCAGACAGATAAGCGGCGCATAGCCGCTCCAGAAGCCGCCCTTTGTCATCAGCCAGCCCACGGGGACGGCGTAGAGCATCGACCACAGGGAAAGGATCACCGAACGCAGGATCACCACCGCCAGCGCACGGAAGAACATGGCGAAGCCGTCGAACAGATTGCCGAGTGCCGCGCCCAGACGGCGGCTCGTGTTCAGACAGGCGATGACGAAGCCCACGGAGAGCATCATGCCCATCACGTCGAGCGCGAGGATCAAAAGCTCCGCGGCAAAGGAGCCTTCCGTTTCGGGCAGCACGAGCTCGCCGCCCTGCATGACCGCGGCGGTCATCTCCTTCAGCATTTCCCACTCGCCGCTGACCTTCATGGACAGCAGCTCCAGCACGAGCAGCAGCACGATAAAAACAAGACCGATCACCACGACGCTGGTCTTGCCGTCGTGGATCGCGGCGATGGACTTTTTCTTCAGGCTTTTTCGGTTGATCTTCAATTCCTTCATCATCCTTTCAGACCTTCTGATTCTATCATATTCCCCCGTGTCTGACAAGCCGCGAATTTTAGCGAAAAAAGCTTTGACCGCCGCCGGAAATTGCGGTATAATCCCATGCAGAACATAATAGGAGGCTCTCGCATGAACAAGATCATCACCATCGCCCGCCAGTTCGGAAGCGGCGGACGCGAGCTCGGTCGCCGTCTCGCCGAGGAGCTCGGCATCGACTACTTCGACAAGGAGATCATCACCCAGATCGCCGAGCACACCTCGCTGTCCGAGGAATACGTCCAGCAGGTCGTGGAGCACACGCCCCACAGCCTCTTCCCCATCACCATCGGGCAGAGTCTCTCCTTTGTGTCGGACTACCAGTTCCAGCTTGCCCAGTCGGTCTACCACGCCCAGAGCGACATCATCCGCTCCCTCGCGGAAAGCTCCGACTGCGTCATCGTGGGACGCTGCGCCGACTATATCCTGCGCGAGCAGAAGCCGCTGCGCATCTTCGTCTACGCCGATATGGAAAGCCGCGTCAAGCGCTGCATGGAGCGCAACGCCGACGCGAACATGACGGAGAAGGAAATGCGCAAGCAGATCCAGCAGCTCGACAAAAACCGCGCCCGCTACTACGACTACTACACCGGTCTGCGCTGGGGCGAAAAGGAAAACTACGACCTCTGCATCAACACCGCCAACGCCGACATCAAGAAAATGTCGAAGCTGCTTGCGGGCACTGTCCGCGAAAGCTGATTTTCCTCCCACGGGAATCTAACACCCCCCACCGCCCACTAACGTGGGCATCTCCCCCCAAGGGAGGCAGAAAAGGCACCCCTCGGGGGAGCTGTCGCCGCAGGCGACTGGGGGGTTTGTCACCATATAAAGCTCAAAACAGGGAGACAGCCGAATGACTGTCTCCCTCTTGCTGTCTAAAGGCCTTATTTTGCGCGGGTGATATGAACATCGCCGGAGGCGGTCTCCAAATCCAGCGCCGCCGCGCCGTCACCGCAGACGTAGCGTCCGCCGCTCATGCTCACGGGAAGCTCGCTTTCAAATTTCCCGCTCGCGGTGTCCACCTCGGCGGTGAAGCCGAGTGTTTCCGGCAGCGTCAGCGTGACATCGCCGGAGGCGGTATCCACGGAGAGCTCCCGAAGCAAATCGGTCACGGCGAGGGTCTGTTTGCCGGAGGCCGTGTCGATCTCCGCCGTACCGCAGCCGGTCAGCACCGCCCCGATATCGCCGGAGGCGGTTTCCAGCGAAACCGTTTCGCAGTCCGTCAGCGATGCCTTAACCTTGCCCGAGGCCGTGACGATCTTCGTGTCCTTACAGCCGCGCAGGGTCGCCGTCACAGCCCCCGAAGCCGTTCCGATCTCCGCCTTGCCGCAGCCGATAAGCTCCGTCCTGACCGCGCCGGAGGCGGCATCGATATTGGCGGTCTGCGCCGCGATCGCCGCCGTCGTCACATCCGCCGAGGCCGACGAGATATACAGCTCTGTCAGCTCCGTGTTTTCGGGGATCGTGACCGTCAGGGTCTTGTTCAGATTCAGCGTCCCGCTGACCAAGCCGCCCGCCTTGCAGAAGCGGATGCGGAGCGTCGTTCCGTCCAAATACCACTGCAGGCTCGTATTCTCGTCCAGTGCGCGGTTGGCAGTCTCCGTGACGGTCACGCCCTCGCCGTACTTGACTTCCACCGCGCCCGATGCCCATTCGATATCAAGGTTCTCCACCTTGTCGGTCAGCTCCACCGGCCCCGTTTGATAGCTTCCGTCGTCGAGATACGCATTCACCGCGCGGCAGCCCGAAAGCAGCAGCACCGCCAGCATAAAGACCGTTAATAAGACCTTTTTCATGTTTCGTTCCTCCTTGTTTTGTCCCGCCGCACACCGAGGACGAAGAATATCGCACCGAGACCGAGCCCGCCGAGCAGGATCAGCGTGAACACCGCCGCCTCCGCGTCCGCGAAGCCGATGAGCGGCGGCAGCGGCGTTGCGAGTCCCCAGCCGACGAAGGTATTGACGAAGAACGTGAACACGCCCGTCAGCGCCGTGCAGAAGCCCGCTTTTTTCCAGCCGTTACAGCGCGGGAGCGCGATCAGCAGCATCAGCGCCCACGCGAACAGCACCAGCGGCACGCTCACCGCCAGCGTCATCGGCCAATAGCTCTGGTTATGCGTCCGCAGACCGATGCAGAGAAACATGAGATACAGCAGCGCCGTGTCGATGCCGAAGACCCAGACGGTCTTGTGCTTCACCCTGTCAAACAGATCGCTCCGCAGAACGAAAGGCAAAAACACCACCGAAAGCCCGAAGAGACAAGCCGAAGCCGCCGTCGGAAACCAGCGTCCGCCGCCCGTCACAAGGGCGCACACGCCGAGCAGAAGCAGCAGACAAATCGTAAACGCGCTCAGCGTCCACAGTCCCTTATGCGTCGGCATACACAGCGGCACCACCGTCACCGATGCCGCGAGCAGCAGCGAGGCCGCCACCACGAAAAACCAGTCCGCGCCGTGCCCCTGCGCCAGAATCACGATGAAACAGATCAGCAGCGGCAGGCACAAAATGCCTGCGATGATGCCCCCCGCCACGGCACTTTTACGCCGGAAGCGGCGGCGCTCATGCGTGAGTACGCTCTCCTTTTCCTCCATCAGCGCCGCCTCCACCGAGGGGCTTTTCATCTGCTCGAGCAGCGCCGCGCAATCGGGGCACTGCCCCAGGTGTTCCCCGACCATCGCACGGCTCGCGGCACTGCATACATCGTCTGTATACAGCGGCAGCAGATCGCGGACGACCGCACAGTTATCGTTCATGGATCCCCATCCTTTCCTGAATTTTTATGCGGGCGCGATGATAGGTGACCCGCGCCCAGTTCTCGGTTTTTCCAAAGATATCTCCGATCTGCGCAAAGCTCAGCTCCCCGAACACGCGAAGCTGAAACACTTCCTTGTAAGGCTCCGGCAGCTCGTGCAGCGCCCTGTGGATGCGAAAACTCATTTCGCGGTCGGAGACCGTCTCCGCCATGTCCTCGTCCGAGGCGAGCTCCTCCGGCAT
>JAZUEL010000071.1:0-35520 GCA_045640125.1 Oscillospiraceae bacterium
AGAATCATCGCGGCGGATTCAAAATAGAATTCATTCAGCCACGCCGACGCAGCAGAAATTCCGTTTTTTACCAGCGCATCCGTCATGCAAAACAGCGCATACACGCTCCAGACAAAGGACGCGCCCGAGCCGAGCGCCACGAGCGTGTCCATATTCGCCGCGCCGTGAAGCACGCTCCGAACGCCGGACACAAAGAATTTTTTATTGATAAGCATGACGACCGCCGTCAGCAGCAGCTGCACAAGGCCGAGCGCCACGGGGTTTTCGGAGAGCGCCGCGGGCAGCGGCCAGCTCCACATACGGTGTCCCATGGACACATACATCAAAACGAGCAGAAAGCCGAGGCTGACAAACAGGCGTTTTTTTAAGGCGGGCGTTTCCGTATCCGCGAGTTCATCGGACGCGGTCGGCTTGGGCGAAACGCCCCGCACAGTCGCACCGTATCCGGCATCGGTGACCGCCTGGATGATGGCGGCATCGGCGGCATTGCCCTCCACAGCCATGCGCTTGGTCAGGAGGCTGACGGCGACAGACTGAACACCGGACACCTGCGAGACCGCCTTTTCGACCCGCGCCTGACACGCCGCACAGCTCATGCCGGTCACATCGTATTGTCTCATGTCTCCCGCCTCCTTTTTCTTTGTTTTCAGTATGACCCGCCGCTCGGCGTATTATCGGGCGGCGCATATCAAAAAAAGAAAGAGCTGCATAAACAGCTCTTTCTTTTTTTGGTCCGAGTGACTGGACTTGAACCAGCGGCCTCCTGAACCCCATTCTTTCCAATATAGAATATGCAGCGGAAAATAAAGCAAAAAACGTAGTGTTTTCAATACTTTCCGAACTATGCATATTCCATATTTTCCGAGCTATTTTTTCTCATTCAGCCCGCATTCAGCTCGTTTCATATGCCGAACTCAGAACTTATTCAAACGAGTTTTTCAGGCATTGATTATTCTATTTTCTATTAAGATAGCATCAGAGCAGGGATAAGTCAATGTCCCTGCTCCTATTTCTATGGAATTGCAGAAATAGTCCTTATTGGGGTAGGAAGCCGAATTTATTTTGCCCCCCCTTAACCCATGGTTAGTCTTTTCTGCTCAATCAGCTGTTCTCTTCAAAATTTTCAACCTGTTCCATGACTTTGCGGAATACTTCCGGACTGTATTGCGGGGGATATCCGTTCTTGCTTCTCTGTTTGCTGTCTGGCTTTACTTCGGTTCATGCGTTCAATGTTGGCTTTTCGTTTTTCCTCTTTTGCCTTGCGCATCAGCTCGCGCTGATGCTTCATTTCTTCTTTGAAGATCATCCTGTGCTCGCTGTGTGGTGCCTGACGCGGACGCGGCAGACCGGCGGCATCCGTCGCCCGGGTCCATGCTCCGAATCTCTGTGTGATAAGCTTTCCGCCGATGAGCTCCGATTCGTTCGGCGTGTGCCCGATCTTGACGGCGCATTTTTTCAAATAATCCAAAAGCTCCTCGTTGCTGTCCTCCGCGTGTGCTTCGACAAACGCGTTTTCTTTTTCGTTCAGCGCGGTGTGCGTGCGCTTTCGCACAATGTTTTCAAAAGCCTCATCATTCAGTCTGGACATAGTCTTTTCCTTTCTCCGGGTTGGACATCACAAAAATGGAGACCGGGTTCTGTGCGCTCATCATGTGATACGCACCCGCTGCCCGACTTCGGGATATCTGCAATTGCGTCATTTCAAAATGCTCAAATTTCCGTCCGAGCGCGGTCAGCTCCGCCGCCGTTTCCACGGTGACAGCGTTGGCGACGATGCGCACCGCGGGATTTTTCAAAAGCGCAGTTTCCACAATCTCGCGCAGACAGCCACCGCTTCCGCCGATGAACACATGGCTCGGTGCGGGAAGATTCGCCAGCGCGTCCGGCGCTTCGCCCTCGATGACCGTGATATTGGACAGGCCGAAATTTTCTGCGTTTCGGCGGATGAGCTCTGCGCCCTCATGCTCCCGCTCCACTGCGTACACCGCGCCGCCTACAAGGAGCCGTGCACACTCCGCCGACACGCTGCCCGTTCCCGCGCCGACATCCCAAAGCACCGAATCCGCCCGCAGAGCGAGCTTGGACAGCGTCACGCTCCGCACCTCGGATTTCGTCATCGGCACTTGGCCGCGCAGGAAGACCTCATCCGGCCAGCCCGCCGAGACGAGCCGATGCGCCGCGTCCGGATTTTCGACCAGCAGGACGCACAGCGATCCGAAGCGCTCGCGGGAAAGCTCCTCCACCGTGCCAGCGAGGATGTGCTCGTCCGGATAGCTCAGATTTTCGCCCGTCCACGCACGGCACGACCCGAAGCCGCCGTCCGCGAGGCGTTTCAGCTCCGCGGCTGCCGCGTTGTCGCCGCCCAGAAGCGTGAACACCGCCATATGTCCGGCAATCTCACGGCGCAGATCACAGTCCCGCCCGTGCCGGCTCACGGCGCGGACATCGTCCCAGCGCCGCCCGATCTTCGCACAAAAATACGAAAGACTTCCGATGCCGGGCAAAAGACGGATATCCATATCCCCGAGCAGCCCGCGCAGCGCGCTCGCGCCGCTGTAAAAACCGACATCACCCGAAAACAGAACGAGGATGTTCCGGCAGGGGCTTTGCCGGATATGGTCTGCGATCTGCTGTGAATTTGTCGCTTCCAGAACCGTTTTTCCCGCCGTGTCGAAGCCCGCAAGCATACGCCCCGCGCCGATCAGGCAGTCCGCCGCCGCCACCGCTTTGGAAAGCGCGAGCGTGCGGCTGTTTTCACCCCCCGGGCCGATGCCCGCGAGCGTGACCGTCTTGTCCTCCGGCAGTCCGAGACGCTCCTGGACTGCCCGCAGAACGCTGTCAAAATCTGCTCCGTCCGGCTTTTGGGGGCGTCCGATGACGACCGTCTGCACGCCAAGCTCCCGCGCCGCCGCGATTTTTTCTTCGTAGCCGCCGGCCTCGCCGCTGTCCTTCGTCACCAGAATTTTCGCGCTGCAGGCGCGGAGCATGGCGGCATTCATCGCGCGGTCAAAGGGCCCCTGCATCGCCAGAATACGCGAGGCGGGAAGTCCCGCATCCGCGCAAATTTTGATGGACTCCGTCACGGGCAGCACACGGGCATAGATACGCTCGCGCAGAGCCTCGTCCGCACAGAACTGCGGCAGGGACTTGCTTCCCGTGGTGAGCAGAATATTGCCGCTCGTCTGCTTCAGCCACGCGATACACGCCGCCGTATCCCCGACAAATACGCCGTCCGTTTCCGCGGCGGTACTGCCCCGCTCCAGGCGCAGATAATCCGTCTGACACGCCTCGCACGCCTCGCGAAGGCTTTGTGTGATGTGCTCGGCGTAGGGGTGCGTCGCGTCCACCAGAAGCGCAAAGCGCCGCTCCGTGAGCAGGGCGCGGATCGCCTCCGGCGGCATCGCTCCGGCGTGCACCTCCACATCGGGATGCTCGCCCAGGATGACCTCGCCGTACTCCGTCGCCACACACACAACGATATGCACCCCGCATCCGCTGAGCTCCTTTACAAGCCGCCGTCCCTCACTTGTTCCGGCGAATATACAAAGCTCACTCATTTTTATACCCTCTCGGCGTCACCATGCGCCCGTCCACGATCTTCGTCCCGCAGTTTCCGACAAACACGGTGGAGAACATATCCGCCCGATACTCCCGCAGCTCACGCAGACTCATCAGCTCCATGCTCTCGCCCTCGCGTCCGATGTTCCGCACCACACCGCAGACCGTATCCGGCGAAATGTTTTGCAGCAGAATGTCGCAGGCGCGGCGCAGATAGTCCGCACGCTTGACGCTGGACGGGTTGTAAAGAACGATAGACAGATCGGCGCGGGACGCCATATTGAGGCGTTTTTCAATCGTCTCCCACGGTGTCAGCAGGTCGGACAGGCTGATAACGGCAAAATCGTGCGTCAGCGGAGCGCCCAGCACCGCGCCGCCGCTGAGAGCCGCCGTGACGCCCGGGACGATCTCCACATCCACCGCCGCGCCCGCCGCCGTTTCGAGCATCAGCGCCGCCATGCCGTACACGCCGGCGTCGCCGCTCGATATGACGGAGACGGTCTTGCCGCTCAGAGCCGCCTCCAGCGCCAGACGGCAGCGCTCCGCCTCCCGCCGCATGGGCGTGACGATGTATTCCTTCTCGGGCAGCAGCGGACGGACGAGCTCGGCATACACGCCGTAGCCCGCGATCACATCCGAATTTTTCAGGGTGTTCCACGCTTTCAAGGTCATCTGCTCCGGCTCGCCGGGACCGATACCCACCACATAGAGTTTATTCAAAACGAATCCTCCGTTCCTCCAGAGCCACGGCCAGTGTCACGCCGTCCGCCGCTCTTTTCTTTACGATCAGCCGCGCCTTTTCTCCCGCCGACAGCACTGCCGCACGCTCGCACACATTGTCCACGCCGACGGTGCGTTCCACAAAGTCCGAGCCGGAAAAATCACCCTCCGCACACGAAAGCTCCTGCGCCGTATAGAATACGGGCACGATGCCGCGCTTTTCGCACAGCGCCAGAAGTCCCGCCTCGCCGCGCTTGACATCAATGGACGCGATGCGCCGCAGCGCCTGCGGGCAGAAGTCCTGCTCCGTCCACAGCGCATCGAATGCCTGTTCGAGCTGCGGGAGAGAGGTGTTTTTTTTGCAGCCGATGCCGACGTGCAGCACCGGCGGTGTCAGCAGCAGCGTTTCGTCAAAGCAGCGCCGGTTTTTCCACGACAGCACGATGCCGAGCGCGCCCTCATCGCCGCAGCGCAGTCCGCCGGGCAAAGCGCCGTCCAACGGAAAATCGCTCGAAAACGGCACATCCCGCCGCAGAATTTCCGCCGCAATATGCTTCGCCGTCTGCATGGAATCGAGCGCGAAGCCGTTTTCCGCCGCCCAGGCATCCACGGAAAAGCGCCCGTTTATGTCGGTCGCCGTAGTGATGACGCTCTCCGCACCGAGAAAGTCGGCGAGCTGACGGGTCAGCGCGTTCGCCCCGCCGATGTGTCCCGACAGAAGCGCAATGACATGCAGCGCCTTTTCGTCCGCGACCAGCACCGCCGGATCGACCGTCTTATCGCGCAGATACGGCGCCACGGCACGCACGGCGATGCCGCAGGAGCCGACGAACACAAGCAGCTCTGCCGTCTGAAAGGCATCGGATACAAGCGCGGACAGGCCGCCGTGCACCCTCACCGTCCGCGTATTCCAATCCCGCTCCAGAAGAAAGCGATCCACCCGCTCCGCCGTCTGCCTCCCCGCATCCGTGAAGCAGAGGACGAGGGCCTTTTTGTTTTTCACGGCTCGCGCCCCTTTCGATAAGCGGTGGTAAAGGCGGGGTCATAGAGCTTCGAGCGCTCGTAATCCCTGCCGAGAAAGCCGCCCACCAGCACGAGTGCCGTCTTGGCGATGCCGTTTTCCCGCGCCGTCTGCGCGAGCTTTTCCACCGTGGTGACGAACTTCTTTTCATCCGGCCAGCTCGCCTTGCAGACGATGGCGGCCGGTGTGTCCGGCGCATAGCCCCCGGCGATCAGCTCCGCCTGAAGCGCATCGAGCAGCCCCGTGCTGAGGAAGAGCACCATCGTGCTCCCGTGCGCCGCCAGCGCGCGAATTTTCTCCCGCTCCGGCACGGGTGTCCGCCCCTCCATGCGGCTGATGATGACCGTCTGCGACACCTCCGGCAGGGTATATTCCGCCCGCAGCGCCGCCGCCGCGCCGCCGAAGGCGCTGACGCCTGGGCAGACATCGTAGGCGATGCCGAGTGCGTTGAGCGCGTCGAACTGCTCGCGGACAGCCCCGTAGAGACAGGGGTCGCCGGTGTGTAGGCGCACCGTTTCAAGGCGGCGGCGCTCCGCGTCCCGCATAACGGCGATGACCTCCTCCAGCGTCAGGACGGCGCTGTCGTGAATTTCGCAGTCTTTTTTTGTGTACTTCAACAGCGCGGGATTGACGAGCGAACCCGCGTAGATGACGACATCCGCCCGTTCCAACAGCGCCTTGCCGCGCAGGGTGATAAGGTCCTCCGCGCCGCATCCGGCTCCGACAAAATGCACCATAGCTATTCCTCCCTCAGCGCTCCGTCAGACGGTAGAGCACGGAATTGACGATGGCCGCCGCCACGTTGCTCCCGCCCTTGCGTCCCCGCGCCACGATGTAATTCTCTGCCGTTTTCATCAGCTCCTCCTTGGCCTCCACAACATTGACGAAGCCCACCGGCACGCCGATCACCATCGCGGGAGAAAGCTGTCCTGCGCGGATGAGACGGCAGATCGAAAACAGCGCCGTGGGCGCATTGCCGACGGCAAAGAGGATCGGCTCTTTGATCGTCCGCGCCGCCTTTTCCACCGCGACATAGGAGCGCGTTTCGCCGCGTTCCTTCGCCTCGCGCGCCACATCCTCGTCCGCGATAAAGCAATATGTCCGGCAGCCGAGCGCCGCGAGCGCTCTTTTGTTGATGCCCGCCTGCGCCATGGTCGTATCCGTCACAAGGGCGCAGCCGCTTTTCAGCGCCGCCGCCGTCGTCAAAACGGCGTGAGGGGAGAAGCATAGATTGTCGTAATAATCAAAATCCGCCGTGGTGTGGATGACCCGCCGCACCAGCAGATCGTATTCGGGGTCAATGCGCCGCTCGCCGAGCTCTTCGGCGATGATGGCAAAGCTCTTTTGCTCGATCTCCATCGGTTTCATGCTTGTTTTCTCTCCCTGCATTTGTTCAGAAATCGCTCCGCCGCTTCGGGTGCCGAGGGCAGATAGAGATGCGGAAAGCCCGCGTAGAGCGTCGGGCCTGTATGCGCCGCCCACCAGGAGCGTCCCGTGGGTTTTTCTGCCCGCAGCGCATCGCCGGATTCGTCCGCCTCCCAGTAGTGAAATTCGTGGGCTTTGATGCTGCCTCCGGCGGAAAACAGCATGCTCTCCTCCTCCGCGTGCAGCGTGACGTAGCCGAAGCGCACAAGGTGACCCGTATTGCGGCAGCCGCCCGGTATCGCCCCGACCATCGGCTTTCCGTCGAGGCTTTCGCACAGATACATAAAGCCGCCGCACTCGGCAAGGGTCGGAAGTCCGCCCGTCACCGCCTTATGCACCGAGCGGCGCATACACTCGTTTCGGCTGAGCGCCTCCGCGTACAGCTCCGGATAGCCGCCGCCGAGCCACAGCCCGTCACATTCCGGCAATTCGGCATCCGACAGCGGGCTGAAATACACAAGAGTTGCCCCGAACCGCTCCAGCAGCGCGAGATTGTCCCGATAGTAGAAGCAGAACGCCCTGTCCCGCGCCACGGCGACCGTGACCGGTTCGCCCGCCGATGGGGTGAAGTCCTCCGCTTCGAGCGGCGGAGCGCTTTGCATGAGCGCCATGACCGCGTCGAGGTCGATGCACTGCTCCGCGAGCTCACCAAGCCGCCGCAGCTTCTCCCGCAGTCCTTCCACCTCTCCGGCGGTCACGAGCCCGAGATGGCGGCTTTCCAGTGTACATTCGGGGCAGTCCGGCAGATAGCCCAGCACCGGCACACCGCAGCTTTGCTCGATGCTTTTCCTGTAGGCAGGGAAGCTCGCCGCGCTGACATGGTTCAGCAGCACACCGCCTATGCGCGTCGGCGTTTTGAATTCCATGAAACCTTTGACGAGCGCCGCCGCCGACAGCGCCATCCCACGCGCGTTCACCGTGAGGATGATCGGTGCATCCAGCGCCGCCGCCACCTCAAAGCTCGATGCCTCCGAGCTCTCCATCGTCAGCCCATCGTACAGCCCCATGACGCCCTCGATCACATTCCACGCCGCGGCGTTTTGGCAGAACAAGCTTCGCATCAAGGGCTTTTCGCAAAAGAAAAGGTCGAGGTTGCCGCTGTCCACGTCCAGAATTTCGCGGTGAAACATGGGGTCGATGTAGTCCGGCCCGCACTTAAAGGCGGCAAGGTCTAAGGCGCGGTTTTTCAGCGCCTGCAAGAGGGCGCAGGTCACGGTGGTCTTGCCGCAGCCGCTGCCGCTTCCCGCGATCAGCACCCGCGCAGCGTCAGTTTTCATGCCCGATCCTCCCGCAGGGGACATCCCCGCCGCGCAGAATGCGGTATACCGCATCCATATCCAGATGCGCACGCACCGTGTCCGCCAGTCGGTCAAACTCGCGGCTTCGGAGCTCCGCTATCGTCATGCCGCTTTCCGCCGAGGCGTCCAGCCCCTTTTGTTTTCGGACATGATTCACCACAACGGGCCAGAATGTGCCGCCGTCAAACAGACCGTGGAGATAGGTTCCGAGGACATTGCCCGCGCCGTTCATCACGCCGTCCGGCTCATCGCGGTCATTGAGATACAGAAAGGGCACGCAGTCCGCGCCGAGGCGGTTTTGCCCGCTGTGTATTTCGTAGCCCTCCAATGTCAATCCGTTCGCCTCCGCGAGCCAGCCGCTTTCACAGCGGACGACCCCGCGCGACTGCACGGTGTTCTTATGCTCGCAGAAGTCCACATCGAGATCGAGAAGCCCCAGTCCCTCGATTTCGGGGATGGCGGATTCCGTGTGCAGCGGGTCGCGCAGGGTCTTGCCGAGCATCTGATAGCCGCCGCAGATGCCGAGGACGATCCCGCCCGCGCGGGCATGACGCACGACGGCGTCCGCCAGACCGCGCTGCTTCATCCATGCCAGGTCCTCGATGGTGTTTTTCGTCCCGGGGAGGAGGAGGATGTCCTGCTCGGCAACCTCGTCGGCGCGGTCGATGTAGCGCACCGTTGCGCCGGTCTGGGCGGCGAGGATGTTGAAATCCGAGAAATTCGATATATGCGGCAGACGGACGATGCCCGCCTTGACCTCGCCCGCGCCCATAGCTCGCGCGAAGCGCTCCGTGACGCTGTCCTCGTCCTCGATGTCCACATCCATCCACGGAATGACGCCGAGCACGGGGATGTGCAGAAGCTTTTCGAGCATCGCAAGCCCGGGCTCCAAAATAGCCTCGTCGCCGCGGAATTTGTTGATGATGATGCCCTTGATGCGCCTCTGCTCGTCCTCCGGCAGGAGCTTCACCGTGCCGTAGAGCGCGGCAAAGACGCCGCCGGGGTTGATGTCCCCGATGAGGATGACCGGCGCGTCGGCGCTTTTTGCCATATCCATGTTGGTGATGTCGTCGTCGTGGAGGTTTATTTCCGCGGGGCTGCCCGCTCCCTCGATCACCACCGCGTCCACGGAGCTTTCGAGCTGGTCATAGATTTCTTTGATTTGTCTGCGAAGCGTCGGCTTAAAGCGGGCGTATTCCGCCGCCGACATATTGCCCACCGGCACACCGTTCACGATGACCTGACTGTGCCGGTCGGAGGTGGGCTTGAGCAGCACGGGATTCATGCAGACGGACGGCTCTATGCCCGCCGCCTCTGCCTGCGTGACCTGCGCGCGTCCCATTTCAAGCCCCTCTTTGGTGGCGAAGGAGTTGAGCGCCATATTCTGCGCCTTGAAGGGCGCGACGCGCAGACCGTCCTGCCGCAGGATACGCAGCACGGCAGCGCACAGCAGGCTTTTCCCGACGGACGAGCCCGTGCCCATGAACATCAGCGATTTTCCTCTCATGCCGTCACCTCCCGCAGCGCATGCAGCAGTTTTTCATTGGATGCTGCATCCTTGACCGCGAGCCGCAGATGCCGCCCGTCGTCCAGCCCCGCGAAGTCCGTACATTCGCGCACCAAAATATGCTTTTCCCGCAGCTTCTCAACGATGGGCGACACATCCCGCCCGAAATCCGCCAGCAGGAAATTGGCATCGGAGGGATAGACAAACACACCCAGCTTTTGCAGACCATCGGTGAGCTGTTCCCGTCTCAAAACGTTCCGCTCACACTCCCCGTCCGCCTCTGCCCGCCGTCCGGCACAGGCGAGGGCTATGGCCTCCGCAAAGCAGTTTATTTCCCACGGATTTTGCTTCTCCCGCAGCATGTCCATTGCCGCACCGGCGCAGAGATAGCCCAGGCGCACACCGGCGACGCCGAAAATTTTCGTCATCGAGCCGAGCACGATCAGCCGCCCGCTCTGCCCGACCAGGTCGCGCACGGAATACGCCGGACAGTATTCGATAAAAGCTTCATCCACGACGAGCCAGCCGTCCTCGTCCTCCGCTCTTCGGAGCAGGGCTTCGATCTCCCGCCGCGCAAAGGCCGTGCCGACGGGGTTGAGCGGGTTACAAAGCCACAGCGCGGCATCGTTCAGACGAATGTCCGCCAGTGCCTCCGACGGGGTGAGCAGCGCATGACCTTTGCCCAAAAGGGAAAAGGATTCCACCGCCTTGCCGCACACCGCCGAGCGGGCAGCGTACTCCGTGAAGCAGGGCGTGAGCACGATGTTCCGGCGAAAAGGAAGCGCCGCCGCCAGAGAGATGGCGGAGATGCCGCCCGCCGTCGGCAGAACATAAGAGCTGTCAAGCCCCAGAAAATCCGCAAGCGCCGCCGCACAGCGCCGCGGCTGCGGCTCGGGGTAATAGGCCATGTGCTCCATGGCGTCCGTGACCGCCTGCCGCACCCAGTCGGGCGCACCCTCCGGACGGACATTGGCGGAGAAATCGAGCCACATCTTCGGCTCGTTCCCCTGCCACACATTGCCGCCGTGTATCATGTTGCCGCCTCGCTTTCCGCACTGCCGAGCAGCTTGCCCACGCTGTCTAAAACGAACACATCCACTCGCATTTGGCCGAAGCACCGCGCCTCACAATACCGCTTCGCCGCCGCCGCGATGCGGCTCCATACTGCGTCGTATCCCGCCTCATGAATGAGCGTCATGGCGGCGTCCGTGGTGACGCAGTCATAGACCTTCTTCAAAAGCGACCTCTCCGCGCCCATCAGCGCAAGTTGACAGACGATGGTCTCGCGGCGGGCGTCGGCGGTTTTGCTGTGAGTCTGCATGACGCCGCCGGCGACCTTGGCGAGCTTGCCCGGGTGACCGCCGAGAAGAATATGCTTCACGCCCAGCTCCCGCGCACTGTCCAGCATGAAGCCAAGCTCATTCGACACCTGCACGATGCAGAGGGACGGGAACAGCGCGTTTAATGCCGTTTCGCCCTGATTGCCGAAGGTAAAGCCGAGGGGCGTATGCCCCTGCGCCACGCGCATTTTCAGCTCCGTATAAAGCGAATCCCGCAGCGCTTCCGCACTCATGGGGCGCACGATGCCGCTCGTGCCGAGGATGGACAGACCCCCGCGTATGCCGAGGCGGGGATTGAATGTTTTTTCCGCCTTTTCCCGTCCGCCGGGGACGGAGACCGTCACCAGCGCCGCCTGCGTCGGAAACACGCTCCGCACGGCATCCGCGATCATCGCCCGCGGCACGGGGTTGATGGCGGGCTCGCCGACAGGGATCTTGAGCCCCGGCTCCGTGACCGTGCCCACACCCTCACCGGCGGCAAATTGTATGTCCCCGTCGCCGCCCGTCAGACGCACGGAAGCGACGACCTCCATCCCGTTTGTGGTATCGGGGTCGTCGCCGCTGTCCTTGATGACGCCGCAGCTTCCGTCGGGGTGGGCGAGGATCTCCGGCGTGTAGCGCCGCCCCTCGGGGACGGTGATCTCGACCCGACACGGACATTCGCCGTCCCGCAGACGCAGACAGCAGGCCAGCGCCGCCGCCGCGGCACAGCTTCCCGTCGTAAAGCCCTCTCGCAATGTATTCATAGCAGCCACTCCAAGACCGTCAAAATCAGAAGAAACAGGCCGGACACCGTCCACATCAGCCGGTTGGCGCAAAGAATGTCCGCCTTTTCGATGGGACGGTCATCGTCGCCGATGGTCGGCTTTTCGATTTCTCTGCCGAAATAGCGGTGTGCGCCGCCGAGCCTTATATGCAGCGCGCCCGCCGCCGCCGCCTCACTCCACGCGCAGTTCGGGCTGAGGTGCTTATCGTGGTCGCGGCGCAGGATGCGCAGGGCGTTTTTCCCGTCGAGACCGATGAGCCGCGCCGCGAGGCACATCCCGAAGCCGGTCAGCCGCGCGGGGATGTAGTTCAGCACATCGTCGAGCTTTGCGCTGCTCCACCCGATGTCACGGTATTTCTCGTCGAGGTAGCCCACCATGGAATCGAGCGTGCTGACCGCCTTGAAGCCCATGGCGAGCACCGGCCCGCCGAAAAAGAGATACAGCATCGGCGAAATGACGCCGTCCGTGGTGTTTTCCGCCACGGTCTCCACCGTCGCCCGCAGAATTTCCGCCTCCGAAAGCTCCGCTGTGTCCCGTCCCACGATGCGCCCAACCTGCTTTCGTCCGGCATCCAAAGACTGCTCCAGCGCCCGCAGGACACCGCGGCTCTCCCCGGCAAGACAGCGCCCCGAGAGGCAGGTCCACGCGAGAATGCCCATGCCGATCAGGGCAAAAACCGCGCCGAGGCGGCGCAGAAACCGGACGAGCAGCGCCGTTACGAGCACGGTCAGCGCCACCGTGGACGCCGTCAGCCAAGCCGCGCCGACGCGCAGGTCGCGGAAGTGTTTTCGGATATGCTTTTCTGCAAGGCGTATCCAGCGTCCTATCCAGATGACGGGATGCGGCCAGCCCTCGGGGTCACCCAGCAGCAGATCGAGCGCGCAGCCGATCAGCATTGACAGGAAATTCAGCTTCAAAAAGCTCATCGCCGTTCCAGCTTTCCGCTCTGCGACGCAAGCTCCATGAGCTCCGCCATGCGCTCGTTCACCGTGCCGATGCTCACGCCCGCGTCGATGACACGCTCACAGCTTTCGATGAGTGCGCGCGCCTCGGCAAAGGCAGCGTCCCCGATGGGCTCAAAGGCCTTTTCCGTCACCAGCACCGCCGCCATATCCCGCGCCACGGGATAGTCCATGTCGTTCTCGGCGAGGATACCGGCGGCAAAGGGGGTGTTCTCCCGCTGCATCTGCCGAAACACGGGGATGCCGCAGCCGCCGCCCGCGAGCACGAACACCTTGGGCTTTTTGCCGTGCGGTCTTTGCAGCTCGATGCTCCCGAACAAGGGGTCGAAGCTGCCTTTTTCGATCTCATACAGGCTGCGGATGCGCGAGGCCTCAAAGACCTCCTCCGGTCTGCCGTTGGCAAACAGGCGCTCTCCCTTGACGCAGATCACGCGATCCGCCGCCTTTTCCGCCAGATCTATTTCGTGCAGAGACACGAGCACAGTAATGCCCTTTTTCCGCGCCATGCGCGTGAGGATGGAGAGAAGCTCCAGCTTGTAGCGCACATCGAGGTAGGAGGTCGGCTCATCCAGCAGGATGATCTCCGGCTCCTGACAGATTGCCCGCGCCAGCAAAATGCGCTGCCGCTCGCCGTCGCTGACGGCGTTAAAGTCCTTGACGCCGAGGCTCTCCGCGTGCACCGCCGCGAGCGCCTCGTCCACCTTGTCCTCGTCCTCGCGCCGCAGGATACCGAGCCGTCCCGTATAGGGGTAGCGTCCCGTGGCGACAACGTCGTGACAGCTCATGAGCTCCGGCCGCAGCCGCTCCGTGAGCACGACTGCCAGCTTCTGCGCAAGCTCTCTGTGGGAGTAGGTGCGCAGATCCTTCCCGTCGAGCACGATATTGCCGGAGAGGGCGGGCAGCTCGCGGGCGATAGTTTTCAGAATGGTGGATTTGCCCGCGCCGTTCGGGCCGATGAGCGCGGCGATCTCGCCCTTTTCCACCGAGAGGTCTATGTCCCGAATGAGGGTCGTTCCGTTGTAGCCCACGCAGAGGCTGTGTGTTTCAAAATAGCTCAAGCTTCAGCCTCTCTTTCTTTTCAGCATGATGCCGATGACGATGGGCGCGCCGAACACGGATGTGACCGTGCTGATGTTCAGCTCCGTCGGCGCGAAGGCAAGCCGCGCGATCAGGTCGCAGAGCATACAAAAGACCGCCCCGCCGAGGAAGGTCGCGGGAACGACCAGGATGGGTTTGGAGGAATTGAGCAGCTTTTTGATGAGGAAGGGCACGGCAATGCCGACGAAGGAGATCGGCCCCGCAAAGGCCGTGACCGTCGCTGACAGAATGCTCGACAGCACGATCATCGTCACGCGGAAGGCGCGGATGTTGACGCCGACACTCTGGGCGTAGGCCTCGCCGAGCTGATAGGCACCGAGCGGCTTTGCCAGCAGAAAGGTGACGACAAAGCCCGCACCGACCACGAGCGCGGCGACTTTTACGTTGCTCCAGCTCATGCCGGAGAAGCTGCCCTTCGACCAGTTGTGCAGATTCACGATGTCGGAGTCTGCCGCGAAGGTCACGATAAAATCCGTGACGGCGGAGCAGATGTAGCCGATCATGATACCGGCGACGAGCAACGTCGCCATACCGCGGATGCGGCGGGAAAACAGCAGGATGAAGCCCACCGACAGCAGCGAGCCGATAAAGGCCGCCGCGATCAGCACATAGGACGACACCGCCTGAAACATGGTCATAAACCAGATCATGGCGAGCGCCACGACCATCTTCGCGCCCGAGGAGATACCCAGCACGAAGGGCCCCGCGATGGGGTTTTCAAAAAAGGTCTGGAGCAGAAAGCCGGACAGCGACAGCGCCCCGCCGAGGATCGCCGCCATCAGCAGCCGCGGCAGACGAATTTTCCAGATAATATCCACCTGCGTCGGGTCGCCGGACTTGAACGCCAGGATCCGAAAGATCTCCCCCACGGAGATGCGGACATTGCCCGCGTTGATATTCAGAACGGTGATGAGCACGAGCGCCGCCGCCAGTGCCGCAAAGACCGCCGTATAGCGCGAGCGCCGCCGGAAGTTTTCGCGGTGATAGCTGACCGCGCCGTTTGCGTAGGCATCTGTTTTCTGCATAGTCCGTTTCCTGTCAGTTTACTTTGGTGAGGAAGGTCATGCCCTCCCCGTCCGCATCTGTGAGCATGAGGTTCATATCGCGTATCATTTGCCCGACGATGTCCGTCTGCTGATAGAAGGATTTGCCCGTCGTCCAGACATTTCCGTTCTGCACGGCCTTGAAGTTGGCGAACAGATCGTCCTTGGCAATCAGTTCATCCACGCTTCCGAGCACGGATTCGATGGATGCGTTGTAGATGAGATAGTCCGCGTCCACCGCCGTGGCGTAAAACTCCTCCATGGAGATGGTGAGCGAGGTGCCGTCCTCGTCCGCAGGGAGATCTTCAAAGGCATAGACGCCGCCCGCGATGTCGATCATGGTCGGGATGTAGTCGGAGGGATGGCGGATCACAATGGAGCCGTCGGTGTTGACCGAGAAATAGGCGACGGTCTTACCGGTGTTTTCAAAGTCCTTGAGCTCGCGGATGATCTGCGCCTGCTCGTCGAAAAAGGCCTCAGCCTCGACCTCACGGTCGGTCAGCACGGCGTAGAGCTTGACCCATTCCGTGCGTCCGAGGGGGTGCTCCTCATAGCTGGAGCGGTCGACCAGCACGGGGATGCCCAGATCCTCCAGCATCTCCTTGATCTTCGGTGTGTGGTAGATCATCGTGGACTCCACCGCCAGGCAGCAATCCTCGTCAATGAGCGTCTCGTAGTCTGGCTCGCTGTAACGCCCGCCGAAGAGAATGCGCCCGTCGTTCATCCGCTCGACCATGGAGTCGATGAACCAGCCGCTCGCCTGCGTGCCCGTCATGCGGATGCTGTCCGCCGCGTCCACCGCGTCAAACAGGGAATACGCCGAGGTCGCCGCGAGATAGATGCGGTCGAGCGGCTTTTGCAGAACGACAATATCTCCGTCTACCCCCGAAGGCACGGTGCCGTTTTCCGGAATGACGAGATATCGGCCGCTCTGCGGGATGTCGATAAAGGCGTAACCGCCCGCGTAGTGCCAAACCGAGAAGCCGGTCGCGTATTGAAGCTCCGGCGTGGATTCATAGCTCAGTCCGTCAAAGACGGGTGCCTCTGACGGTGCGGCATCATCCGCCGGCTCCGGCGTGCTTTCCGCGCTTTCCTGCACGGACGCGGGAGCCGAAGCCGCCTCCGGCGCTTTTGTTTTTCCGCAGGCGGAAAGCATAAGGATCATGCAGAGGACAAGCAGCGCCAAAGCGCCGCCTGTTCTGAATTTGTTTTGGAAATAATCAGTCATTGGTATTCAGTCTCCCGTCCGCGTCTGCCGTCTTTTCGAGCTCTTCAAAGGCGGTCGTCGCTTCGTCCAGGCGATCAAAGAGGATGCCGTAGACCTTCATCCACTCCGCCTGTGCAAGTTCCGTCGGCTCCGATGCCGAGCGGTCTGCCAGCATGGGCACGCCCAGCGCCGCCGCGCGTTCGCCGATCTCAAACAGCTTTTCACGCATATCCTCGGGATCAGGGCTTTCATTCCCGGGCTTGGCGGGAGGCTCTTTGCCCGCCTCCTTTGCCGCCGCGAGCTGTTCCTCATAGGGGATAGGCGCGAAATAATCATCGGCGAGGATCAGAAGATCGGCTTTGTCCTTGACGAGCTGCTTGTAATCGATTTCCGACGCATTGACCTCATCCGGCTTTTCGTTCCGATGGACGAGTGCTTCGTCCAGCATTTCGTTTTTCACCGCCTCGGATGCGGCGAACACGCTCTCGATGGGATGACGGATGACGATCATCTCGGTTTCCAGTCCGGCGGGAAGCTCCGCCTTTTCCGGCACGACCAGATACTTGATGACATTCTTCTTATAAAGCGCGGCAACTTTATCCGCCGCAGTGCTTTCCGCGCTTTCTTCGCTCATGGCTTCCTCATCCTCTTTCAGAGCATATTGCTCCGTGAGGCCGAGCTTTTCGAGGCGTTCGGGGTCAAAGAATGTGTTTTTCACCATGTCGATCTCAAGCAGCCAGATCCCGTCCTCGTAAGCAAAAGCCTTGACGCCCTCGGCGTATTGCATGGCATTTTCCGTGTTCTTCGCCTTCAGACCGATGATCTCCGGTGCTTTTTCGTCCAGTGCGTCGTTCTTCTCTGCCGATTTGCCATTGCTGTCCTTATCGGCGTCCGCCGCGGCGATGTAGGGGAAGATGATGTATTCGATCTCATGCGCTGCCGACATCTTGGTCGTCAGGCCGAGGATGCGGTTATTGGCGTTGAGCTGAACAGGGATGACGAAGGTGCCGCCGCTGCCGGTGTATTTGTTGCCGCTGGCTTTGAGATAGGAATAGCTCGTGCTGCTGAAAACAAGCGTGGCATAGGCTCTGCCGCCGCGCACGGTGATCTGCGGGCAGGTAATGCTGACGCGACCCGTGCCGCCGGAGTACGAAAAGCAGTCGGGTGTGTAGACACCGTCGGGCAGGGTCGTGGAGTTGTCCACGGCGCTGGTGGAACCGTCGGTATCGGTTTCATGCTCGGATTCTTTTCCGGGATCAGATGTCGGCGTGGGCGTAGGTGTAGGCGTAGGTATCGGTGTGGGCTCGGGTTCATCGACGGGCTTCGCCGTGTCGCTCTTGAAGGTGAGTGTGCGGTCATACCACGCATCGTTCTTCTGGGAATGCGCCGCCACACCGATCGGCGTATTCAGCGCACTCACTGGGATGGTGAAGGTGTATTTTCCGTCCGCGTCCGCGACATAGCCGACCCAGTCGCTTTCGTGAGTCGGGGCATCCGCCGCCGTGCCGACACAGAGCTTGTCATAGCCCGTGCCGCTGAGCGTGATGACCGCGGAATATTTACCGTTTTTGGCAGTCAGAACGCACTTGACGACCTTAAACATGGCGGCGCTGGAGTCCACTTCGATCTCATAATCGCCGTCCTCCAGCTCGACCGTCTTTGTCTGCTCATAGACATAGGTAACAGTGACCGGCTCAGCGGCGAACATTCCCTCCGCATTGTCCGGCTTGGTTTTCAGCGTGTAGCCGCTGACAGCTTTGGCTTCGGTTTTATAGCCCGTCCCCACTTCGCCGGTCAGCGTGTCGGATGCGGCAAGCGGATTTCCGTCTTCATCAACATAGTTGACCGTGACAGTCCCCAAATTTTCCGGCATGGGGATGTTCATGGAAAGCTGTGCCTTGCTGTACGGCGTTCCGTCCTGATTGGCAAGCACGACCGGCAGACGCGTTCCGAGGCAGCTTATCGGACGGTCGAAGCTGAAAAGCCAGCCCCCGTTTTCCTGCTGAACGCCCTCGACATATTCCGCGCCCTCCGTCTGTCCGTTTTCGCAGAAGAATATCTTGCAGTAGCTCATGTTGTCCGTCAAAAAGGTGATGTGCAGCAGCTCTTTGTCTACCGTCAGAGTCGTAACCTTGGCGGCAAACATGGTAAATTCACTGCCATCTTCCTTTTGCACCTGAATCCCCGCCTCGACAGGCTCTTCTTCCTGCGGTTCTTCCTCGGGAGGCGTAAGATCGAGGATACCGCTGATGCTGCCGCTCGCGTCGGGGATGCCGAGGTACTTCACCGTGGTGGCACCGATCCAGTCCCCGCTCGGTTTACCCGTGCAGAGCGGTACAAACTTGCCGATGTAAGAAGCGGGGACGCTGAACGAAAAGCTGTAGCCGCCTTCAATGGACGCGCCTTCAATGGACGCGCCCTGAATGACCGGCGTTTTGTCCGCATCCGGCGTGCTGGGTGCGCCGAAGAATATCTTATCGTAAGTGTCGCGCGCGGTCGTGAGCGTGATGGCGTAGCTGCCGTCTCCGTTCGCCGTGCAGGTGGATGACGAAACGGGGAACATCCTCCATTCATCCGCGCAGTTCTCGCTATAAGCCTTGATGCCCGCCTCGACAGGCTCGGAATTTATCGACACTTCTTCGTTTTGCACCGGTAGAAGCTCGGTCAAATCCTCGGCGACAGTCTCCGGCATCGGCTCGATGGAAACAGTCTCCTCTTCCGCCGCAGGTTCTTCTTCCGCTGCGGGTTCTTCCTCCGCCGCGAGTTCTTCCTCCGCTGCGGGATTTTCCTCTGCCGTAACTACTTCCGTGACTTCTTCTGTCCCGGAGATTTCAGCTTGCTCCGCCGGTGCTTCCGCCGGCTCGGGCTCCGTGACTACCTCCGCAACGGATTGCGGCTCGGATACTTCCTCAACCGGCTCCGCTGCAGGCTCCTCGTCTCCCGCCTCCGCAAAGGCGGGGAAGCAGCCGAAGATCAGCGCCGCCGCAAGGCAGAGCGCCAATATTTTTGCCAAAGACTTTTTCATGTTTTCTCCTTCCTGCGCGGATTCATCCGCGCACACAATATCTGCCGGTCAAAGCAAAACGGCTGCGGCAGTCCAAAGACCGCCACAGCCGTTTTTCCGTGACTAACATACAACATAATTCGATGCTCGCAAATCATGTCAACGCAAGGCTTAAGCAGGTCTCCTGACTTACGCATCATCAAATACACACGGCCTTCTCAGTTTCCCAATGACCGACTTTCGTCGAGGTGTGCATTCTCCGCGCTCACAGTGGCGGTACCGTGCGGGATTTTCACCCGCTTGTCTATTCTCCGCCGGTTCCACACGAGTCCGGCGGCACTTAAACCTATATTCAGTTTTGGTATATGTTTATACTATCACAACGGGGGTGGGCTCGTCAAGGGATAGTCAGGCTTTCCGTTCCTGCTCCGGAATAATGATCCGATAGGAGCGCGGCACGCCTCCGTCAAAGCTCACGCGCCAGCCGCAGCCGTGTGCCGGTGTCCACGCGTAGCGGTTTTGTCCGCCGAACCATGTGCGCATCAGCAGCGCGATCGGCCCGCCGTGGCAGATGCAGACCGCCTCCCCGTCCCGCCGGATAAGCGCTTCGATCTCCGCTTTCGCCCGCGCCAGCGTCTGCGCGGCACTCTCTCCGTCGGGACAGACATTGGCCTCGTTGTCGCCGGAAAGCCATGCCTGATAAGCCGTGTCCGCTTTCAGCTCCCCATACGAGCGCATTTCAAAAGTGCCGAAATTCGTCTCGCGCAATCCGGACAGGACGGCATAGGGCCGCTCGCCGTAGAGAAGCCGCAGGGTCTCATCGGCGCGGCGCATCCCGCTTGTATAAAGCGCACCGGCGGGAAGCTCCCGTCCCGCCCAGCGCGTCTTGAGCTCGTCTATCCCCTCGGCGCACAGGGGCAGGTCGGTACTGCCGCAGTAAAGACGCCGGAGGCTCGCCTCCGTTTTACCGTGCCGCAGAAGCGTCAGGATCATTTGAGCACCTCCGGCAAGCCGCAGAACAGGCGCGTCACCTCGTCGGACTCCGCCGCCAGAAGACGCAGAAACAGCCCGTGCCGCTCGCGCCACGCGCGCTCCTGCGCGTCCATCGGGACAAGACCGCAGCCAATCTCCCGCGATACGATGACCGCGTGGCGAAACAGCGGGAGATACCGCTCCGGCTGCTCACAGCGCTTTGTCAGCGCCTCGATATGATAATAGCAGGCTGCGCCCGCCGTCGGCTCTGTCTTGGTGCAGTCGCACAGCTCCGCGCCCTCTAAGCCGTAGTGCGGCACCGCCCAGCTCAGCTTGCCCTGATACGCGCCGCCGATCACCAATTTCATGTCCTCACCTCACCAAACAAAGAACGGCAAGTCCGGCAAGCTCACCGATACTCAGCGCGAAACCGGAGATATCGCCGTTGATGCCGCCGAGCCGCCGCACGCCGTAAAGCGCCGCGAAGCCATAGCCCAGCACCGCCGCCAAGGCGGAAAAGCCCACGCCGCCGCATACGAGCGGCAGAAAGACGACAAGCGCCGCGAGAATGACCGCCAGCACGATCACGCGCCCGCTTATTCCGCCCGGCATCGCCGCATACTGACTGGACGTCATGGGCCTGACCGTCTGCATGGCGACTGCCGCGCACAGGCGCGTCGTCACGGGCAGCAGCGCCAGCGGCAAAAGTGCGGGCCTTTCCGCCGAAAACAAAACGCACCACTGCGCCAGCACCAGCAGCACAAGCCCGATCACCGCGAAAGCGCCGCAGCGGGAATCCTTCAGAATCTTTTGCCGCGTTTCAAGCTCCCGCCGCGACATGGCCGCATCACACACATCCATGAAGCCGTCCAGATGCATGAAGCCGGACAGAAGCCACGGCAGCACCGCCAGACACAGCGCGTACACCGCCTGAGGCAGTCCCCGCAGCAGCCACGCCGCCGCTGCCCAGATCAGCCCGAGCATCAGCCCGATCAGCGGCATACAGCACAGCATCTGCCCCCGCGCCGCCTCATTCCACCGTTTTACAGGCACGGGGATCCAGAAGAACATCCCCCACGCCATAAAAAAGCCGTCCAGCCACAGCATTTACAGACTTCCTTTCCATACGCGCACCTGTCCGGCGCAAAGCTCGCAGACTATGTCAAACTCCGCCGCCAGAACGCGGCATACCGCCGCCAGTCCCTCGCGGTATCGCTCCGTCCACAACTCATACTCGCCGCCGTCGCGGAAAATATCGTCGCACACGCAGACGATATGCTTCACGCGCCGACTCAAATTCAATAGCTCCGTCGCCGTATTTTCGGCGGCATCGGCATCGAACGCAGCGCCGAACATCTCGTTCGAGAGCAGCGCCGTCACGCTGTCAAATAATACGGTGCTGTCCGCCGCGACGGTCTGCCTGTCGAGCGCCGCGCCGCATTCCACGGTCTCAAAGCCCCACCCCGCGCGCTCGGCGCGGTGACGGCGTATGCGCTCCTCGTCCTCTGCGTCCGTCGGCTGCATAGCCGCCCAATAGACAAGCCTCCCACCGTCGGCAAGACGGCGGCATTGCTCCTGTGCCCAGAGGCTTTTGCCGCTTTTGCTCCCGCCCAGAACGAGCACTTTCATGGTGTCACCGTAAAGGCGTCGATGCGCCGGATCTCATCGAGATAACCGTCCTCGATGTCCGCCTCGGCAAAGCTCGCCATGTCCCTCTGTGCCGCGCAGGCGGCCTTGAGAACCTGAAACATGACAGGGCAGCCGCTGCCCTCGCCGAGCCGCATCCCAAGAAGCAGACAGGGTACGAGCCCGAGTTCCTCCGCCGCCAGTCGATAACCCGGCTCCTGCGAAGCGTGGGACAGGAAAAGATAATCCCGCACCGCCGGACAGAGCCGACAGGCGCACAGCGCCGCGACAACGGAAATATAGCCGTCCACGACCGCCGGAAGCCGATGCGCCGCGCAGCCGAGGAATGCGCCTGTCATAGCGGCGAGGTCGAGCCCGCCGACCTTGGATAGAACATCCACCGCATTCGCGCCGTCCGGCTGATGCAGGCGAAGTGCCGTATCGATCACGCTGCGTTTACGGGCAAATGCCGCATCGGTCAAGCCGCCGCCGCGTCCCGTCACCTGCCATGCCTCCGCGCCGGTCAGTGCCGCCAGTACCGCCGCCGAGGTGGTAGTATTGCCTATGCCCATCTCGCCGATGCCGACAAGCTGAACGCCGTCCCGCGCCGCCTGCTCCGCCCGCTCCATGCCGACCGAGATCGCCGTCAGCGCTTCGGCGCGTGTCATGGCAGCTTCGCGGACGATATTGCCCGTGCCGGACCGGATCTTGCGGTCGAGCACCGTCTCCGGCAGCCTGCCGCCGTTAACGCCCACATCGGTCACCTCGACCTCGCAGTCGAAATAGCGCGCCATGGACGACATTCCCGTTTTGAAGCGCGTCATATTGACCGCCTGCTGACGGGTCACGGAAGGCGGCGCGGAGGATACACCCTCCGATGTCACGCCGTTGTCCGCCGCAAACACGAGAATGCGCGAGCGCTCCGGCACGGCGTACACATCGCCCGTAATGCCCGCGAGCGCGATCGCATAGTCCTCCAGCTTGCCGAGGCTTCCCGGCGGCTTTGCCAGCTCCGCCTGACGCTTTCGCGCCGCATCCATGACTGTGCGGTCTGCCGGATGGATATGCCGGATGAAGTTTTGCAGATCCGAATCCGAAAACGGCTCTTTCATTCCGCTCCCTCCGTTTTTGCCAAAAAAATAAAAAAACGGACACGCCGAATTGCTTCGGCGCATCCGTTTTTGTGCGCTCATATGCCGCCGGGCCTGTCACGCGCAGGCGGCGGTCAGTCCTCCGGGCAGGTCTTCTGACTTGCGCATCCTCAACCGTCTGCTGTCTTCTCGGTTTCCCAATGACCGGCTTTCGCCATGCAGACGGTCTCCGCGCTCACAGCGGCGGTACCGTTCGGGTCTTGCACCCGATTTCCTATTCTCCCGCGAAGCCCGACCGGCTCCGCAGACACCCGGATTCTTTGAGAATACTCTACCATTAAATGAAAGCACTGTCAAGATGACGGAGAAAGCACGTCTCCATTCCTGCCTGACAGTCCTATGACTTTATCCATATCGAACAAAAGGAAAAGCGACTGCAACGGATAATCCCTGATTTGTGAGTATGTAGATATAGCCCATAAGCCAGACGGAAGTCGAGTGCATTTACCATTATGTCAACCAAATGCGCATCGGAAAAGAAGCCCTTTGCAACGGGAAAAAGTGTCCCTTCGTCCCGGATCATCTTCTGGAGGAATAAAAAAATCCGGTTCTGTCGCTATCTGACAGAGCCGGATTCATTTTGTACCCCTATTTATAATATCAGCGCAAACGCTGCGATGCTCTCGCCCTATTTCTCGCTTCATGACAGAAGATAATAAAAAGACCGGTCAACCGACAGAAAAAAGCCGTTTGATTACGAACCTCGGCAATCAAACGGCTTATCTGAAATATTTACTTGGACACGAGAACACCTTGTGCCCAGTCAAGAAAGGCTTTCGCTTGCTGCAGTGCTTTACGGGCATGCTGCTCGGTGAGAAACAGCTCGTTCGGGTAGCGTACCGATACGCCGTAGGGCGTTAACTCGTCGGCGTAATCCAACAGCGTGTCGTTGATGTGTTCCAAATGGCAGAGTTGCTGCAAAAGGAAAGAGAGGTCATGCTTTTTCGGCAAACCGCCGGGACTTCCGTGAAAGATGATGACGGCTTTTATGGCTTTCTCTGCGGTCTGCTGGCATTGGTAGCAGATGTGCTCATATGGCATGGGATAAAAGGTTTCCAGAAGATGCTTGCAACACTGTAATCCTGCTCGGCCATGGAAAGCCATTGCTGAGACTCAGACACCATACAGAAGCACCCCCTTGCGGAAGACTTCATTTTCTACGGTGGAAAGAGCCTTACGCTGCTCAAAACGGCTTTGCGTTCCCACCAAAATATCCACTGGGCGCTTTTTGACATCCCGAATGGATCGGTAGGCCTTCGCCGTCAAAGCGGCCAGATCCTTTTCGCTGTCCTTCACGATCACATAGAAATCAAAATCGCTGTCATCCGTATAGCTTTCGTCGGCGTAGGAGCCGAACAGATAAAGCGACACGGGAGAAAGCTGAGAAACCAGTCGCTGTTTCAATTCTTCGATTTCGGCGGTGGGCATCGTCCAGCCTCCTTCCCCGTTTTTGTATATTATATTCGATTGCCTCGGCGAATACAAGTAAAGATTACGGTTTTTCTGTTCTACGCCATGGGGTTTTCGAGCAGGTCCTCGATATCGCAGCCGAGGACGCGGGACAGCTTATAGAGGATCTGCGCCTGTGCCTTGTCGATGTTGTTGCCGCGCTGCTCGTACATCTGGATATTACGGAGATTTACGCCGGACTGTTCGGCGAGCTCGGCCTGGGACAGGCCGCGGCTGTCACGAATGCGTTTGAGCCTGGATTCTCCCTCGGCAGCCCTATACCGCGCTTCCATATCCTCCGTGAAACGGGATATATCCATCTCATGATAGACGGGATACATGGCGATCACATCCGTCAGCGGAATGCGCTCGAAGATGTCCCTGAACCGCCTCGCGTAGTACCACTGATACGAGGCGAGTGCCCAGCCCGCCCAATACGCGGGCGAGCGGTCTTCCGCCGGCGACGGCTCCGGAAGCTCTTTCTTTCCATAGGCTTTGAGGATGACCGCTCTTGCAAGCTCGACCCCGGACATCCCCGCCACATACGCCGGATTTCCCCGCTCGAACTGTTCTGCATAGCCGGTCGTGACGAACAGGGACGAAATCCATTCGGGCTTCATTTTACAGTCGTTGATCGCATAGTCAAAGAACGAAGCCAAGCAGTCCTTTGCATTACTCAAATAGAATTCGCTGTATGCGTGGGTCATCGTCCCGCATCTCCTCTCTCAGGATATCCAGCACAAAGATGTCATCCCGATAGGACTTGCTTCTCTTGATCTCTTTGCGGTAAGTTTCCCGTGCCGTGGTGTCTCTATCCAGAAACCTCGGATAATACGCGCTCTTATCGGCCGGGTATGCATCCGCGAACTTCAGACGGTCAAAGCCTTTTTGCGAGATCACCACCGTCTGCTCACCCAGCTTGCTGAGGCGGAGCGCCTTGTTCAGACTGCGGAGGGGAAGGCCGTTCGACACAAAAGCCTCGGCATACTGAAAATAGGAGTCATCCGCTCTATACCCGATGACCACATCGTAGGGCGAGAGGTCGACCGCATAATGCCCGATGATGTAATCCCTCGCGTCGACGGCAAGCTCTGTATCGAGCTTGAAAGTCCTGTACCGAAGCAGCAGAGCGATCCAGTTCAGAACGGTATGCCCCCCGTCCAGAAGATTCAGCACGCTCAGGCCCTCATCGTCAAAGTCATACACATTGACAAAGCCGTCCGTGTTTTTCTTACACGCCCATTCGCAGGCCATCTCGTCTGCCTTGGTGCAGTAGAACCCCCGTCCGTAATCGTTATGCGGATTGCCGACGGATATATCCGGAACCTCAATAATGTGGTCAGTCCCGTGTAAAAGTTTGAGGGTACTCATAGTGCACTCTCCTGTATCATTGTGATGTCAGATCCTCATTATACCATTGTGATGTCAGTTTTTCAAGCATCAAAACCGATTTGCTCCGTGCATGGCAAAATCCCGTAATACCGGGCAACATTTTTACCCGCACTACGGGATGAAAATCATCGTATGGAGCATCGGTAAGAACTTCTTTTTTACATACCGGATCGTTTCCGCGCACACCCGAAATCCCGTAATGAGACAAAAACCGATCAGCCCGTTTTCTCGGTTCCCGCATAGGAAGAATCCCGTAATACGGGTAAAAAAAACGACCCCGGTTTTCCCCTTTCCGCACAGAAACAGAATCCCGTAATGAGGCATCAAACACCTGCCATGCCTTCCTCGTTTCCGCACGGCGTACGAATCCCGTACCCGGGCAACGCTCCGTGCGCTCCTGACGCTCCTTTTTCCGCGCTTCCGCGCATGGCAAATATCCCGCTTCCGGGTAATCCGCAATCACCGGGAGTCGGCTTATCAGCGGCATTTCGAAGAAGAAAACGAAAAAAACGAACATCGTCATGAGTGCCGTATTCTCCCCTAAAGCTCCGGCGGAAAATCTCATTCCGCTCAGGTTCCGCTCAAGGGCTGAAATCGGGGCCTTTCGGGCAAAAGAAAAAAGCCTCGAAAACGTATTGTTTTCAAGGCTTTTCGGGTGGTCCGAGTGACTGGACTTGAACCAGCGGCCTCCTGAACCCCATTCAGGCGCGATACCAAACTTCGCCACACCCGGATATTTTGATGCTGCGCCAACGCGCTTGAGTATAATAGCACAGCATCGTAAAAAGTGCAAGAGCTTTTTTTATTTTTTCGCCCTTTTTTACAAAAACCGAATCCCGAACAAGCTGTAGCGTTCCGTTCCCACGATCAGGGTATTGTCAAACACCACCGGTGCCGACTCCATGCAGACACCGAAATTATACTGATCCAGGATCGTTCCCGACTCGGCATCCAGCAGGCACAGCGTGCCGTCATCCCGCGTGACGTGGAGCAGATAGCCTTTTCCGTTTTCCGCCAGAACGAAGGTCGGCGCTGTGACGGAATAGTGGCTCTCATAGCGCCACAGTTCCTCGCCCGTCATGCAGTCGAGCGCCGCGAGCAGACCGCTCTGCTCCCCGGGCGTGCGGGCGATCTCCACATAGAGGATGCCGTCGCAATCCCCGCGCCCGAGCGCGAAGCCGCCCACCACGCCGCCTGCCATATCTTCAGCGGTGAAGCAGGAATACTCCTTTTGCCAGAGAATCTCGCCGGTCTCGGCATCGATCTTCCATACAGGGACCTCCGCCTGGTAATAGGCACGGAAGCCGTATTCAAAGGCGGGTGCCATATAGAGGTAGGGATGCCCCGCGCCGTCCACCTCGAGGATGGGCGTGCACATGGCACAGTCCACACCGTCGATGCACCAGTCCACCGTCAGCGTATTGAGGTCAACGCAGAACAGGTCGCCTCCACGGTCCGCCGTGATAAGGTGTCCGCGCCATACGAGAGGGCTTGCCGTCGTGCCGTAGGCGTGCGCATCCGCAGACTCGGATGTGTATTTCCACTTGACCAGCCGCGAAGGCTCGACCGAGACTTTCCCTTTCTCCGCGTCAAAAGATGCATTGAGCTTCATGAGATACAAAAGGCCGTTTTCGCCCAGCACGATGAGCTGATCGGATTCGGCATCGACCAGCGGCGCAGCATCGAAGCTCGCATTCCAGTGCACCGCAAAGGTGTCCTCCGAGCCGAAGCGGTAGAGGATCTCGCCCTCGATCAGATCGACAATCATAACGCAGGGCGATTCGCCCTTTTCATTGGTCGCGCCGCCGCCCACATACAGGATCGGCCAGCCGCGGGGGTCGAGCGTCGCCGTGCCGCACACGCTCATGCCGAGGTCGATCGCCTCGCGGGTACGGCTGCCGGTCTCCAGATCGAGAAAATAGATATGACCGTCCTGACTGGGCACGATGACCTCCGTCAGCCCTTCTTTCCCCTGCGCCCATTCAAACATATCCATGGCATCGCGCATTTCCTCCGACCAGCGGACGACAAGCGGCTGCCCCGTCCGGCCCGTGCCGGACAGTCGTTCTCCCTCCGCCGTTTGACGGCTGCTGGTCTGCATGAGCCAGTAATCGCCGAATCGCGCCTCGTTGATCTGCGCCGTGCCGTACTGTGCGGTATCGCGGAAGTTGTTGCCGCGGTAGGTCGTGATGCCCTGCACGGAGGCAGCGTAGCTGTCCGCTCCGCCGAAATCGATCCGATAGCCCTCCTCTGCGGCATATTCCGCCACGAGGATGCTGTTGTCCTCGATGTAAGTCGCCGTAATGCGCGAGGAATCCCCCGTCGGGAGGAAGTCCGGAACAGTGGTCGTCCCGGGAGGCGGGGGCGTGATCCGCACGGCGGGCACCGCCGTCGGAACAGGCTGCACCGTGGCCGCCGCTTCCTCCGTTTCCGCCGTCTCCCTGTCGGGTTTTTCCTTCGGCTTCGCCGTTTCCTGCACCGAGACAGCCTGCGCCGCCTCGTTCTGCGCCTCGCGAAGTTTCGCCACATCGCGGGTCATCACGCAAAGCAGCACGAGGCACACAAGCATGATGCCCAGCAAGGCAAGCTTCGTTATGCCGAGCGGTGTTTTCGTCTGGCGTACGACAGCATCCCGGATGCGCCCGAATACGCTTCCGGCGAGCGACTGGATCTTTCTCCGGTCAAGGGTCTTTTTCAGTTTGGAAAAAAAGGCTCTGATCTTTTCTTTCATAAGCAAGTCCCGTTATGGTTTTTGGTGGGATTTATTCGGTGAAATGGATGTGGTTGTTGATATGATCCTGGCAGAAGCAGTGGTAGCCCTGACAGCGGCTGCAATAGCGGAATTCCAGCGTGGGATCGTCCCGATCCGTGCGCCCGCAGACGGCGCATTTGCGGGAATAGCCCTGCTTCTCCTGCTCCTTGACAGTCTTCTTCGCCGCCGATTTGAACTGGATCGTCCGCGCTTTCTGCCGCACACGGTTCGGCCGCACATAATCGAACAACCATTCCCCGCAGAACAGCAGATAGTTCAGCGTCGCCACCACGGGCAGCAGCGCGAATATCACACGCCCCGTCAGAAGATTGGAGATGATCTCCAGCGCAAAAAACGCCGCGTCCGCGATCCCGAGCCACTTGACCTTGATGGGGATGAAATACATAAAGAGAACGCGCTGCTCCGGCCAGAGCGTGGCGAAGGCAAAGAACATGGAGAAGTTGACATAGGTCGCGGAGACCGCCACGGACACACCGCTGATCCAGTAGGCAATGAGCGCATACAGCGCCGTGAGAACGAGTCCGAGGAGATAATAGATGGTGAAATGGCCCGCGCCCCACTCGCGTTCGAGCGAAGAGCCGATGAAATAATAAAAGTAGAGTTCAATGATCAGAAAGATCGCATTGGAGGCATCCGGCACCAGCGCAAAGGTCACGAGCCGCCAGACCTGTCCGTGGCAGAACGCCGCCGGACTGAAGCACAGGAGCGAATAGAGCGTCCCCGTAGTGTCCATCATGCCGACCAGATAGACGATCGCGTTGCCGATGATGATATAGAGCATAAGCCGCTGTATGCCAAAGTTCGGATGTTTGAAGCAAAAGCGGTCGATTTGATTCATAAGTTTTTTCAAAATGGATACACCTCGCCGATTATTGTTCTTATTTTACAACAGTTCTTACAATTAGTAAAGTAAAGTTTTTCCGCCGGTTTCGACAGAATTTCATTTGCAATCGACACAATTCGTGCTATACTCTAATTTGTATGAATATGCTTGAAAATGAAAACATCATAGAAGGTAAAAACGCGGTCATCGAAGCCATTCGGGCCGGACGTGCGCTGGACAAAGTCTATCTTGTCCGTGACAACGACGATAAGGCGCTCGCCTTCATCGCCTCCAGTGCCAAAAGCGCCGGCGTCCCCGTGACGGAATGCGACCGCCGCAAGCTGGATGCCATGAGCCAGACTCACGCCCATCAGGGCGTGATCGCCGTGGCAGCGGCACGTGAATATTGCAGCGTGGCGGACATCCTCGCCATCGCGGAGGAGCGCGGCGAGGAGCCCTTTGTCGTCGTCTGCGACGGACTGGAGGACCCCCGCAACCTCGGCGCAGTCATTCGCTGCGCGGAGTGCGCCGGAGCGCACGGTGTCATTATCTCCAAGCACCACAGCGCCGGTCTCAACGCCACGGCGGACAAGGCCAGCGCGGGTGCCGCGGAGCACATGGCGGTCGCCAAGATCGCCAACCTCACAAACGCGCTCAAGGAGCTGAAGAAGGCCGGTCTCTGGGTCTACGGTGCGGAAGCGAGCGGCAGCTCGCCGCTGTGGAAAACCGACATGAAAGGCCCCATCTGCCTCGTCATCGGCTCCGAGGGTGCCGGTATCTCCCGTCTGGTGCTGGAAAACTGCGACTTCGTCCTCTCCATCCCCATGAAGGGACAGGTCAACTCTCTCAATGCCTCCGCCGCCGCGTCCATACTGCTTTACGAAATTGTGAGACAACGTTTGAATGGCTAAACTGTCGAGCGACAACTTTATACCCGATTATCCCGATGCGGATTTTCTGACGGACGAGTTATCGGCTCTGCTGCCCGATGCCGCCGACATTACCGTGCCGGAAATCGCCAATGCGGAGGATTTTGACCGTCGTCTGAATGCGCTGCTGCTCGATCTGGGGGATTATCCCGTGGATTTGGGCGAGCCGTCCGGTATCGATGAAACGCAGTGGGAGGATATCGCCCCCGCCTTCGACGCACCCGTTCTGCCCGTGACCGACGAGCTCGCTCTGCCTGTGGTCGATGCGCCGGCTTCTCCGGTTGAGCCGGAGGAAGTGCCGCAGGCTTCGGCGTTTGAGGATGAATATCCCTCCTTTGCCGACGAGGACGAAATCCCGCCCATCCTCGATCTCAGCGGCGAGTCCGAAGCTACGCAGGAGCTGGAATCCGCCTATATACGCCGCGTGGCGGCAAGGGAAGCGCGTGCCAAAAAGAAGCAGCGTGACGCGGACGACGAGATCCCATCCTTTTCTGAGTCCGACATCCCATCTCTCGAGGAAATGGACGAGGATATCGATGCCGAGCTGGATGCCTTTTTCGATGCCGCCGCTCAAAAGCCGGGCTTTGCCGAAAAGCTCAAAGCGCCGCTTGTCCGCTATCTCGCCGTCCGTCAGGCAAAGCAGAAGCTGCGCGAACAGGAGGCCGCCTCCTGGCCCGCACCGCTGGACATCCGCACCACGCCGGAGCTCTCCCCGCTTAAGGCCTCGCGCTACTACGGCTCGCAGCTTCGCTCCATCCTGCTGCGGCTGATCGTCTGCGCCTTTCTGACGCTGATCCAGCTCTGGATCGGCTTCCGTCTGCCCATGGCAGGCTCGCTGGGCGACAATGCCCGCGTGCAGGCCGGTGTATCTCTCGTTTTCCTACTGGCGACCATGGTGTGCACACTGGACATCGTTTCCATCGGTGTGCGACAGATCTTTTCCCTGCAGCCGACCATGGAAGCGCTCTGCGCGGCGGCGTGCTTCTTCGGTCTCGCGGATGCTGTCTTTGTCATGGCGGGACTGAGCCGCGAGCTTCCGTTCTGCGCGGCGGCTTCTCTGAGTCTCTGCGCCGCGCTGTGGGGCAATTATCTGAAATGTCTGGCGAGCAGCTTAAACCTCAAATCCGCCTCCTACGAGCGTGACGGCTCCATCCTCACGGCGGAGGAGGACACGACCGACGGTCTCACCACGCTCATCCGTTCGCAGCGGGAGCACAGCGGCATCGTCCGCCGCAGCGAGGAGCCCGACGGCAGCCAGAACGCCTACGCCGTCGCCGCGCCCATTTTTCTCGTTCTCTCGCTGGCACTGGGCAGCATATCCACCATCGGCGGAAGCTGGACATCCCTGCCCCATCACATCTCCGCCTACATCGCGGTATGCGCCAACGCGGCGGGCTTTCTGTGCTTTGCACTCCCCTATCTCTCCGCGGTCATGCAGCTCCGCCAGACCGGCTCCGCCATCGCAGGCTGGCCCGGCTGCGCGGACATCGGACGCAGCCACCGCGTCATCGTGACCGACACGGATATGTTCCCGGCCGGCACCATCCGTCTCGCCGGTGTCAACATCCAGGAGGGTGCCAACGTGGAGAAGGTCGTATCCTATCTCGTGAGCCTTCTCAACGAGTCCGGCAGCAGCGTGACCGACGCTTTTTCGGAGCTGATGCAATACCGCAAATACTCCCTGCTCACGGTCGAGGACTTCAAATGCCACGACGGCGGCGGGCTCTCCGCCTATATCCACGGGGAAGCCGTTTTGGCGGGCTCCTCCGGCTTTCTCGCGCTGATGGGCATCCGTCTGCCGCAGGGGCTGGACGCAGAGAATGCCATTTGTATCGCCATCTCCAACGAGCTGATGGGCGTATTCACCATGCAATACATCCCCATCAAGGGCGTGCGCTACGCTTTGAATTTGCTGCTGCTGGGACACACGCAGCCCGTCTTTGCCATCCGCGATTTCAACATCACGCCTCTGATGATCCAGAAGCTGTTCCGCATCCCCGCCATCAACTTCGTATTCCCCTCGTTCCGCGAGCGCTATCGCCTCTCCGCCCAGTTCGCCAGCCACGACACGCCGCCCGCCGCCGTGCTGACCCGTGCCGGCATTCGCTGCGCCGTGGAGACCGCGGAAACGGGACGCAAGCTCTATATCGCCTGCATCCTCAACACCGTACTGTCCCTGTTCAGCTCGGTTTTAGGCTTGCTTTATGTGTTTCTGATGCTCAAAAACGGCACGGTCATCGCCTGCGGCAAGCTGCTGTTGTATGCGATGTTCTGGCTTCTGCCCGTGTTTGCCACCGCCTTCTGGACCGGACGCTGAAACGCTTCAAAATAATTATTGCCAAGATTTTAATTATAGTGTATAATTTCTATTTGCGTGAAACTGTTATTATTTTATAAAAATGATATACAACCACTTGAAGGAGAGGACCTATGAGTTACGAACTGAACAACATCCGCAACGTCTGCTTCCTCGGCCACGGCGGCAACGGTAAGACCACGCTGGTCGAAAACATCCTGTCGCTGACCGGCAAGACCGACCGTCAGGGCAAGGTCGTGGACGGCAACACCGTTTCCGACTTTGATGCTGAGGAGATCCGCCGTCAGATCTCCATTTCCACCTCCACCATGTATACGGAATGGAACAAGACCAAGATCAACCTCATCGACACCCCGGGATTTTTCGATTTCTCCGGCGAAGTGAAGCAGGCTCTGCGTGCTGCCGACGCGGGCATCATCGTGGTCTCCGCCAAGGACGGCCTGAATGTCGGCGCGGAAAAGAGCTGGCGCTATGTGCAGGAGGCCAAAAAGCCCCGCGCCATCTACATCTCCAAGCTCGACGAGGAGCACGCCAACTTTGACTCCGCTTTCGATTCTCTCCGCGAGAAGTTCGGCACCTCCGTCTGCGCGCTGACCATGCCCATCATGGAGGGCGACAAGGCCACCGGCATGATCGACATCGTAAACAAGAAAGCTTTCAAGGCCAACGGCGGCAAGCTCGTGGAGACCGCCATCCCCGCCGATATGAGCGGTCGTGTGGACGAGCTGTTTGAGGAGCTCTGCGAATCCGTCGCGGAGACCGACGAGGAGCTTCTGGAGAAATACCTCGAAACCATGGAGCTGTCCGTGGAAGAAGTGCAGGGTGCTCTGGGCGGCGGCATCGCCAGCTGCGACATCTGCCCCGTGTACTGCGGCAGCGCCGTCACCGGTCTCGGTACCGGCGTTCTGCTGGATGCCATCGTGAAGCTGTTCCCCGTTCCCAACGAGCAGGGTGCCGCCATCGATCCCAATGCCCCCGCCAAAGCCATTGTCTACAAGACCATCTCCGATAAATTCGGCAAGTTCTCTCTGTTCAAAGTCATCTCCGGCAAGGTCACGCCTGACATGACCCTCACAAACCCCCGCTCCGGCGCGCAGGAAAAGATGGGTCACGTCTATCTGATGCAGGGCAAGAACAACACCGAAGTTCCCGAGATCACCGCCGGCGACATCGGCGCTGTCTCCAAGCTCACCGACACCAAGACCGGTGATACTCTCTGCGCCCCCAACGCCGTGGAAGCCGCCGCGGGCATCGACTTCGAGCGCCCCTGCTACTCCATGGCCATCTCCCCCAAGGTAAAGGGTCAGGACGACAAGGTCGCGCAGGGTCTCACCCGTCTGGCGGAGGAAGACCCCTCCTTCACCGCTGTGCAGAACGCCGAGACCCATCAGCTCGTTCTCTCCGGCATGGGAGACATCCATCTGGACGTGCTGTGCAAGAAGCTGAAGAACAAGTTCGGCGTGGATGTGGAGCTCAACCCCGCCCGCGTCGCTTACCGCGAAAAGATCCGCAAGACCATGGAAGCTCATGGTCGTCACAAGAAGCAGACCGGCGGTCACGGCCAGTTCGCCGATGTCAAGATCCGCTTCGAGCCGCAGGACGAGCAGGAAGAAATGATCTTCGCCGAGGAAGTTTTCGGCGGCTCCGTCCCCAAGAACTTCTTCCCCGCCGTTGAAAAAGGTCTGCGCGAAAGCTGCGTCAAGGGCGTTCTTGCCGGATACCCCATGGTGTTCCTCAAGGCCGTTCTGTACGATGGCGACTTCCACCCCGTCGACTCCTCCGAAATGGCGTTCAAGACCGCTGCCGGTCTCGCCTATAAGGAACTCACCGGTGCCAACCCCGTCATCCTCGAGCCCATCGGTCTTCTGAAGGTCATGGTCCCCAGTGAGAACGTCGGTGACATCATCTCCGATATCCCCTCCAAGCGCCGCGGCACCATGCTCGGTCAGAACGCTGAGGGCGGTATGCAGGTGATCGAGGCCGAGGTCCCCATGGCGGAGATGACCTCCTACGCCATCGACCTGCGCTCCATTACGCAGGGTCGCGGCTCCTTCACGCTGGATTTCATCCGCTACGATGAAGTGCCCGGCAACGTTCAGCAGAAGATCATCGAAGAAGCCAAGGCCGCTGCCGAAGCCGAATAAGCCATCGGCTCAAGCCAATACAAACCAAAGGGGAAGCGATGAACTTCCCCTTTTCCATTCGGGAGGAATGGCATGAACGCCAAAGAAAAGAATCTATTCTATCTGTTGTGGACGCTGGCGATCTTCGTCTGTGCCGCACTGGCTGTGTTTGTGCTGCTGCACGCCTCGATCCAAAAGACCGAAGCCGTCGAGCCGACTCCCGCGAGCTACTACAGCGAGAGCTACTTTCCCTGAAATCGGATAAGACAAAACGGAGCGTATGCAGACGCTCCGTTTTCCATAGGAAAAGACACGGACAAAAATCGTCCGTGTCTTTTGAATTATGTTCTTGTGTTACGCGATCATGGTTGCCGGGAACAGGATGACGGCGAACAGGCCGGTGATGAGGATGGAGAGGATCATACGCTCCAGCCAGATGATGCACAGGTGACCGAACTTCACGGGGACTTCGGTGCCCATGCAGCAGGGCACGAAGGACGCGAGGAAGATGATCGAGGTGACGGGCAGGACCGCCAGCATGAAGCGCAGACGCAGACTCCAGGTGCCGACCGATACGAGCAGCGCGGGCACGGTGACCTCGACGAAGGAGATCATGGAGCCGGTGCAGGCGATGGGCAGTTCGTCGCCGGTGAAGCCGAAGATGCGGAAGAAAGGCCAGAAGATGAAGCCGAGCCACTTCACGATGGGGGTGAAGGTGTAGAGCACAACGCCGAAGGTGCCAAAGAAGGAGGTACCGGCGGACACGGTGCCGAGCACATTCATGGTCTCTTTCATGATGAGGCCGATGCGGGAGAAGACGTTATCCTGATTCTCCGCGATGTCGAGCGCCTCGGTCAGAGCCGCCGTCACAAGGCCGGTCTTGATGATCTTCTCGGGGTTGGGCGTGGCGCCGGGGCAATAGTCATCGGGGATTTTGTTCAGAGGATAGATACGAACGCCGACGAGCGCGACCAGAAGTGTGATGAGGAACGCAACCCAGAAGTATGTGTTCCAG
>JAZUEL010000072.1:0-11263 GCA_045640125.1 Oscillospiraceae bacterium
CATCCGCTTCCATATACTGCGCGAGCTTGGTCGCTTTTCCGGCCAGGACAATCAAAAGGCCTGTGGCGTTGGGGTCAAGCGTACCGGTATGGCCGACGTGCTTTTCATGCAAAACACCGCGAAGATGGGCGCACACATCCATGCTCGTCCACTCCGCGGGTTTGTCCACCAGCAAAATACCGGTCATTGCATAGCCTCCTCGATCTCGCGGACGAGTATGTCCCGCGCGACCTCCGGTGATTCATAAATCGTGCAGCCCGATGCCATGCGGTGTCCGCCGCCGCCGTGCAGCGCACAGATGGCGGACGAGTCGAAGGCATCGCCGCTGCGCAGGCTGATTTTGCACTCGTTTGGGGCGAGCTCGCGGATGGTGCAGCTCACATAGCTGCCCTCCACGCGACCCGCCAGCGCTGCCAGATCGTCGCAGTCGTCCTCTGTCGCGCCGGTTTCCTCCATCATGGCGAGCGTCACGGTGGCGACGTTGATCATGCCGTTATGATAGCGTTTCATGCCGCCGTAGATGCGGCTTTCGAGCATCAGACGGGAATAGCTGAACTGACGGAACAGCTTCACATTCAGCGGGCGCATATCCGCCCCTGCTTCGATCAGCTCCGCCGCCGCACGGTGCGTGTCAGCGGTCGTGTTGCCGTAGACAAAGCAGCCGGTGTCCGTGGAAACCGCAATATATAAATAGTTGGCGGTGTCGTGGTCGATCTCGCCGACAAGCAGCTTAATGATTTTGAGCAAAGCCTCGCCACAGGCGGCATCCTCCGGCTCGCAGTAAAGATTCTTGGCGTAGTGCGTGTTGGTCGGGTGATGATCTATGCAGAGATCAACGGGCAGATTAAAGCCGACGGGAAAGACCGTTTCCGCCGCCATATCGACCGCCACGACCGTGTTGCAGGCATAGTCCTCCGGCGCGTGAAAGGGCTGGATCCACGGCTCATATTTCTGCGTCAGCTCCGGATTCGGAAGAATATACGCGGTCTTGCCCATCTTCCGCAGCGTATGACAAAGCGCGGCGGCACAGCCAAGCGTGTCGCCGTCGGGACGGATATGGGTCACGATCAGATATCCGTCGTGCGCTTTTAAGAATTCAACACATTCATTCAGCTTCATCGTGTTCAATGTTCAGACTCGCAATCAGTTCGTTGATATGAGCGCCGTGCTCAATGGAGTCATCCAATTCGAAAACAAGCTCGGGCGTGCTGCGCAGTGCCAGCGAATTGCCGAGCTCGCGGCGCAGCCAGCCGGAGGCGGATTTGAGACCCTTCATCATCTCTTTGGCGTTGTACTCACCCAGAACGCTGATATAGACCTTGCAGTAGCGCAGGTCTTTGGTCGCATCTGCGCGAACGACGCTGAGCATCCCCTGCTGCACGCGGGGATCTTTGATTTCGCGCAGCTTTTCGGCAAGCACACGACGAATATCGTCGTTGGTGCGGTCGATGCGGAAATTACTCATGGATCTCCTCCATGACATAGCACTCGATCACGTCGCCCTCTTTTTCGTCGTTGAATTTATCGACCTGCATACCGCATTCATAGCCGCCGGCGACTTCCTTCACGTCGTCCTTGAAGCGGCGCAGCGAAGCGAGGTCGCCCTCGTAAATGACCACGTTGTCACGCAGTACACGCACCTTGCAGTTGCGGACGATCTTGCCGTCGAGCACATAGCAGCCGAGAACGGTGCCGACCTTGGAGACCTTGAAGGTCTGGCGGACCTCCGCATGACCGATCACAGCCTCGCGGAACTTGGGCGCGAGCATACCCTTCATGGCATCGGTGATCTCGTTGATGCAGTCGTAGATAACGCGGTACAGGCGCAGATCGACCTCATTGCGGACGATGGAATCCCGCGCCGCCGCATCCGGACGCACGTTGAAGCCGACGATAATGGCATTGGATGTCGCCGCGAGCATCACGTCGGATTCGTTGATGGCACCGACACCGGAATGGATCACGGAAACGCGGACCTCCTCGTTGGAGATCTTCTCCAGCGATGCCTTGATCGCCTCGGCGCTGCCCTTGACATCGGCCTTGACGATGATGTTCAGCGTCTTCATTTCGCCCTGCTGGATGCGGGAGAAAAGGTCGTCCAGGCTGACTTTCTTCGGGGTACCGGCATTCGCCAGCAGCTTTGCCTGCTCCTTGCGCTCCTCAACCAACTCACGCGCCATACGCTCGTCGGAGACAGCGTTGAAGGCATCGCCCGCGTTCGGTACCTCGCTCATACCCGCAATCTCCACGGGGACGGACGGACCTGCCTCGGTGACACGCTGACCCTTGTCGTTGACCATGGTGCGGACACGGCCGGCTGCCGTACCGGCGATGATGACATCGCCCTGATGCAGGGTGCCGTTCTGCACGAGCACGGTCATGATGGGCCCACGGCCCTTGTCCAGACGCGCTTCGATAACCGAGCCTTTAGCCGCGCGGTTGGGGTTGGCCTTAAGCTCAAGAATTTCCGCCTGCAGGACGAGGTTTTCGAGCAGATTGTCAATGCCCATGCCGGTCTTGGCAGAAATCGGGCAGACGATGGTCTCGCCGCCCCACTCCTCGCTGACGAGGTCATGCTCGGTGAGCTGCTGCTTGATGCGGTCGGGATTCGCGCCGACTTTATCCATCTTGTTGATGGCGACGACAACGGGGATACCCGCCGCCTTGGCATGGTTGATGGACTCCACGGTCTGCGGCATGATGCCGTCGTCCGCGGCGACCACGAGACTCGCAATATCGGTGACCATCGCACCGCGGGCGCGCATGGAGGTAAAGGCCTCGTGACCCGGGGTGGCGAGGAAGGTGATGGGACTTCCGTTAATGTCAATCGTATAAGCGCCGATCGCCTGCGTGATGCCGCCGGCCTCACCGGAGGCGACGGAGGTGTTGCGGATATAGTCGAGCAGCGAGGTCTTGCCGTGGTCAACGTGACCCATAACGACGACAACGGGCGCGCGGGACTTGAGTTCGTCCTCGGTGTCCTCGTGGTCATCGATCAGCCGTTCCTCGATGGTGACCTGTGTCTCATGCTCGATCTTGCAGTTGAATTCCATGGCGACGAGCGCCGCGGTGTCGTAGTCGATAACATCGGATACCGAAGCCATAACGCCCATCTTGATGAGCTTGCGGACGACCTCGACACCGGTTTTCTTCATACGGCTGGCGAGCTCGCCGACGGCGATCTCGTCCGGGATCTGCACCTTGGTGGGTGCTTTTTTCGCGATCTCGAACTGCAGCTTCTGCATCTTGTCGCGCTCTTCCTGACGGCGCTTCGCGCTGGCGGCGGCGGACTGCTGACGCTGCTTGTTCTTGTTGCCGATCTTCTGCTTGCCGTGATTCATCTTCTGGGCACGCTCACCGGCCATGTTGTCAAAGCGTTCGTCGTACTTGGAGAGGTTGGCAGCGGTCGTCGTACGCGTATCGATGACACGTTTTTCCGGCATTTGCTTGGGAACGTGAGGCTTGTCGGGCTTCTCGGCTTTGGGCTTTTCGGGCTGAGCCGCGGCGGAAGTCGAAGCGGCGGTCTGGGGCTTTGCGTTGTCCTCCGCTTTTTCCGGCTTCTTTTCAGCCTTCGGCTCGGCGGGAGCGGTGTCGTTGAAGACCTCGGCAATGCTTTCGATCTGGTTATGCTGGGTCATGTACTCGAAGATGATATCCAGCTCCTCATCCTCGAGGACCTGCATGTGGTTTTTCGGGGTCGTTGCATACTCCGTCAAAATCTCCGTGATAAGCTTCGAGGAGGTGTCAAAGTCCTTCGCCACCTCATGTACGCGGTATTTAATCAAGCTTGCCATTATAAATCCTCCCCGTTCTTCGTTTCGGTCACGGCGTGCGCCGCAAAGGCACGCGCAAGACCCTCATCGCATACGGCTGCGATCGCGACCGGCCCGTTTGCGCCGACGGCGCAGGCCAGCTCCGTTTTAGTATAGGCACAGCGGCATAATGGCACTGTGCGCCCGTATAACATTCCGTCCGCACGTTTTTGTGCGTTGTCCGAGGCATCGGACGCAAGAACGATCAGTTTCGCTTTGTTGCGTTTCAGCGCGTCGATACATTGATCCGCGCCGGTGATCAGCTTCCCCGCCTTGCACGCCAGAGACAGATATCCAAGGGCTTTATCCATGAATCGTTTTCAAAAGCTCCTCATAGAAAGTTTCCGAAGACTGCGCGTGGAGATTGCGTGTCAAAACCCGTGTTTTGACTGCCTTGCGAATGCAGTCCTCTTTTTTACAGAGATACGCGCCGCGTCCGGGCATTTTCATGCCCATATCCCATAGCAGCGTCCCGTCTGAGCTCCGCACAAAGCGGAAAAAGTTATCCTTGTCCGCGTGGACGCGGCAGGCGGCGCACATTCTCTGCGGTATCTGCGCCATATTATTGCTCGCTTTCGGATTTAATGTCGATCTTATAGCCGGTCAGCTTGGCAGCCAGACGGGCGTTCTGACCCTCTTTGCCGATGGCAAGCGAGAGCTGATTGTCCGGCACGATCACGCGGCAGCTCTTTCCGTCGTCCGCCATGCGGACATCCAGAACCTCCGAGGGAGCCAGCGCCGCGGCGATATACTCCTCGGGCGTTTCGCTGTATTTGATAATGTCGATCTTCTCGCCGCCAAGCCCATCCACGATGGTCGCAACACGCCCGCCGCGCGGACCGACGCAGGCACCGATGGGGTCAACGTCCGCCTCGACGCTCCACACCGCCATCTTGGTGCGGCTGCCGGCTTCGCGGGCGATGGATTTGATCTCGACCGTGCCGTCTCCGATCTCGGGCACTTCCAGCTCAAACAGACGCTTGACAAGGCCGGGATGCGTGCGGGAGATCATGACCTGCGGGCCGCGGTTGGAACGGCGTACCTCCACGACATAGACCTTGATGCGGTCGCCCTCGACGAGGTTTTCGTCGCGGATCTGTTCGTTGGCGGTCAGCACCGCGTCGGTATACTCCGAATTGGAGCTGATTTTAATGGAAATAGAGCCGTTGCGCGGGTCGATGCGGTTGACGATACCGGTGAGGATCTCATGCTCCTTGGAGGTGAACTCGTCATAGATCATGCCGCGCTCCGCCTCGCGTATGCCTTGAATAATGACCTGTTTGGCAGCCTGCGCCGCGATGCGGCCGAATTCCTTGGTGTCGACGGGAACTTTGATCTGACCGCCGAGCTTGGCGCGCTTGGTGACTTTCTGCGCCTGCTCCAGCGTCATCTGGATGGCGGGGAATTCGACTTCCTCGACCACGTCCGTCAAGACATACATATCAATTTTCTTTTTTGTCTCATCGATATCCACGACCACGTTTTCAGCAGCGTCGGGATTATCCTTACGGAAGGCCGCCAGCATGGCTTGATTGATGCGGTCATACATATACTCGCGGGGTATGCCCTTTTCGGTTTCGATATCTTCAATGGCGCTAAAGAATTCTGCGTTCATAATACTCCTCCGTCAAAAGTCCGCGCGCAGACGCACGCCGGCAATCGTTTTCTTTTCAAAGCGGTGACCGTCCACGGTCACATCGCCGTTGTCATAGGCCTCCAAGATGCCGACCCAGCTTTTTGAGCCGTCCACGGAGATATAGAGCTTCACCTCGACCTTTTCGCCCATAAAACGCTCAAAGTCCGAGGGGCGCTTCAAGGCACGCTCGATGCCTGCCGAGCCGACCTCAAAAATATAGCTGTCCGGGATCGGATCTGCCTCATCCAGAATCGGGTCGAGCGCACGGCTGACCGCCTCGCATTGGTCGATGTCCACTCCGTTCGGGCTGTCCAGAAACACACGCAGATAACGCTGACCGCCCTCCGTGACGTATTCGACATCCCATAATTCAAGCCCCTGCGCCTCAATAACAGGCAGGGCAAGATTTGTAACAATAGATTCAATCTTACTCATTTTACCAGTTTCTGACATTTCAAAATTAATCATTAAAAAGAGTGGGACGACAACCCCACTCAGGAAAATGACTTTCGCTACTGCATTTATACCACACTATCTTTGGTAAATCAAGTCTTTTTTAATCCTTATCCAGTCCTTTTTTCAACTTTCCCAATGCTTTCTTTTCGATTCTGGAAATGTATGAACGCGAGATGCCGAGCTTTTCCGCGACCTCGCGCTGTGCGAGCGGCGGATTTCCGTTCAAACCGTAGCGCAGTGTAATGACGGTTTGCTCACGCTCGGAGAGAATTTCTGCGATCGCTTTTCGCAGAAGCGAGCATTGCTCCGCGCGGGAAATATCCTCCAGCATATCATCCGGCACGGACAGCGTATCGAGCAGCGACAGTCCTCCTCCGCCGTCCGAATCGGCATCCAGCTCATCCGTCAGTGATACATCCTGCGCCGATTTTCGACATGATCTGAAATACATGAGAATTTCGTTTTCGATGCACTTGGAAGCATAGGTTGCCAGACGCACGCCCTTGTCCGGACGATAGCTGTTGATGCCTTTGATAAGCCCCACTGTTCCGATGGAGATAAGATCATCCGTGTCCGCGGAAGCGGAATAGTATTTCTTCACAATATGAACGACCAGCCGCAGATTATGCTCGATGAGCTTGTTTCGAGCCTCCTGATCTCCGTTCATCCAGGCATCCACCGCCTCGCGTTCCTCCTTGGCACCGAGCGGACGCGGAAACGAGCCCGTGGTCTCCCCCAGACGCAGCATCAAAACCGCGCCGGATATCAGAAGCATAAAACTGGTGGAGAGCATAGAGTAACCTCCTTCGGTCTACTCTATGCTCTCCTCATTTGTCCAAATTCGACTTTATTTTTCTGCCCAGTCCAGACTGCGCCCGACGGCTTTGCGCCATCCATCCATCAGGGCATTTATTTGGCTTATCTCCATATTGGGCTCAAAGACCCGCTGGGTTTTTCGCAGATTATTCAAATCATTTATGTCAGGCCAAAGACCCGCGGCGTGTCCCGCGAGAAAGGCTGCGCCGAAGGCGGTCGTTTCCACCGTCACGGGACGGTCGATCGGGCATTGCAGAATATCGGACTGAAACTGAAGCAGAATATCGCTGCGGCTCGCGCCACCGTCCACACGCAGGCAGCCGATACCCTTGCCCGCATCCTTTTCCATGGCATCGAGCAGCTCCTTGACCTGATACGCGATGCCCTCCAGCGCGGCGCGGCAGATATGCGCCTTTGTCGTTCCGCGCGTCAGTCCGACGATCGCCCCGCGGGCATAGGCATCCCAGTGCGGCGCACCGAGACCGGTAAAGGCGGAGACCAGATACACGCCGCCGCTATCGGCAACACTCTCCGCCAGACGGTCGCACTCCTGTGCGGAGCTTATCAATCCAAGCTCCTCTTTCAGCCATTTCATCGTGGAGCCTGCATTGAAAACACTGCCCTCCAGTGCATAAATTGTCTTGCCGTCGATCATCCACGCGCAATGCGTCACAAGCCCGCTCCGGCTGCGCGGACTGGCAGCCCCGACGTTCATCAGTGTAAAGCATCCCGTTCCGTAGGTATTTTTGGCCTGCCCCGCTGCCAAACAGCCCTGCCCAAGCAGAGCCGCCTGCTGATCACCTGCCGCGCCGCATACAGGGATACCCTCCAATGCTTCCAGTCCTGTAATTCCGCTCCGCACCTTGCCGTAAAGCTCCGCATTGGAAACGATGCGCGGCAGAATACACATGGGGATATCGAGCGCTCGACAAAGCTGCTCATCCCAGTCACACCGGTCGATATCAAAGATCATGGTGCTGGATGCGTTTGACACATCGGAAACGTGCTCGCCGGTCAGATTCCAGATCAGCCAACTTTCGACCGTGCCGAACAGAAGCTCGCCGTTTTCCGCTTTTCTTCGTGCATCCAAAGTATTATCCAGAATCCATTTGATTTTCGTGCCGGAAAAATAGGGGTCCAGCAGAAGCCCTGTTTTCTCCGTAACGTAGTTGCCTATGCCCTGTTTTTCCAGTTCGTCGCAGATAGTAGCCGTGCGTCTGCACTGCCAGACGATGGCGTTATACACCGGTTTGCCCGTGTTTTTATCCCAAATCACGGTCGTTTCGCGCTGATTGGTGATGCCGATGCCCGCGATATCCGTCGGGAGCAATCGGCTTTTTTCAAAGGCCTCCTTCAAAGCCCGAAACTGCGTATGCAGGATCTCCATGGGGTCATGCTCCACCCATCCCGCCTGCGGATAGATCTGCTCAAAGGGATGCTGCGCCATGGATACGATGCCGCCGTTTTGGTCAAATACAATGGCGCGAGAGCTTGTCGTGCCCTGATCGAGGGCTATCACATAGGAATTCATAGCGATCCTCCCTGTTGCACTTGCGCAAACAAATCGTTTATCGTATGATACCACTATAACATAGATGGGAGGATTTTGTCACCATGCAGGAAACCGCTTTGAAAAATGAATTCTATTTTCAATCGACCAGCTCATTGAGTGACATTCATGTGGTGGAATGGCTGCCTCAGGGCGAGGTAAAAGCTGTTCTGCAGATTGCCCACGGTGTCGCGGAATACATCGAGCGCTACGACGATTTTGCGCTGTTTCTCACGTCGCACGGCTTTGCTGTCGTCGGCAACGATCACCTCGGTCATGGAAAGTCCTTTCATTTTGAGGACGAGATGGGTTGGTTCGGGGACGACCACGGATGGCACAAGGTCTGCGGCGATATGAAAAAGCTCCGCGATCTGGAGCGGGAAAAGTTTCCGAATGTCCCTTATTTCCTCCTTGGTCACAGCATGGGCAGCTTTCTTGCGCGGACATACATCATCGACTATCCCGATGACCTCGACGGCGCAATCATCTCCGGCACCGGTCAGCAAAACGCGCTGACCTGCAATGCGGGTATGGCTCTGGCGGATATGGAGATCCGACTGCACGGCAGCAAATATCGCAGCGACACGCTGCAAAAGATCGCCTTCGGCGGCTATCTGAAAAATATTGAAAACCCCGCTACGGAGAACGACTGGCTCAGCCGTGATGCGGAGCTTGTGAAGCGCTACACCGAGGATACGCTCTGCGGCTATACCGCCACGGCGGGGCTCATGCGCGAAATGATGTACGGCATCAACTACATCGGACGCGCGAACAAGCTCGCAGCCATGAACAAATCCATGCCGGTGTTTTTCTTCAGCGGTGCCGAAGACCCCGTCGGTGACTGGTCAAAGGGCGTGCAGCAGGCGGCGGCAAGCTTCCTGACGGCGGGCATGACGGACGTGACCGTGAAGCTCTATGAGGGAGGACGGCACGAGATGCTGAACGAGATTAACAAACAGGAAGTCTATGCGGATGTTCTCGCGTGGCTCGAGCATAAAATATAAAAAATCGGGGCAGCCGGATGGCTGCCCCGAAGATTATCGGATATATCAGGCTTTGCGGACGGAGTCGATATACTTGGTAAGATCGAGCATCTTGTTGGAATAACCCCATTCGTTGTCATACCAGGCGACAAGCTTGACGAAGTTGTCGTTCAGCGCGATGCCGGCTTTCGCGTCGAAGATGGAGGTGTGGGGATCGGTGCGGAAGTCCTGGGAAACGACTTCCTCGTCGCAGTAGAGCATGATGCCCTCCAGCGGGCCTTCGGCAGCGGCCTTGATGGTGGCGCAGATCTCGTCATACGTGGCACCCTTTTCGAGGCGGCAGGTCAGATCGACGACGGAGACATCTCCCGCGGGAATACGCATGGCCATGCCGGTCAGCTTGCCCTTGAGCTCGGGGATGACCTTGCCGACAGCCTTGGCAGCGCCGGTGGAGGTGGGAATGATGTTGTCGAAGCAGCTGCGGGCCAGACGCCAGTTCTTCTTGTTGAAGTTATCGACGATGTTCTGGGACGCGGTAGCGGCATGGATGGTGGTCATGAGACCTTCGACGATGCCGTAGTTGTCGTTGATGACCTTGGCGAGAGGCGCGAGGCAGTTAGTGGTGCAGGAGGCGTGGGAAACGACGGTCAGATCGGGGGTATACTTATCGTTGTTGACACCCATGACAAACATGGGGGTGTCGTCCTTGGAGGGACCGGACAGCACGACGACCTTCGCGCCTGCGTCCAGATGATCCTGCACGGAGTCCTTGGTCAGGAACTTGCCGGTGCATTCGAGAACGTACTCAGCACCGAGCTCGCCCCAGGGAAGCTGTTTGGGGTCGCGGGCATTCAGAAGCTGAATGCGCTTGCCGTCGACGACGAGAGCGTCGGCCTCATAGCTGACCTCGCCCTTATAACGGCCGTGAACGGTATCATACTTAAAAGCGTGAGCAAGCTGCTCGGGGGTTTTGTCGGGAGCGTTGACGGCGACGATGTCCACGTCCTTGCGCTCGCAGGCAGCGCGGAACACCAGACGACCGATGCGGCCGAATCCATTAATGCCGATTTTCACCATAATTGTAACCTCCAAAAAAATGTTTTTTAATATTATACCACATTTCTATGCTTTGAACATATGAATATTTTGCGTTCTTTTACCACAAGAAACCCCAAGAACTGTTAAAATAAAACGCACAAATCCAATACAATCATCATTATACCACAGCTTGTCAAGAAAAATTTGCCCTTTTCAGTAAAATTTGATATGATATGAAAAGAGAATAGATTTCTCAGAAAAAACATATAGAAAATGATATGGACATGAGCTTTGATTTGAATGATCTCGGCGCACTTTTTGAATTAAGTCGGGATGCCGTGATCGGTCTGGATGACAACCGAATATGCTTTGTCAATCCGAAGGCACAGAGCCTGTTCGGCTTGTCCTGCGACAATGCGGCCGATGATTTTCTGCCTGCGGATCTGCTGGAGGAAGAGGCCGATCGCTTTGTAACACAGTGCGAGATCGGCGATCACTTCTTCACGGTCAGCGTCCGCCGCATGGAGAATATCCGTCTGATATGATTATGCGAGCAGGATCGTTCCTCACAGCTTCAAGCCATCTCTCCCAATATAAAAGCCGTTCGTGAGATGTCCGAGTCGCTGATGGAGCTTCGCGTGGCCATGAACGCGATCATGCGTAATTGCGAAAAAGAAACCAGGAAAAAGCTGACGGGCTATGCCGCTATCCTCTATCGGGATTATTACCGCCTACAGCGCCTTTGCAGCCATCTGTCCGCCGCCGTCAACATTTCCGACGGAACTCTCCCCTACGATCCTCAGGTCATTCAGTTCGATAAAACCGTTCGGGATCTGACGGAAAGCATCAACACCTTCGCCGATTCCTTCCGTGCCGAGCTTCGTCTGAATATCCCGAGCGGCGATTTCAGCACCTATGCCGATGAAAGACAAATCGAAACCATGGTGTTGAATCTGATCACAAACAGTCTGCT
>JAZUEL010000073.1:0-24241 GCA_045640125.1 Oscillospiraceae bacterium
CCTCGCGCTCGGGCTTCTTCTGCTCGCTCATCACATGCAGCATGGTGTCCTCGTTCAGCATTCCGCTTTGACTGAGCTTCTTCATGCGCTGCGCCTGCGACAGCGAGGGCGTGGCCTGCTCGCTTTCCATCGTTTCAAGCAATAACGCCTGCTCGTCGGGCTTCAGGTACGAAAGCTCAACGGCAGGCGTCATGGCTATTTTCTTGTCATCCACCATCTGTTGCAGCGGCGGGGATAGCTCGGTGAGGCGGATAATGCGCTGGACGGTTCTGGCGCTCTCATCTGTTCCGGCGGCAATGATTTCATCTGTTCGCAACTTCGTGCCAACTTGGCACGAAGTTGCGCGTCCTTGATGTTTCAAAGCTTCCAGCTTCATCTTGTAGGCTTTTGCTTTTTCGCTGGGCGGTATGTCGGGACGCTGCAAATTGCTGTCCACCATCATGATCGTGGCGGTGTCCCGATCTATGTCACGGACGATGGCCGGTATGCTGTCTATGCCTGCCAGCTCGGCGGCGTATTTGCGCCGGTGGCCGGACACGATCTCATAGCCGCCGTCCTCCCGCGGACGCACGATGATGGGCATGATCACGCCGAACTTTCGGACGCTCTCTACGGTCTCCTGCATGGCTTCGTCATCCCGCACGGAGAACGGGTGATCCGGAAAGGGAAAAAGGGAGGATAGGGGGATGGTGGTAACGGCTTCGGTTGTCTGCGCGGGCTCCTTTTCAAAGCCCATGCCGACTGTTTTGTCTGGCGCTGTCTTTGCCGGGATGGCAGTGGATTGTACTTTGGTATTTGGCATGAATTCACCTCGTTTCGAATAATAAAAAATCGCCTGCCCAAGCAGACGATTGTATAGAATTTTTTTGAAAATAAGGGTTACTTAATCATTCCAAAATGCCGCAGAGCATCCATGATAGCCTTTTCTTTTTTCGGTGGGCACTGCGGCACATGGGCATCCTCGGATTTTGGCTTGTTGTAGCTGTCACCGACATTAAGCCCACATTTGCGCTTGATTTGCGCGATGTTCAGAGTGGAAACCTTCAAACCTGTTTGTTCCAGCACATATTTTTGAATCTGGGGATACGTCGCCAGACCGCGCTTGTCCTGTACCAGTTCCTCCACATCCACATCAATGTCGATATGTGCAACGGGATTTCTCAGAACTAACAAACATACCGTCTCCACGTGCCGTGTGCGGGGGAACATATCGACGGCTTCGGCTTGCTGCGCGGTGAAACCGCGGGCGGTGAGTGCTTTCAGATCCCGCGCCAGGGTGGCGGGGTCGCAGGAGACATAGACGAGCCGTTCCGGTGCCATATCACAGATCGCGTCGATGAGCTCGGGCGTGATGCCCTTGCGGGGCGGATCAACGATGATGACCTCGGGGTGCAGACCGCGTGCGGCAAGCTCCGCGGCGGCCTGACCCGCGTCGGCGCATATATATTCCGCGTTCTGAACGCCGTTCAGCGCAGCGTTATGGCGGGCGTTTTCCACGGCGGAGGAGACAATGTCGTTTCCGATGAGCGCGCTCGCGTCCCGCGCGGCGGACAGGCCGATGCTGCCCGCGCCGCCGTAGAGATCGAGCACGCATTTGCCCGTCGGCTCGGCGTAGGCACGCACCAGACCGTAGAGCTTTTCCGCCTGTGCGGTGTTGATCTGGAAGAAGGTCTGAGGGCTGAGGCGGAACTGCGCTCCGCAGAGAGTTTCCGTGATCTCGGCGCTGCCCCAGAGTGTTTGGATGCGTCCGTCCAGCACGGTGTTGCCCGCCTTTTTATTCACGCAGAGAAGTACGCCGGTCAGTGCGGGACAGGCATCCCGCAGCGCCTGCACAGCGCCGTCCGGCAGCTCGTCCGCACTCACGATGCACGCCATGAAGTCCGACGCGGAGCGGCGCAGATAGAGATGCCGGACAAGCCCCTCGCCGCTTGCTTCGTTGTAGGCAGGGATATCGTTCTGCTTCATCCAGCCGAGCAGAGCAGCGGCGGCGCGGTCGAACTCCTCCGGCTGCAAGAAGCAGCGTGGGGTCTCCACAATGTCGTGGCTGCGGGCGCGGTAAAAGCCGCATTGCGGCCCGGGGGCAAAGTTGTAGATGCCCTTGTTGCGGTAGCCCTCGAGCCTGTCCGCACCCCATATTTGCTCCGCCCGCAAATCGAGCCCGCCGATGCGCTGCAAAGCGTCGTTCACGCGGGTGAGCTTGAAGCGCAGCTCGGCATCGTAGCTCATGTGCATGGTGGCGCAGCCGCCGCATTTTCCGAACACGGGACAGTCCGGCTCGCAGCGTTCGGGGGCGGCTTGGAGCAGCTCCTCGCCCCGCCCCCACACGGCGGTCTTGTTCGCCTTCACGATACGAATGCGCCAGCGCTCACCCGGCAGAGCCCGCGGCACGAATACGGCGCGTCCCGCTATGCGGCACACCCCGCCGCCGTCGGAGGAAAAAGCATCGATCTCCGTTTCATAGATTTCATTTTTCTGTAATTCGGATAACATACTCTTACTATAGCATATATGCAGAGAAAATGGGCACAAAAATGAAAAATCCCTTTATTTTTTTTGTAAATCGTGGTAACGTAACTTTGCATGATAAAATGGAGATGAATATTCATGGACGAATTGGAACGAATCAAACAGATGTCGCCGGAGGAGCAGCAGGCATATTTATCGCAGCTTCAGGCCTGCGAGCATGACTGCTCGAGCTGCCAGGCGGAGTGCTCCTCCCGCGTGAAAAAACCCGCGAAAAAGGTCATCGTCATCACGTCCGGCAAGGGCGGTGTCGGCAAGAGCGCCGTGACGGTGCTGCTCGCGAAGGCACTGATAAAGCAGGGAATGAAAACCGCCGTTCTGGACGCGGACATCGCCTGCGCCTCCATCCCCGCGATGCTCGGTATGACCGAGCCGGTTTTAGGCGATATGCCGGAGCTCGCCCCCGTGGAGAGTCCGGACGGCATCCCCGTGGTGTCCATGGGCATCATCCGCGACGATCCGCTCGACCCCATTATCTGGCCGGGGCAGGACATGGCGAAGCTCGCCGTGTGGCTGCTGAAGGACACCAAATGGCCGGAGGATCTGGACGTTCTGCTCATTGATATGCCCTCCGGCGCGGGGGATATCCCGCTGGAGTACTACACCACCATGCCGCTTGACTATGCGCTCGCGGTCATGGAGCCGGGCGAGCTCAGCTCGGGGGCGGCGCGTCGGGCGGTGAATCTGTGCGATATGCTGCGCGTACCGGTGATCGGCGTGGTGGAGAACTTTGCCGAGGACGATATGACTCTGGCGAAAAGCTGCGAGACCCTGCCCGTGGCGGCCTCGCTCAGCTACGACGGTGCTCTGCGCCGTGCGGCGTGCAGCGGCAGACTCGGCTCCTTTGAAACGGATGCCTTTGACTATCTGGCTCGCGCCATCGGCGAGCTTTGAGGTGACAATATGCAGAGAAAATCGGAATTCGGAACTATTCTGGGATACATTCTTCTGGTGTTCCTGTGTGTGGGCTTCGCGGTGCTCATGTATCTGAACGTCCGCGCCAACAAAGATCTGGCCGAGCAGCGCAAGGCGGAAATCTATGCTTCTCTCGTCACAGCGACACCCGCGCCCACGGAAGAACCCGCGCCGACACCGACACCCGTGCGCAACGCGGCGGATATTTCGCTTGTCTTCGGCGGCGATATGATCGGACAGGTCGGGCTGACCACTGAGGCGCGCAAGGCCGGCGGCGTGATCGAAGAAGAAATGCAGGATGCGGAGCCGGAAGCGGAGGACGAAGACGAGGAAATCGCCGCAGAGCCTGTCGTGCGCTATGCCTACGACTATACGCCGCAGCTCGCACCCATCGCGGAGCGCCTGAGCGAAGCGAATCTTGCTGCCTGCTCCCTGACGGGCGTTCTTATGGAGGCGGACGAATACGAGTCCTATCAGCTCGCCCCCTCCTTTGCCGAGGCGCTGAGTGTCAGCGGTATCGACCTTGTCAACACCGCCACGAGCCATGCACTGGACTTTGGCTTTGATAATCTCTGCGCCACGGTCAATGCCGTTGGTGCCAATGCCATGACCAACATCGGTACCTTTGCCGACGAGGAGAGCTTTAACCTTGTCAACGGCATTGTCACCAAGGTCATCGACGGCGTGAGCTTCGCGTTTTTGAGCTACACATGGGAAACCAACGACATCTCCGCCGCCAACAACCCCTATGCCGTCAACATCCTCACAACGGACTATATGTCCGGTAAGAGCGAGGTGGACTATGACCGCCTCGCCTCCGACCTTGCCCGCGCCAGGGAGCTCGGAGCGAACTTCATCGTGACGTACATCTGCTGGTCGTCCAACGACAGCTATTACAGCGATGTGCGCGAGGATCAGAGCGCGGTGGTGGATTATCTCTGCGAAAACGGCGCAGACATCGTGATCGGAGGCGGGCTCAAGGTGCCGCAGCCCATCGAGCTGCGTGACGTGACCGATGACAAGGGCGAGGCGAAAAAATGCGTGGTGGCGTATGGACTCGGCAATATGCTCAACTGCATGAACGATGCCAACACCAACCTCTCCGCCTTGCTGTCGGTGGGGCTGAAGCATGATCTGGACACCGGCGAGATCTGGATCGACACCGTCTGTTACCGCCCCCTGTTCGTGCTCGATACGGACGACTATGACGACATCGACCACGATGCCGCACCCTTCAAATACCGCATCTTCGATATCTACGACACCGTGGAGCTGTTCGATGCGGTCAACACCGGACGCGGGGAGATCGGCGACAGCGAATACATCGCCGACAACTGCATCACGCGCAGCGTGTATGATGCCATGCGTGCCGGCGCGGAGAGCCTCAAGGGCATCCTCGGTGCGGAGTATGACATCCACAATGGCGGCGTGAGCCTGCTCGGCTAAAGGAAAAACGAAAACAACGCGGAAAATGCGGCGGCGAACAGGCCGCAGAGCGCCCGACCCATCAGGTGTCGGGCGCATTTTATATCCGTTCCCGCGACGGCTCCGAGGGTCTGAAAATGGACGCTGATGCCGCCCCAGCCGAAGAGAAAGCCCGCCAGCGCCATGGTGAGAGCGCCCGGCTGCCAGCCGGCGAGGGCGCCGATGCCGCTGCCGAGCTCCGTGAAGCCGAGCGCCAGCACCCGACGCAGGCCGCGGAGTGCGGAAAAACCGCCCCACAGGGCGTTGACACTGCCGAAAAAACAGACGTAGGCGCTTAGATTCAGACAGGCACCCAACGCGCCGGAGACGGCGTCCGTGAACACGGCGGTGGGGCTTCGCGGCGGGGGAGCGGCGGCTGCGCTGCCCGTCGGAGCGCTTGCGCCGATGCGCAGGATGAGACCTGCGCAGACGGCGGCGAGAACATGGGCAAGATAGAGCAGGATACCTGTCTTCGGACTTTGGAAGGCCGCGCCGCCTGCGCCGATGATAAACGCGGGGCCGGAGTTGTTGCAAAAGGCGAGGATGCGCTCGGCCTCGTCCCGCTGCAGCCGCCCGCTTTTGCGTGCCTCGGCGGTCATGACCGCGCCCAGCGGATAACCGCCGCACAGCCCGAGCAGAAAGATCTGAACACCCGCCGGAGGGATGCGGAACAGCTTTTGCAGCCCCCGCACAAAACGCGAGCCTGCCGTCATATCCCCGCCGAAGCCGGACAGCAGCCGCGCCAGCACGAACAGCGGAAACAGGGACGGAATGAGCGTTCCGGCGCACAGCGCCAGCGACTGGCGCATACCGGCGGCAAGGTCGGCACTCCGTCCGACGGCGGCGATCAGCAGCCCGAGACAGAGAAGAAAAGGAAAATATTTTTTCATGCCCCCATCCTATGCAGCCGTTGGTTTATTCTGAACGCGGAGCGCATAGGTTTTGGACGGGGTGATCGTATGAAAAACACCGAACGCGCCGACAGTCGGGCGGCGCGTCGTTTCGCCATACCGCAGGAGGGCATGGGCCCGAGCCCGCGCATCACGATCTCGGGCGGGAGCCATGTACTGGTGGAGGGGCTGAATGCTCTGGAGGAATACGCGGAGGATAAGGTGACGGCATCGGTGCACCGCGGCAGCGTCATCATTCGGGGCGAGGGGCTGCATCTGGATGCCATGAGCGAGCATGAGCTGTCCGTATCGGGGCGGATATGGGGGGTGGAGCTGGAATGACGTGGTGGCGTTATCTGACGGGCTTCGCCGTCATGGAGCTGCGCGGTGTTGCGCCGGAACGGCTGCTCACGGCGCTGGCATCCCGCAGCATCGGCTTCTGGGACGCGGATAAGACCGACGAATATACGCTGCGCTTCACGGTGCCCCTGCACGAGGCGGAGTTTGTCGGGCAGCTCGCGGAAAGTCGGGGGCTCGAATGCGAAGCGCTTGTGCGGAAGGGTATACCGCGGCTGTGGCGGTCGGTCAAAAAGCGGAAAACGCTGCTGATTGCGCTGGCACTGTGTGCCGCGCTGCTCGCCGTGAGCCGCCTGTTTATCTGGAGCATCGAGGTGCAGCCCTGCGAGGGCGTGACGGAGAGCGAGATCCGCGCGGCACTGAGCGAGTGCGGTGTGGATGTGGGGCGGCAGTGGACGAATCTGTCGCAGGATCTTCTGCGCAATGAGCTGCTGCGCCGTGTGCCGGAGCTGCGCTGGGCGACGGTGAACGTGCGAGGCAGCTGCGCGGAGGTCATTTTACGGCCGAAACGGGAAAAGCCGGAGCCGGTCAACGAGACGGAAACGGCGGATATCACGGCATCACAGTCCGGCTATGTGACCGAGGTGCTGCCCATGCGCGGCACGGCACGGGTGTCGGCGGGGGACACGGTGCTGGCGGGCGAAACGCTCATCGAGGGGCTCGCCACCGGACGCTTTGAAACGCACGGCGCGGTGCGTGCCATCGGCGAAGTCCGCGCCCGCTGCTGGACGGAGATCAGCGCCTGCGCGCCGGAAACGCTCGCTGTAAAGCGGGAAAGCGGACGGACAAAGAGCCGCTGGGCGCTGATTTTCGGAAAAAGACGGATAAATTTGTTCAAAGGGTGTAGTATTTGTCCGGTGGGTTGTGCTAAAATAGCCACGGAAGCGGCAATCGCTCCGGCGGGGGTGTCACTGCCGATCCGATTGGTGAGAGAAATCTACACCGAATATGAAACGACCCGACAGTCCGCGCCGGAGCTGCGGGAGGAGTTGGAAGCGGAGCTTGCCGCCGTGCTTACCCGACAGGTCGGCGAGGACGGCGAGGTGACCGCACTCCGCTATACACAGAGCCGCGCGAACGGTATGCTCTACGTCACGGCGTATGCCGAGTGTGAGCAGTCCATCGCCGAGACAGTGCCGCATTCCATGCAGCCCTAATGTTTACCGAACGAGGTTTTTCTATGACAGAACGCACGATCCAAGTGGACAGGATGGAAAACATCATCAGCGTCTTCGGCTCCTTTGACCAGAATCTGCGGATTCTCGAAGCGGAGCTGGGCGTGAGCGTGACCGACCGCGACGACCAGATCAAAATTCAGGGCGAAGCGGAAGCGGTGCTCTACGCGGAAAAGGCGATCGAGGGGCTTCTGTCTCTCGCGGCGCGCGGCGAGGCCATTGACGCGCAGAATGTCCGCTATATCCTAAAGCTCGTGAAAGAGGGACAGGAGGGCAAGATCGGGGAGCTGGCGCGGGATGTGATCTGCGTCACCGCCAAGGGACGACCTGTCAAGCCTAAGACGATCGGTCAGACGGACTATATCGAGGCCATCAAAAACAACACCGTCACACTCGGTGTCGGCCCCGCCGGTACGGGCAAGACCTATCTCGCCGTGGCGTGCGCGGTGGCGGCGTTTCGGGAGAAGAGCGTCAACCGCATCATTCTGACAAGACCGGCGGTGGAGGCGGGCGAGCGTCTGGGCTTTCTGCCCGGTGACCTGCAATCCAAGGTCGATCCCTACCTCCGCCCGCTGTATGACGCGCTGTTCGATATGCTCGGCGCGGAGACCTACAACAAATATTTGGAGCGCGGCGATATCGAGGTCGCGCCGCTTGCGTATATGCGCGGGCGCACGCTGGACGACAGCTTCATCATTCTGGACGAGGCGCAGAACACCAGCCGCGAGCAGATGAAAATGTTCCTGACGCGTCTCGGCTTCGGCTCCAAGGTCGTCATCACGGGCGACATCACCCAGATCGACCTGCCCGGGGACAAGCCCTCGGGACTGAAGGAGGCCATGCGCGTGCTGGACGGCGTGGAGGATATCGCGATATGCAAGCTCACCGGCGCGGACGTGGTGCGTCATGTGCTGGTGCAGCGCATCATCGCAGCGTATGAAAAATACGAGAAGCCCTTCCAGACGAATAAGAAAAAGGACGCGAACAAAGGAGGAAAGCCGAGCGGCAAATGATGCCGTCGGAGAGAGTCTATGCTGAAATTATCCCTGCGCTGCGAAAACGGACAGAAATGCCCGCTGAGCCTGCGGCGGCGCATCAAACAAGCCGCCTGCGCGGTTTTGAAAGCCGAAAATGTGACGGGAAAAGCCGAGCTGTCCGTTCTGTTGACGGACGACGAGGGCATCCATGTCATCAACCGCGAGATGAGGAATGTGGACGCGCCGACGGATGTTCTGAGCTTCCCGATGGGTGATACCGACCCCCAGACGGGGCGGCTGGTGCTCGGCGATATGGTGCTCAATGTGGACAGGGCCAAGGCGCAGGGCGCGGAATACGGCCACGGCGCGGAGCATGAGATCAGCTACCTCACCGTCCACAGCGTTCTGCATCTGCTGGGCTACGACCATGTGGACGAGGGTGAGATGAAGCGGGAAATGCGCGCAAGAGAAAAATTCATTATGGGGAAGATTGAAAATGATTGAAAAAACTGCCATGATAACGATCGCGGGACGGCCCAACGTGGGCAAGTCCACGCTCACCAATACCCTCGTCGGGGAGAAGATCACCATCGTTTCCCCGAAGCCGCAGACCACCCGCAGCCGCATCCTCGCCGTGACGAGCCGCGGCGACACCCAGTTCGTCTTTATCGACACGCCGGGCTATCACCGCGCCCGCACGAAGCTGGGCGACTACATGGACAATGTCGTGCGTCAGAGCGTGGCGGACGTGGATGCCGTGATGCTGCTGGTGGAGCCCGTGGCATCCATCGGACCGCAGGAGCAGGCACTCATGAATCAGTTCAAAAAATCCGGAGTGCCCGTCGTGCTCGTCATCAATAAGATCGACACCGTGGAGAACAAAAAAGAGCTGCTGAATGTCATGGCGCTCTACAACGAGGCATTTCCCTTTGAGGCGATCATCCCCATCAGCGCCAAGACAAAGGACGGCGTGGAGGAGCTTTTGGAGGCTTTGGGAAAATACGCCGTCGAGGGACCGGAGCTGTTCCCCGAGGACATGATCACCGATCAGCCGGAAAAGCAGGTCTGCGCGGAGATCGTGCGGGAAAAGCTGCTGCTGTGCCTCGACAAGGAAGTGCCGCACGGCACGGCGATCGCCGTGACGAAATTTTCCGAGCGGGACGATGAGGTCATCGAAATGGATGTGACCATCTACTGCGAAAAGGCGAGCCACAAAGGCATCATCATCGGCAAGCAGGGCGCTATGCTCAAGCATATCGGGGAGCTCGCGCGGCGGGATATCGAGGCGTTCATGGGCACGAAGGTCTTTTTGCAGACCTGGGTCAAGGTCAAGGAGAACTGGCGCGATTCCGATGCGCTTCTGAGAAATTTTGGTTTCACGGACGAATAAATAAATCCTCTCCGCTGTGACACAATAGCTACAGCGGAGGGTTTTGTTATGCAAAGCGATTTTCTCTGGCAGCTTTTTGAAGATACGGGCGACCCGCTGTGCTGGCTTTTGCTCCGGCATGACGAGCCGCGGGAATAAGGCGAGGTACATACATGGCGGAGACGTTGCAGGGCCTTGTCCTGCGGGAAGTGCGATATAAAGAATCCGACCGCATCCTGACGCTCCTGACGGACAAGCGGGGCAAGATCACCCTGAAAGCACAGGGGGCGCTGGGCAAAAAAAGCCGCATCGCCGCGGCGACGCAGAGCCTTTGCTTTTCGGAATTTTCCTTAGAGCCGGCGGGCTATTCCGTAGGGCAGTGGCGCATTGCGTCGGCATCCACGGTGGAGCAGTTTCTCGGTCTGCGGGAGGACATCGCAGCGCTTGCGCTGGGCGTGTATTTCGCGGAGCTTCTGGAAACGGTCTGCGCCGAGGAGCTCGCGGACGGCGCGGCGCTGTCGCTGGGGCTGAACGCCCTGTATGCGCTCAGCCGCAAACTCTACGAGCCGACGCATATCAAGGCGGTCTTTGAGCTGAGGCTCATGGCGATCGAGGGCTTTGAGCCGGATCTGAACGGCTGCGCCGTGTGCGGACGGACGGATGTGCGCGAGCCCATGTTCTCGCCGGACAGCGGACTGCTGCACTGCCGCGACTGCGGCGGCGCGGTGTACGGCGGCGCGATGCCGCTGGATGAAGCGGCTCTCGCCGCCATGCGGCATATCGTGACGGCGGAGCCGAAGAAAATTTACAATTTTGCGCTTCCGGCGGAGTCGGAGCAGCGTCTGGCGCGGGTGTGTGAGAGCTTTGTGTCCCGCCAGCTTGACCGGCAATTCTCGTCATTGGAATACTACAAAAGTGTGAGATAATACCATGGAACTGTACGAAAAATCTTTACATACGATCGAGCTTCCGGCGGTCTTGGAGCTGCTGGCGCAGAAGTGCATCTCGGACGGCGCGAAGGAGCTCGCGCTCGCGCTGAGTCCCTCGCCGGAGCTGCGGCAGGTGCAGCTTCTGCTGGCGGAGACGGCGGACGCGAAGAAAATGATGGAGACCAAGGGCAGCCCTTCGTTCTCCGGCCTGAAGGATGTGCGGGGCAGCCTCGCCCGCGCGGATATGGGCGGTATGCTCAACACGCGCGAGCTGCTCGATATTGCGGGCGTGCTGTTCTCGGCGCGTGCCTGCGCGTCCTATTCCTCGGGGCGCGGGGAGTCGGGGCGGCTGCATCAGCTTTTCATGAGCCTTACGCCGAATCGCTTTCTCGAGGAGAAGATCACGACCTCCATCTCCGGTGAGGAGGAGATTGCGGACGCGGCGAGCGCGGAGCTTGCGGATATCCGGCGCAAAATGCGGGCGGCATCGGCGCGGGTGCGGGAGACCTTGCAGAAGATCATCTCCGCACCCTCGAACGCCAAGGTCCTACAGGAAGCGATCATCACGCAGCGGAACGGGCGCTATGTAGTCCCTGTCCGCGCCGAGCGGCGCGGCGATATTCCGGGGCTCGTCCACGACGTTTCGTCCAGCGGCGCGACGCTCTTTATCGAGCCGATGGGCGCGGTGAAAGCCAATAACGAGCTGCGCGAGCTCGCCGCCAAGGAAAAAGCGGAGATCGAACGCATCCTCATGGAGCTTTCCGCCGACTGCGCCGCGAGCCGTGAGACCATCAATCTGGACGTTTCCGTGCTGACGCAGCTTGACCTGATCTTTGCCCGCGCGGAGCTGGCGTATCAGATGAATGCAGGCGAGCCGCTTTTGACGGAGCATGAGCTGCTGCTGAAAAACGCGCGGCATCCGCTTTTGCCGAAAGACACGGCGGTTCCCATCAGCGTCGCGCTCGGCGGCGAATACGACACCCTTGTCATCACCGGCCCCAACACCGGCGGCAAGACTGTCACGCTCAAAACGCTGGGGCTGCTCTGTGCCATGACGGGCTGCGGTCTGCAAATTCCCGCGTCGGACGGGAGCATGGTGCCGGTGCTGCAAAACATTCTGGCGGACATCGGCGATGAGCAGTCCATCGAACAGTCGCTGTCCACCTTCTCCGGCCACATGGTGAACATCGTAGAAATTTTGGAAAACTGCGGCAGCGGCACGCTGGTGCTGTTTGATGAGCTCGGCGCGGGCACAGACCCCGCCGAGGGCGCGGCGCTCGCCATGGCGATCATTGAGCACACCCGCGCCTGCGGCGCACTGACCGCTGCGACCACGCACTATGCGGAGCTGAAGGTCTATGCCACCAACACGAACGGCGTGGTGAACGCCTCCTGCGAGTTTGATCTGGAGACCCTGCGCCCCACCTACAAGCTCCTGGTCGGCGTGCCCGGGAAGTCCAACGCCTTTGCCATCTCGGCGCGGCTCGGTCTGCCCGGGGGCATCATCGAAGACGCGAAAAGCCGACTGAGTGCGGAGACCACGGACTTTGAAAAGACGATCGAGAGGCTGGAACAGCAGCGCATTGCCATGGAAAAGGAAACAGAGCTGCGCGAAAGAGCCAAACGGCAGGCGGAGGATGACGCGAAACAGGCGGAGCGGATGCGGCGCGAGCTCGAAGTGCGTCTGGAAATGGCGGAGAGCAAGGCGCGCCGCGAGGCGGAGCGCATCATTCAGGAAGCCCGCGACGCGGCGGAGGAGGCCTTCCGTGAGATCGACCGCGAAAAGGCCGCCATCAACGAGGAAACGGATGTGCAGCGCTTGAACGAGGCGCGCAGCGAAATGCGCCGCAAGCTGAATCTTTCGGAGGAAAAGCTGCGCGAGAAGAAGGAAACGCCGCTCCCGAAGCCGAAGAACAAACGTGCCATCGAAGCGGGGGACACCGTGGAGCTCGCGAGCGGCATCCGCGCCGAGGTCATCTCTGTGAAGCCCGACGGCTCGCTGTATTTGCAGGCGGGCATTATGAAGGTGACAGTCAAGGCGGACGAGGTCACACTTCTCGAAAACGTCAAGCCTGTGAAGAACGTTGCGGCGGCAGCCGCGGCGACGCTGCACACGACGGCAGTGAGTCCGGAGCTCGATATCCGCGGCATGATGGCGGACGAGGCCGATCTTGCGGTGGAACGCTATCTCGACGGCGCGTATGCGAGCCGCATGAAAACCGTCACGATCATCCACGGCAAGGGGACAGGCGCACTGCGGGCGGCGGTGCATCAGTCGCTGAAGAAAAACCGGCTCGTCAAAAGCTATCGCCTCGGCCGCTACGGCGAGGGCGAGACCGGTGTGACGGTGGTCGAACTGAAATAAAAGAACGAGCGGAACAATTACTTCTCTGTGCAATTTAACAAAATGTTAAAAAATATTGCCAAGCGGAAATAAATTTGTTAGAATAGGTCAAAACTACAACAAGAATAGGGAGCGGGAAAAATGGTTATTCGAGAAGTCACGATCAGCAATCAAGTCGGACTGCACGCCAGACCCGCGACGTTCTTCATCCAGAAAGCCAACGAGTTCAAGGCGAGCATCTGGATCGAAAAGGACGAACGCCGCGTCAACGCAAAAAGCCTGCTCGGCGTTTTGTCGCTGGGAATCGTCAAGGGGATGACGGTCAACATCGTTGCCGACGGCGTGGATGAGGAAACGGCGGTCGAAAAGCTCGCGGAGCTGATCGATTCCGGTTTCGAGGATTAAGTTCAGATTGCAAATAAAGGGCGTGTTTTTCACGCCCTTTTCTTTATGGTGAGACATGGATAAGATTGCCGAGCTGCGTCAAAAAGCGAATAAGCTGCCGCTGCTGCCGGGCGTTTACATGATGAAAAACGCCGCGGCGGAGGTCATCTATGTCGGCAAGGCCAAGGCGCTGAAAAACCGCGTTTCGAGCTACTTCACGGGCGAGCATCTGCCGAAGGTCGCCGCCATGGTGAGCCATGTGAACGATTTTGATGTCATCGTGGCGGCATCGGAGTTTGCGGCGCTGGTGCTGGAAAACAGCCTCATCAAGCGCCATCAGCCGCGCTACAACATCCTCCTCCGCGACGACAAGACCTATCCTTTTCTGCGTCTGGACGAGGCGGAGGACTACCCGCGCTTCACGATGGTGAACAAGACCAGGGCGGACGGCGCGCGCTATTTCGGCCCCTACGGCGGGCGTTTTGTGACCAAAGGCATCGTGGACACGATGAACCGCGCCATGAAAATGCCGCTTTGCGAAAAGATATTCCCGCGTGACCTCGGGAAAGGTCGTCCCTGCCTCAACTTCCACATGAACGCCTGCGCGGGCTGGTGCCGCGGTGAGCCGGACAAAGAGGTCTACCGCGAGAACATCCGGCAGATGATCCGTGTTTTGGAGGGGGACACAAAGGCACTTGTTTCGGAGCTGGAGGCTGCCATGCTCCAAGCCTCGGATGAGCTGCGCTTTGAGGAGGCGGCGGCGCTGCGTGACCGTATGAACGCGGTGAAGGAGATCTCCAACCGTCAGCACGTCATCGCCTCGGCGCGGACGGACACGGATGCTGTCGGCTTCTGCCGCGGTGCCAAGACCGCCTTTGTCGTCCTGCATTACACCGACGGCGATTTGACGGATAAGGATCTGGAGCTCATGCCGGAGCCCTTGGAGGAGGATGCGGCGGCGATCGCCGCACTGCTCAGTCAGTATTACACGCTGCGTGGTCTGTGGCCGAAGATGATTTTGCTTCCGCAGGAGATCGAGGGGCGCGAGGCGCTGCAGCAGCTTCTGACCGAGGCGGCGGGGCGCAGGGTCGAGATCTCCGTTGCCTATCGCGGCGACCGCCGCGCCTTTGTGGAGGCAGCTATGCGCAATGCACGGGAGGAGAGCCTCCGCGCCACCACGCAGGCGGAACGGCGCAGCAAGACGCTGGAATGGCTGCAAAAGATGCTGGATATGCCCACGCTGCCGCAGCGTATCGAGGCCTTTGATATCTCCAACACCGGCAACTTCGGCATCGTCTCGTCCATGACGGTGTTCGAGGGCGGCAAGCCGAAAAAGAAGGATTATCGCAAATTCAAAATGAAAGAAGTCACCGAGCAGGACGACTTCGCCAGTATGTTTGAAACCATCTCGCGCCGCCTGCGGCACTATGCCGAGGGCGACGAGAAATTCAGCCCCCTGCCGGATCTGTTTCTCATTGACGGGGGACAGGGACAGGTCGGCGCGGCGCTCGCCGCGATGAAGAATTTTGAGGTGGATATACCCACCTTCGGTATGGTCAAGGACGACCGCCCCCGCACGCGCGCGCTTGCCACGGCGGACGGACGGGAGATCGGCATTCAGGCGAATCCCGCCGTGTTCGCGCTGGTGGGCAATATTCAGGAGGAGACACACCGCTTCGCCATCGAGTTTCACCGCAGTCTGCGCGATCAGCGCTTCGGCTCGGAACTGGACGGCATCGCGGGCATTGGCCCCAAACGCCGCACGGAGCTGCAAAAGCATTTTAAGACCATGAAAGCCATACGCGAGGCGAGCGTGGAGCAGCTCGCGGAGCTTTTGCCGAAGAATGCGGCGGAGGCGGTTTGGCGGCATTTCCATGAAAAGGAGACGGAAGCATGAGAGTGATCACGGGAACGGCACGCGGGCGGAAGCTCGCAGAGCCGAAGGATATGAGCATACGCCCCACCACGGATATGGTCAAGGAGGCTGTATTTTCCATCGTGCAGTTCGATGTCCCGGGGCGGCGGGTGCTGGATCTGTTCGCCGGCACGGGGCAACTCGGCATCGAGGCGCTCAGCCGCGGCGCGCGGGAGTGCGTGTTCGTGGACAATGCGCCGGCGGCGCTGGCGCTGGTGCGGAAAAACCTCGAGCTCTGCGGCATGAAAGCCGAGGTCGTCCGCTCGGATGCGGCGAGCTATCTGGCACGCGGCGGCAAATTCGACCTCGTGTTCATCGACCCGCCCTATCACGACGGATTATACGAATCCGTGCTGAAAAACGCATTTCAATTTGACATCCTTAACGATGGTGGTATAATATTAGTCGAAAGTATGCGCGGCACCCCCATGCCGGAGCCGACCGCACCCTATGTGCGCGGAAAACAATACAACTACGGCAAGGTGTCTTTGACGGCGTATACCAGAGGAATAACATGAAAACTGCACTTTATCCCGGCAGCTTTGATCCCATTACCCTCGGTCATCTGAACATCATCCGCCGCGCCGCGTCGATTTTCGACAAGGTCGTGGTGTGCGTGATGAAAAACTCCGAGAAGCACCCCATGTTCTCCATTGACGAACGCATGGAGCTTGCCCGCAAATCCACGGCGCGCTTCGGCAATGTGGAGGTCGCGACAACGGATATGCTCTTTGCGGAGTTCGCCAAACAGTTTGAGGGGCCGGTGATCGTCAAGGGACTGCGGGCGGTGTCCGACTTTGATTACGAATTTCAGATCGCGCTCATCAACAAAAAGCTCAACCCCGAGCTCGAGACCGTGTTTCTGACCGCCAGCGAAAAATATACCTTCCTCTCCTCCAGCGTGGTGCGGGAGATGGCGCGGTATCAGGTCGATCTGTCGGAGCTCGTTCCCATGGAGATCGTCCGCGATGTTATGGATAAAACAAATTCATTGCTAGAAAATAAGGAGTAAGGCACTATGAACGAAAATGAAGGAATCCTTGAACTGATCGAAATGCTTTATAACATGATCTCGGAAGCTTGGGGCGTTCCTCTCGGCAACGATAAGTGCCTTGTGGATCGTGACAAGGCGCTGGATCTGATCGAGGAGATCAAAGCCCGCCTGCCGGCGGAGATGGCGGAGGCGAAGCGTCTCGTGTCCGCACGCGATGAATTCATCGGCAACGCCAAGCGCGAGGCCGACTCCGTCCGCAAGATGGCGGAGGAGCGCAGCCGCAAGATGGTGGAAGATCAGGAGGTCGTCCGCATGGCGAAAGTCCGCGCCGAGGAAATGATCGCCGATGCCGAGGTGAAAAGCCGCGAGCTGCGCCGCGTGGCGAATGAATACGTGGACGAAGCCCTCAAGGGTGCGGAGGCATCCGTGTCTGCCGCGCTGGAGGAAGTCCGTTCCAGCCGTGCCCGCTTCCGCAGCGCCGCCACCAGCTACAATGCCTCGCTGCAGCAGAAAGCCCCCCGCGCCGCACAGCCGGAGGAGGACGAGCAGCCCGAGCAGCCGGTGCAGACCGGCAAGCCCCTCGTGCAGGATGAGGAGCGTGCGGAGTATATCCGCCAGCAGCTCGAGGAGTATGAAAACTCCCGCCGCTGAAAAACGGGAATATACTGCAAAAAAATGTGATAATGAGAGCTTCCGGCTTCGGTCGGAAGTTCTTTTTTTGCTTTTTTCCACCGCCTATATGCGCGGTGGAAAAATTTTTTTTCGCAACATCTGGGGGAATCTGCGAACGGAGAGCGGGAAAAACCCACAAATCCTTGGGACTCTAAGGAAAGTTACGAAAAGTTACAAAAAATTTTGCTTGCATTTTTGTGGGGCAAACTCTATAATGAAAACACAGAAGTGGGGCAAAGTGGTGGAAAGTGCATCATTAGCCCACGAAAGAGACGGGAGGCGATCCGCATGACAGGTGAATATCAGCATTCTCTGGATGCCAAGGGTCGTCTGTTTATACCCGCCCGTCTGCGGGAGGAACTCGGCGCGGAATTCTATGTGACGCTGTCCATGGACAAGTGCCTCTATGCCTATTCCGCGGAAAACTGGAAGATCTTTTCCGATAAGGTCAACGCCATGCCCTATGTGAAGCAGCGCGCCATGCGCCCGCTGTATGCCTTTGCCGCCCGCTGTGAGCTGGACGCGCAGGGGCGGGTGCTTCTGCCGCAGGGACTGCGCGAGCGCGTGGGTCTGACGAAAAACGTCACCGTCCTCGGCGCGAACAACCACGCCGAATTCTGGGACAGCGAGGAATGGGCGGCTCTGCGGGATGCGGAGGCCTCGCCCGAGAATATCGCGGCGGTTATGCAGGAGCTCGATTTTTAATGAACGCGCCTCAGCATAAAAGCGTTTTGCTCGATGAGTGCATCGAGTATCTGAACATAAAGCCGGACGGCATCTATGTGGACGGCACCCTCGGGCTCGGCGGTCACTCCGAGGGGATCCTGCGGCATCTGACAAGCGGACGGCTGATCGGCATTGACCGCGACGAAAACGCCATCGCCTATGCCTCCGAGCGGCTCAAGCCATTCGGTGACCGCTTCACGCCGTATAAAGCCAATTTTGCCGAGATCGGCTCGGTGCTGGATACCCTGGGCATAGCCAAGGTGGACGGCATGATGTTTGATCTGGGCGTGTCCAGCCCCCAGCTCGACGACGCAAAGCGCGGCTTTTCCTATATGCAGGACGCGCCGCTGGACATGAGAATGGACGGTCAGTCGCCGCTGACGGCGCGGGAGATCGTCAACACCTGGTCGGAGGGAGAGTTGAAACGCATCCTTCTGGTCTACGGAGAGGAACGCTATTCCGGCCGCATCGCCGCCGCCATCTGTGCGGAACGCGAACGGCAGCCGATAGAGACCACCGCGCAGCTCGCGCAGATCATCCGGCAGGCGATGCCCGCCGCTGCGCTCCGGGAAAAGCAGCATCCGGCAAAACGAAGCTTTCAAGCCATACGCATCGCCGTAAATGACGAGCTTGGCTCGCTCGAACAGATGCTGCAGCAAGCCGAAAACAGACTTGCACCCGGCGGAAGGCTGCTGGTGATCAGCTTTCATTCGCTCGAAGACCGTATGGTCAAGGAGGCCATTCGCAGCCGCGAGGACGGCTGCACCTGCCCGAAGGAATTTCCGGTGTGCGTGTGCGGCTTCGTGCCGACGCTGAAAAGCGTGACGCGCAAGCCGGTGATGCCGACGGCACAAGAAGTGGAGGAAAACCCGAGAGCCCGCAGCGCGCGGCTCCGGATCGCCGAGAGGATCTGACATCATGGATGAGACCCGCGTATTCAAAACCTATAACGACCGGCTCAATCCCATCGATATGGATTTTCTGTACGACTATGCCGCGGCGGGATACTATGAGGATGTTCCGACCCCCATGCCGCGCCGCAGCTATGCGCCCCCGCGGGAGTTGCCGCGTCACCGCAGCCGCGAACGTCGCTGGGAAAAGGAGCGTACGGCGGAGGTCGACGAGATCGAAGCCCGCCCCATCAGCCGCGCCGGACAGGGCGTGTCCCTGCTGACGCTGTTCGGCTTTGCCGTGGCGGCGGTGATGCTCGTGCTGGTGCTGTTTTCGCACATTGAGCTGACGGCACTTTCGGAGTCTGCCGCCGAGTGTCAGAGCCGCATCACGGAGCTGACCGAGCAGCAGCACAAGCTGCAGGCAGCCTACGAAACAAGCTTTTGCATGGACGAGGTGGAGGCTTACGCCATCCGCGAGCTCGGTATGCAGAAGGTGCGTCCCGACCAGATCGTGGTTCTGAATGATCTCGGTGACACAGATCGGGCGCAGATCGTCCGCCAAAAAGAGCAGGGTATGTTTTCTCTCGCCATCGAGGGCGTACTGGAACGGCTTTGGGCATATTTCGGGTGAAAGCTGCGTTATACTGAATAACGGCCAGACAAGCCGCATCTTCCGAGCGAAAAGGAGAACGTCATGGCAATCCGTCGCCGCGATAAGCAGCCCGTATCCCCCAATCGAATCATGATCCGCCGCGCACTGTTTCTGATGATAGTGTGCGGCATTGTTGCGTTTGCGGTGCTTGGCGTGCGTCTTTTCGACATTCAGATCCTGCACCATGAGGAGTATGAAACCGCCGCCGTGGAGCAGCAGCTCCGCCAGACGACCGTACCCGCGCGGCGCGGCACGATCTTCGACCGAGGCGGCAATATCCTCGCCATGAGCGCGAGCGTGTCGAATGTCTACATCAGTCCCGCGGAGATCAATATGTACGATGAGGACCCGCAGCTCATTGCCTCGGGTCTGGCAGAGATCCTGGGCGTGGACGCAGATTCCGTTCTGGAAAAGACCAAAAACACGGGCTCGTGGTATTCCACCGTCAAGCTCAAAATCGACGATGAAACGGCGGAAAAGGTGCGCGCATTCAAGGAGGAAAACAATCTGCGCGGCATCAAGCTCGAGGAGGCGACCAAGCGCTATTATCCCTATTCGAGCCTTGCAAGCCATCTGATCGGCTTTGTCGGAACAGACGATTACGGACTGGCGGGACTGGAATACAGCCTGGATAAGACGCTCTCCGGCGTGGACGGACGCATCGTGCGCGCCACGAATGCCGCCGGAACGGATATGCTGTTCACGGATTTTGAGGATTATTACGATGCCGAGGACGGCGAGGATGTCGTGCTCACGATCGATGCCACGGTGCAGTATTATCTGGAAAAATATCTCGCGCTCGCGGTGGATGACTACATGGTAGAAAACGGCGCGGCGGGTATCGTCATGGATGTGAACACCGGCGCGATCCTTGCTATGGCATCGCTCGGCAACTTTGATTTGAACAATTATCTCACCATTTCAGACGAGGCGCAGGCCGAGGTGGACGCGGCGGAAACGCAGGAGGAACGGGATGTGCTGCTGTCGGACGCGCGTACGCGTCAGTGGCGCAACAAGGCCGTCTCCGATACCTATGAGCCGGGCTCGGTCTTTAAGATTATCACGCTCGCCATGGCGCTCGAGGAGGGCGTGGTGGATGAGAACAGCAGCTTCTACTGCGGCGGCCATGTGGATGTCATCGGACGCACCAAGCCCGTCAACTGCTGGAAAACGCAGGGACACGGCTCGGAGTCGCTGGCGCAGGCGGTCATGAATTCCTGCAACGTCGCCTTCGTGCAGATCGGTCTGAAGGTCGGCGCGGAAAAGTTCTATGAATACGCAAAAGCCTTCGGCTTCTTTGATAAAACCGGACTGGAAGTGCCCGGCGAGGCGGGGAGTATCTGGTGGGACGATGAGCTGTTCTGCGATCCGCTGAATCAGTCGCAGCTCGCGGCGGCATCCTTCGGTCAGACCTTCAATATAACGCCCTTGCAGCTTATCACGGCGGTCAGCGCCGTGGCGAACGGCGGCAATCTGATGAAGCCCTATCTGGTCAGCGACGTGCTCGACGAGGACGGACAGACCCTGCGCCATACGGAGCCGACGGTCGTGCGCTCCGTCATCAGTCCGGAGACCAGCGCGATCTGCTGCGACATACTGGAGCAGGTGGTCGGCTCCGAGGGCGGCACGGGCAAAAACGCCTACGTCGCGGGCTACCGCATCGGCGGAAAGACCGGAACAAGCACCAAAACCACGCTGGAAGCGGAGTCCGGCGAAAAGGAATACATCGTTTCCTTCCTCGGCATCGCACCGGCGGATGATCCGCAGATCGCCGTACTCGTGCTGCTCGACGCACCGTCGAACGAGTCCGGCATCTACATCTCCGGCGGTCAGATGGCAGCGCCCACGGTGGGAAACATCATGTCCGATGTCCTCCCGTATCTTGGTGTCAAGACGGTGTATAACGAGGACGAAGCGGCAGTGGTGGATCGCGCCGTGCCGACGCTTGCGGGCATGAGCTTCGACGAGGCGAGCATGGCGCTGTCCGATGCCGGATTTGCCATGCGCACGGTGGGCGAGGGTGATACGGTCTCGGCGCAGATGCCGGCGGCGGGCGCTGTGATCGCCGCGGGCAGTGAGATCGTCGTCTATTTCGGTGAGCAGCCGGATGATTTCACCGTGACTGTGCCGGAGCTGGAGGGCTTAAGCTACACGGAAGCGCGGATGGCACTGGCAGCAAAGGATCTGTTCCTGTGCGAGGACTCCGGTATGCTGACCGGCGACAGTGTCGTGGTGGTGCGGCAGAGCATAGCGCAGGGGAGTGAGGTCGAACGCGGCAGCGTTGTAGCAGTCACGCTTTCGGACTCCGGAAACCTGGGCCGCTACTGAATTCGGACAAATAATACTTGGATATTGAAACAAGATATGGTATAATACTTAGGATTTGTATGCGCTATTTAGAGCATTTTCTTGTTTCTCTCTGAAATTCCTACAGAAATCAGGTGCTTTTACTATATGACGATCAAGCTGATTCTTGCGTTTCTTCTGGCGGTGGTGACGGCGCTGCTGGTCGGGAAGTTCTATGTTCCCTGGCTGCGAAAGATCAAAGCCGGTCAGCAGATTTTGGAGATCGGGCCCAACTGGCACAAGACCAAGGCCGGAACGCCCACGATGGGCGGGCTTATCTTCATCGTCGCGGTGACGGCCGCGGTGCTGGTCGCGGGCTTCGGCTATATCCTCAAGGGCGAGCTCGGCGCGGTGTATGTGCTGGTGTTCAGCCTTTTCTACGGCGCGATCGGCTTTCTGGATGACTATGAAAAGCTCAAAAAGAAACAGAATCTCGGGCTGACGGCGCGGGCAAAGTTCCTGCTTCAGCTGGCGGCGGCGGTGGCGCTGCTGTTCCTGCTGCGTCTCGAGGGCTATCTGACACCCAACCTCTACATCCCGTTCTGGAATATCACCGTTCCGCTGCCGGAATGGCTCTATTTCGTTTTTGCCGCCTTTGTCATTGTCGGCACGGTCAATGCGGTGAATCTCACCGACGGCATTGACGGCCTTGCCACGGGCGTTTCCATCCCTGTGTTTCTGTTTTATACCGCCGTCTGCTTTATGTGGGGGGCGCAGTTTGAGTCGCTGGCGGTGTTTGCCGCGGGCATGACCGGCGGGCTTTTCGGCTTCCTTGTGTTCAATTTCAACCCCGCCAAATGCTTTATGGGTGACACGGGCAGCCTGTTCCTCGGCGGGGCGGTGGTCGGCATGGCATTTGCCGCCGATATGCCGCTCATATTGATCACGCTCGGCATCATATACATTATTGAAACGCTTTCCGATATCATTCAGGTCGGCTATTTCAAGCTCACGCACGGCAAGCGCGTGTTCAAGATGGCTCCCTTCCACCATCATCTGGAGATGGGCGGCTGGTTTGGCCACAAGTGGACAGAGAAACAGATCTTTACGCTTTTCACTTCGGTGTCGCTGATTTTTGCGGTGATCTCCTTCATCGCCTGCTTCCACCGCTACGCATTTTGATTTCCCTTTCGTGAAAGGAGTTGGATGCCGTGAGGGAACCGCGCTATGAATACAAGGCAGAGCGTGTTTCCGACCGCGAGCAGGGCGAGACCGGGCGCGGCTCGGTGGATATTCCGTTTACGCTTCTGACCCTGCTGCTTCTGCTCATCGGTGTCATTATGGTGCTGTCGGCGAGCTATGCCCGCGCCTATTACGATCTGGAGCATGAGACCGGCGGCAATGCGGCGTATTACTTCGTCCGCCAGAGCCTGTTTGCGCTGTGCGGCGTTGGCGTGATGTTTTTGTGCTCGCGTTTTCCCATGGGCTTTTACAAGAAGATCTCGCCCATGATCCTCCTTGCCGCGGCGGGCTTTCTGGTGTTGGTGCTCGTCCCGGGCATCGGCTCCAAGGTCAACGGTGCCCGCCGCTGGATCAACCTCGGCTTTACGACCTTTCAGCCCTCGGAGATCGCCAAGATCGGCGTGGTAATGTATTTTTCCGCGCTGATTTGCAAACGCAAAAACGAGATGCGCGATATTAAAAAGGTATGGCCCTTTGCGGCGATCCTCGGCGGACTTGCGCTGCTCCTGGTGCTGGAGCCGCACTTTTCCGCCACAATCATCATTCTTGCCATCGGCATCGTTATGCTCTTTATCGGCGGCGCGCGGCTGAGCTGGTTTTTGATCGGCGGGGGAGCGGCGGTCGGCATCCTGCTCGCGGCGTATCAGTTCGTGGGCTATGTCCGCGACCGCGTGACGGCGTGGCTCGACCCCTTTGCGGATATGTCGGATAACGGCTGGCAGATCGTCCAGTCGCTGTATTCCATCGGCAGCGGCGGTCTGCTCGGTCTCGGCCTCGGCAATTCGCGCCAGAAGTATCTCTATCTGCCCGAGGAGCACAACGACTTTATTTTTTCGGTCGTCTGCGAGGAACTCGGCTTTATCGGCGCGCTGCTGATTTTGTGCCTGTTTGCGCTGCTTATCATCCGCGGTTACTGGCTGAGTATGCACGCGCGTGACCGCTACAGCTTCCTGGTCGGAACGGGTCTGACGACGCTGCTTGCCATCCAGGTCATTCTTAACGTCGCGGTCTGCACCAACACCATGCCCTGTACAGGCATTTCGCTCCCGTTTTTCAGCTACGGCGGCACGGCGCTGCTGCTGCAGATGGCGGAAATGGGCATCATTCTGTCCCTTTCGAGGGATATTCCGGAAAAGAAGTAGAAGCATGAAGATTTTATTTACCTGCGGCGGGACTGCCGGACACATCAACCCCGGACTTGCGGTGGCGGGACGCATCCGTGAGCTGCTGCCGGATGCGGAGATCCTGTTCGTCGGCGCGGTGGGGAACATGGAGACGGAGCTTGTCCCCCGCGAGGGCTACCCCATCCAAACCGTCCGCATCGACGGCTTTCAGCGCAGCTTTAAGCCCAAGATGCTCGTCCGCAATATGAAAACTGCCGGCTATCTGGTGTCGTCCATCCTGAGGGCGAAGAAGATCCTGCGGGAGTTTCAGCCGGATGTGGCGGTGGGAACGGGCGGCTATGTCTGCTATCCCGTGCTGTAGGCCGCCGCAGAGCTCGGCATCCCCACACTGGTGCACGAGTCCAACGCCG
>JAZUEL010000074.1:0-8359 GCA_045640125.1 Oscillospiraceae bacterium
GAATATACTCCTCACCGGCGCGGCGGGCTACATCGGCTCCCATGCCGCCGTCGAGCTTCTGAACACGGGACACAGCATCGTGGTGGCGGATGACCTGTCCAATTCCAGCGCCAAGGCGCTCGACCGCGTGCGCGAGATCACGGGCAAAGACCTTGTCTTCTACGAGATCGACGTGGCGGACAAGACCGCCCTGCGCCGCGTGTTTACGGAAAACCGCATCGACGCCGTGATGCACTTTGCGGGCTACAAGGCCGTGGGCGAGTCCGTGGAAAAGCCGCTGATGTACTACCGCAACAACCTCGATACCACTCTGACACTTCTGGAGTGCATGGAGGAATCCGACTGCCGCCGCATCATCTTCTCCTCCTCCGCCACTGTGTACGGCGACCCCGAAACCCTGCCGATCACGGAGGACTTCCCCGTCGGACGCTGCACCAATCCCTACGGGCAGACGAAGTATATGATTGAAAACATCCTGCGCGATTGGACCGTGGCGAAGCCCGAAAACTCCGTGGTGCTTCTGCGCTACTTTAACCCCGTCGGCGCGCACCCCTCCGGTCTCATCGGCGAGGCACCCAACGGCATCCCCAACAATCTCATGCCCTTCGTGACGCAGGTGGCGCTGGGCAAACGTGAAAAGCTGAGTGTGTTCGGCAATGACTGGCCCACGCCCGACGGCAGCGGCGTGCGCGACTACATCCACGTCGTCGATCTCGCCAAGGGTCATGTGGCGGCTCTGGATTACGCCGTTTCCCACCGCGGTACGGAGGTCTTTAACCTCGGTACCGGCAAGGGCTACAGCGTTCTGCAGCTCGTGGAGAGCTTCTCCCGCGTGAACGGTGTCCCCGTTCCCTACGTCATCACCCCTCGCCGCGCGGGCGACATCGCCGCCTGCTATACCGACCCCTCCAAGGCTCGGACGCTGCTCGGCTGGGCGGCAGAGCTTGGGCTCGACGATATGTGCCGCGACAGCTGGAACTGGCAGCAGAAAAACCCCAACGGCTACGAATAAGAAATTTCCCCCGAAGCGTTCGGCAGGTTAAAACTTCCTGCCGAACTCCTTTTTTATTTGCTTTTTGCCCAATTTGTATAAAAAAAGTTGTGAATTTGTTAAATTCCTTGTTAATAATTTGATAACGCTTTACAAATGGATGTTTGCATTTTATTCTGAAAGCATGAAATCATGGCGTAGTGTTTTCTGCGCTCTGCTGACAGTAAGTGAAGGTGATTCCATGAGTCGGCTCGATATGAAAAGCTTCGGCAAAACTCAAAAGGATGCCGAGCATTTATACAGCGATATGGCGCGCCGTTTGGCCGCCAGCCCTCCGGGTATATGCCCCGTGGATCTGATGCTCAGCTTTGTGACCTTGTGCCACACCCAATCCTGCGGAAAATGCGTTCCCTGCCGCGTCGGTCTCGGACAGCTCAAAAAGCTGCTGGAGGACGTTCTGAACGGCAAGGCTACGCCCGACACCATTGACCTCATCCGCGAGACCTCTTATGCCATTCTGGAGACCGCCGACTGCGCCATCGGCTTCGAGCCCGCGCAGATGCTGCTGTCCAATCTGGAAAACTACCGCGCCGACTTTATGGAGCACATCGACAAGCACCGCTGTCTCGGCTCTTTCTCCGCCCCCGTCCCCTGCGTAAGCCTCTGCCCCGCAAGCGTGGATGTTCCGGGCTACATCGCCCTCATCCGCAAGGGTCGCGTTGCCGATGCGGTGAAGCTCATCCGCAAGGACAATCCCATGCCCGTCACCTGCGGCTATATCTGCGAGCATCCCTGCGAGACGCACTGCCGCCGCAACATGATCGACGATGCCATCAACATCCGCGGTCTGAAACGCTACGCGGTGGATAAGGCCGGTATCGTCCCGGTGCCCGAATGCGGCGAGCCGACCGGCAAGCAGGTCGCCATCATCGGCGGCGGTCCCTGCGGTCTGTCCGCAGCCTACTATCTGCGTCTGATGGGACACAAGGTTACCATCTATGAGCGCCATCACAAGCTCGGCGGTATGCTGCGCTACGGCATCCCCGCCTATCGTTTGCCCCGCGAGCTTCTTGACCGCGACATTGATGCCATTCTCTCCACCGGCATCGAAGTACATACCGATTATAATATAGGCGAAGGCACGGACCTCAGCTTCCTCGACATGGCCGATCAATACGACGCGGTCTATATCGCCGTCGGCGCACAGGCCAGCTCCAGCGCCCGCATCGAAAACGAGGATGCGGAGGGCGTGGTCTCCGCCGTGCAGCTTTTGGGTGCCATCGGCGACGGCGATATCCCCGATTTCACCGGAAAGACCGTCTGCGTCATCGGCGGCGGCAACGTCGCCATGGACGTTACCCGCACCGCCATCCGTCTCGGCTCCAAGAATGTCTACTGCGTCTATCGCCGTCGTCAGATCGACATGACGGCTGCCGCCGAGGAGGTCGAGGGTGCGCTCGCCGAAGGTGCGGAGCTCGTATGCCTCAAGGCACCCGACCACATCGAGGTGGATGAGAACGGCAAAGCCGTCGCGCTGTGGGTACGCCCGCAGATGTCCACCAAGCTCGATGCCTCCGGCCGTCCCACTCCGAAGGATGCCGACCTGCCCATGGAACGCATCGAGGCCGATGTGTTCGTGCTGGCAGTCGGTCAGCGCGTGCAGACCGGTATTCTCAAGGAGGGCGGTCTCGCCATTGACAAGGGCAAGCTTGTCGCCGGAACGAACGGCATCATCGAGCCGGGCAGCAAAATCTTTGCCGGCGGCGAATGCGTCACCGGTCCCGCCACCGCCATCCGCGCCATTGCGGGCGGCAAGGTGGCCGCCGCCAACATTGACGAATTCCTCGGCTATCACCACGAGATCAGCGTCGATGTGGAAGTGCCCGACGCACCCGCCAACAACACCCCCGCCTGGGGACGCATCAACACCACCTTCCGCACCGCTTTTGAGCGCAAGTGCGATTTTGACTGCATCGAACACGGCCTGACCGATCAGGGCGCACTGAGCGAGACTTTCCGCTGCCTGCGCTGCGATCATTACGGCTACGGAGCATTCCGTGGAGGGAGGGAAGAAAAATGGTAAACCTCACAATAAACGACAAGGCCGTTTGCGTACCGGAGGGCACCACCATCCTCCAGGCCGCCCGCAAAGCCGGCATATCCATTCCCACGCTCTGCTATCTGAAAAATCTCAACGAGATCGGCGCGTGCCGCGTGTGCGTGGTCGAGGTCGAGGGCTACGACCGGCTGATGGCCGCCTGCAATACGCAGGTTTCGGAGGGCATGGTCGTCGAGACCGACTCCACCCGCGCCCGCCGTGCCCGCCGCACCAATCTCCAGCTCATCCTCAGCCAGCATGACTGCCAGTGCCCCACCTGCTCCCGCAGCGGCAACTGTTCTCTGCAATCACTGGCCAACAGCCTCAACATCCTCGACCAGCCCTATACGCAGGAATACTCCCGCGGCGAATGGGACCGCACGGCTCCGCTCATCCGCAACGAATCCAAGTGCATCAAATGTATGCGCTGCATTCAGGTCTGCGATAAGATCCAGAGTCTGAACATCTGGGATCTCGCCAACACCGGCGGACGTACCACCGTGGATGTCTCTCAAAACCGCACCATCCGCAGCTCCGACTGCGCCTTCTGCGGTCAGTGCATCACGCACTGCCCCGTGGGTGCTCTGCAGGAGCGTGACGATACGCAGCGCGTGCTGGACATACTCGACAATCCGGACATCACCACCGTCGTGCAGGTGGCACCTGCCGTCCGCTCCGCCTGGGCGGAATCCTTCGGTCTCAGCCGCGAGTTCGCCTCTCCGAAGCGCATGGCCGCCGCCCTGCGGCGCATCGGTTTCGACTACGTGTTCGACACCAACTTCTCCGCCGACCTCACCATCATGGAGGAGGGCAGCGAGTTTGTGGAGCGCTTTACCCATAAGGATCAATACTCCTGGCCTATGTTCACCTCCTGCTGCCCCGGCTGGGTGCGCTTCCTCAAGGGACAGTATCCCGAATACACCGACAATCTCTCCACCGCCAAAAGTCCGCAGCAGATGTTCGGCGCGGTGACCAAAAGCTTTTTCGCCGAGCAGATCGGTGTCGATCCGCACAAGATCTGCTGCATCTCCGTGATGCCCTGCTCATCCAAGAAGTCCGAATGCGAGCTGCCCACCATGAACGATGCCTGTGGCGATCCCGATGTGGACATCGTCATCACCACCCGCGAATTTGCGCGTATGATCCACGCCAAGAGCATTCTGCCCTCCATCCTGCCCGAGGAGGAATTCGACTCCCCGCTCGGCTCCGGCACCGGTGCCGCCGTCATTTTCGGTGCGACCGGCGGTGTCATGGATGCGGCGCTGCGCTCCGCCTACTACCTCGTCACCGGCTCCAATCCCGATCCGGATGCCTTTATCGCCGTGCGCGGCATGAACGGCTGGAAAGAAGCCACCTTCACCGTCCCCGGTGCGGGCGATGTGCGCGTGGCCGTGGTCAGCGGTCTGCGGAACACCCGCAACCTGATTGAGGCGCTCAAGGCCGGCACCGTCGAATACGACTTTGTAGAGGTCATGGCGTGTCCCGGCGGCTGCGCCGGCGGCGGCGGTCAGCCCATCGTGGACGGCAAGGAGCTTGCCGGTGTCCGCGGCGAAGTGCTGTGGCGGCTGGACAAAGCCTCCGATATCCGTTACAGCCATGAGAATCCCGATGTGCAGGCGCTGTATGCACAGTACCTGGGAAAACCGCTCGGAAAGCTTCCCCATCACCTGCTGCACACCGATCACCACGGCTGGAATATGCCCGGAAAAGATTAAACAAAGATTAAACGCAGGCTGCACGTCCGTTTGGGGCGTGCAGCCTCTTAATTTATCGGCAAAATAACCAAGATATAGTAACCAAAATGTAACGGTAATTTATCTTGGCAAATCGACGAAGTTATGATAAAATTCTGATTAGCAATTTGCATTTCAACTTTGTAAAGGAGAATCAGAGATGAAAAAGCTAATCGTTTTCGTTCTGGCCTGTGTTCTGCTTCTGAGCACCGCCGCCTTTGCCGCGGGCGCTCCCGCTGCCGCTGCGGCTGCGGAAAGCAGCACCTGCAACCACTACTACGAAGCGACCGTCACCAAGGAAGCGACCTGCACGGAAAAGGGTCTCACGACCTACACCTGCAAAGAGTGCGGCAGCTCCTTCGCGGTGGAGACCCTGCCTCTCGGCCACAACTACAAGGTCGAAGTCGTCGCTCCCACCTGCGAATCCGCCGGCTATACGCTGTACACCTGCATCAACTGCGGTGACAGCTATGCCGAAAACGCTGTTCCCGCGCTGGGTCACAGCTTCGTGGAGACCGTAGTTCCCGCCGCCTGCGGCGTGGACGGCTCCATCACCCGCACCTGCACCGTCTGCGGCGCTGTGGAGACCGAGGTCATCCCCGCTGCCGAGCACCAGTACGTCTACCAGAATGACGCTGTCGTCGGCGCTGACGGCTCCATCGTGAGCTACGGCACCAAGGTCTGCTCTGTCTGCGGCGCTGTTGCTCCTGCCTCTGCGTCTGACTACACCGCTCCCGCCTCCGGCGAAGCGTCCGGCGAGCCCTCCGGTGAAGCGTCCGGCGGAGCCTCTGCCGAGCCCGCCGGTGAAGCCGCTGTTTCCAACCCCGATTACAATCCCGATGCTTACAACTGGGCTATGATTGAGATCATTCTCGTCGTCGCCATCATCGTTGTCGGTGCCGTCCTGATGCTTTCCTTTGGGAAGAAGAAGGAAGTCGTTTCCAACGATCCGCTCAACTGATACATCATCTTCTCAAACATTCTTATCAATAGGAGGAAAGCGTAATGTTCAAGAACAAGAAATTTGGCGCGTATGCCATTGCGTTCAACATTCTCGGCATCGTCTTCATGTTCATGTATTCCGGTCTTCAGAATGACCAGATCAACATCATCCAAACCTACTCCGGCTGGTCTGCCAACGCCACCCAGCTCCCCATCACCGTCGGCAACATCGTCTGCATTCTGCTGACCTTCGTGTACGGCACCTGGTTCATGAAATACGGCGTTCGCAAGGTCCTGATCCCCTGCATCATGGCCTGCGCCCTCGGCTGCGTCGGCATCGCGGCTGCCAATGGTCTGACGATCAACGGCGGTGTCGGTGTCTACTGGCTGTACTTCATCTCCCTGTTCATCATCCGCTGCGGCTGCATGTGCTTCCAGATGGGCGGCTTCATGCTCGCTGCCAACTGGTTCATTAAGTACCGCGGCCGTGTCATGGGCATCATTACCCTCGGCTCTCCCCTGTTCTCTGTCGTGGGCACCAGCGTCATGACCAACTTCATCACCTCCCACTGGAACGGCGACTACCGCTTCTTCTACATCGGCATCGCTGCTCTGCTGGTCGTCATCTCCATCTGCACCCGTTTCTTCCTCAAGGACACCCCCGAGGAAGCCGGTCTCTACCCCGACGGCGAGGATCATCCCCCTGTCTCCGAAGCCGGCGAGTCGGACGAGATCCATCTCACCCTCAAGCAGGTTCTCTCCCAGAAGAAGGCCTGGCTGCTTATCGTTTCCTACGGCGCTTTCCAGTTCATCATCAACTGCTGCATGAGCTCCATGGCTATCCGCTTCATGAGCCTTGACCCCGCTTTCCAGTCCGGCGCTTCTCCCGCGCCCTTTGTGTGGCTGGCTGCCACCAAGTGGCTGGCTGTCGGTGCCATCGCCGGCATCGCGATGAGCTATGTCTTCGGCTGGATCGACGACAAGTTCGGCACCATCAAGGCCTCCTACATTCTCGGTCTGACCGAGCTCATTCCCGTTCTGATGCTGATGCTCATGCCCGAAGGCGGCAATGTTCCCATGGAGATCGCCTGGGGCTTCGGCGTTGCCTGCATGACCGGCGGCGTGCCCACCATGCACCCCTGCTCCATCACCTATGCTTACGGCCGTCGTGAGTATCAGTCCGCGAACCGTATCATTATGGCTATCCAGCTCGTCCCCTCGGCTGTTGCCGCTTCCATGATGGCTGCTCTGATCACCGCCGGCAAGGCCACTCTGGCCTACGGTATCTGCATCGCTGTTGTCGTGATCGGCCTCATCGCCGTGTTCATGATGCGCAACATCGAGGATGCCAACGCTGCCGACCGTGCCTTTGTCAACACTGACAAAGCGGAAGCCTGATTAGGAGGATACCATGGGTCTTTTCGGAAAGAAAAAAGAAGAAGTGAAAACCGCTTCCGTCGTCGAGGAAGCCCCTGTTGAAGAAGCTCCCGTCGTCGAGGAAGCCCCTGTGGAGGAAGCTCCCGTTGTCGAGGAAGCTCCCGTTGTCGAGGAAGCCCCTGTCGCAGAAGAAGCTCCCGTTGAGGAAGCTCCCGAGCTGACCGCCAAGGAACACGGCGAAGTGTTCCAGGTCCGCATGAACTATCATGCCGGCTACAACGTCTACAAAGAATGGCCGAACGGCGGCATGACCATCCATGCCGGTATCGGCTGGTTCCACCCCTTCGGTCCCAGTGAATACTACGGCATGGCCTGCCCTCCCGACAATATGTGCGAGGAAGCCAAAGCCTTCCCCCTCGACAAGTACTTCACCGAGGACTGGATGGACAACTTTGAGACCGATCTGTTCTGCATCTACCGTCTGCCCGACGGCGATATCTACGCCTGGGACGGCATGATGGCCGTCCGCGGCAAGGATGCCAACAAGTGCATCGTTTATAACTCCGAGTACACCCGTCAGGACGTTCTGGTGAATGTCGTTGTGGGCGGCACCGGCCGTTATGAGGGTGCCCGCGGTCTGCTCATCGGCACCGCCGAGGGCGGCGGCGTGACTAAGGTCTGCGGCAAGATGATGGACGGCAGCGATCTCGAGCTGCCCGAGACCATCATGAAGGACCTCAGCGGTTACATCCGCATCAGCAAGGACTAAATCAATAATCGGAAATGGTCCGGCCTCCGGGTCGGGCCGTTTCCCATGTTTAATTTCTGGAGGAAAAATACTTATGAAGCATCTCGAATGTGATATTTGCGTCGTCGGCGGCGGCCTTTCCGGCATGACTGCGGCGACTCAGGCCGCTGAGCGCGGTGCCAGCGTTGTCTGCTTTGAAAAGAGCGGCACCACCGGCGGCGCTGCCAACATGGGCATGGCGTTCTTCGCCGTGGAGTCCAAGTATCAGCGCGACCAGATGTACGAGTGGACGAAGGACGAAGCTTTCAAGTTCATGATGGAATACAACCACTGGAAAGCCGACGCGCAGACCGTCCGCCGCTGGTTCAATATGTCCGCCTCCACCGTGGAATGGGAAGTCGGATCGTAGCCATGTCGTTCTGTGGGCCAAGGAGTTGTAGCCCCTAATTGTCTTCCTAAGACCGCTTGGC
>JAZUEL010000075.1:0-2135 GCA_045640125.1 Oscillospiraceae bacterium
CCCGAGTACTGCATCGGCGGCATCCAGACCACCGAGCTCGAGGACCAGATCGGCAAGACCGTCGCCGGCCTCATCGACGACGGCGACACCATCCAGATGGGCATCGGCGGCATCCCCGACACCGTCGGCCGCTACCTGACCACCAAGAACGACCTCGGCCTGCACACCGAGCAGTTCACCTCCTCCATGGCAGGTCTGATCGAGCAGGGTGTCATCACCGGCAAGAACAAGGTCTTCGACAAGGAGCTGCACGTGGGCGTGTTCGCTGACGGCACCCATGAGCTGTATCAGTATCTGCACAACAACCCCAAGTGCATGATGAAGCCCGGCCCCGAGGTCGTCAACCCCTTCAACATCGCCCGTCAGGACCACATGGTCTCCATCAACACCTGCGTCGAGATCGACCTCACCGGTCAGATCGCCGCGGAATCCATCGGACCCACCCAGTACTCCGGCTCCGGCGGCGGCTTCTGCTTCACCCTCGGCACCTACTACGCCGAGCACGGCAAGGGCATCATGGCCTTCACCGCCCGCACCGGCAAGGGTCTGCCCAAGATCAAGGCGCAGCTCACCCCCGGCGCTGTCGTCACCCATCAGCGCAACTACGTCCAGTACGTCGTCACCGAGTACGGCTGCGTGAATCTGCGCGGCATGGACGTGCGTGAACGCGCCAAGGCGCTCATCTCCATCGCCCACCCCGATGACCGCGACGCGCTCGATGCCGCCGCGCGCGAGCTCTGCTACTACTGATAACCCAGCTTTTCTCAGCCGCTCTCCATCCGGAGGGCGGCTTTTTTATTCACACATTCGTTACAATTCGACAAAAATAGAAAAAATAGTTACAAAGTTTACATAGGGCTTGACAAACGAAGCGGAATACTATATATTGTGTCTTGCACGCGAGAATTACCAAAAGAAAGAACAAGATATATTAGCTATGAATATCCACGGGTTACAAAAAGTTACACTGCTGGATTTCCCCGGTGCCGTCGCCTGCACCGTCTTTACCGCCGGATGCAATTTCCGCTGCCCCTTCTGCCACAACGCTTCCCTCGTTTTGCCGGAGCTGTTCCCCGAGCCCGTGCGCGAGGAAGATTTTTTTGCCTTTCTGCAAAAACGGCAGGGTATTCTGGACGGCGTTGCCATCACGGGCGGGGAGCCGCTGCTCCATCCCGAGATGCCGGATTTCCTGCGGAAGATACAAGATATGGGGTTCAAGGTCAAGCTGGACACCAACGGCTCGTTCCCCGAACGTCTGCGGACGGTCGTGGAGGCGGGGCTTGTGAACCGCGTCGCCATGGACATCAAAAACGCGCCGGAGAAGTACCCCGCAACCGTCGGCGTGCCGCATTTCGATGTCGCCCCCATCCGCGAGAGCGCCGCGTTCCTGATGGAGGGGCGCATCCCCTTTGAGTTCCGCACGACGGTGGTCAAGCCCCTGCATCAGATCGAGGACTTCGCCGCCATCGGCGCGTGGATCGCAGGCGATGAGCCCTATTATCTGCAGAGCTTTACCGACTCCGGCGAGCTCATCGACGGCGCAGCACTCGGCGCGTGGGATGCCGAAACCCTGCAAACATTTGCGGACACGGTGAAGCCGTTTGTCCCGAACACATATTTACGAGGAATAGAATGAGGAGAGAGAAATTATGTATCAAGTAACCAAGCGCGACGGCAAGGTCGTGGATTTCGACATCGAGAAGATCTCCGCCGCCATTACCAAGGCCTTTGAGGCCACCGGCACCAACTACACCCCCAACGTCATCAACTTCCTGGCGCTCATGGTCACCGCTGACTTCGAGCCCAAGATCAAGGACGACCTCATCAGCGTCGAGTCCATTCAGGACAGCGTCGAATCCGTCCTCAGCCGCGGCGGCTTCGAGGGCGTGGCGAAGGCATACATCCTCTATCGCCGCAACCGCGAGAAGCTCCGCAACATGAACTCCACCTACCTTGACTACAAGGATACCGTGGACTCCTACCTGCAGGAGATGGACTGGCGCGTCAAGGAAAACTCCACCGTCACCTACTCCGTCGGCGGTCTCATCCTCTCGAACTCCGGCGCGATCACCGCCAACTACTGGCTGTCCGAGATCTATGACGACGAGATCGCCCAGGCGCACCGCAACTGCGAC
>JAZUEL010000076.1:0-17941 GCA_045640125.1 Oscillospiraceae bacterium
CATTCCGACGTAAACTGTGCTATAATGCATTTGATGACCTCCATTTGTATGCGGTAATCCCTGTTTTGTAGTGTGTGGGTACCTACATTATACAGGTAAATCCACGTTCCTACAAATCGGAGGTCATTTCATATTGTCTAACCTTTCCAACAACGCCGCTTCGCAGCGTCGGCGGGGCAGACGGCCCGAAGGCCGTCCGCCCCTTGGGTGGGTGGGTTTTAGGGTTTCGCTTGCGCGTTGCCAGCACTCGCGGCAGACGCCGAAGCGTCGGGGCGGTGTGGCAGCCGCGTGATGCCCGTCGCCGCGGCGGTCAAGGCCAGGCGGCCGTTGCGATCCACGTAGGGTCTCACGACGAGCCCGGCGAAGCTGACATAGACGTCGGCGTCAATCTCGGGCGAGTCCAGAAGCTGAGCACCTTCAATGACAACACCAAGTTTATCATTTCGATGCGCACGCAGGCAGACGACATATCGATAGCCAACCGGCTTGTCGAGCTTGACGCCGTTAGCGTATAAAACCGGAGCGACCTCCACGAGCTGCATCGAGTTGCCCAAACATTTGGGTTCCAGCGTGAGAAGCGCGTTGATCATATTTGATCACATCCTTTCTATGAATTTGATGATCATCATGGTTACATTATAAAATCACGCCGCCATCAAAACGAGTGCGGCAGCCGCACCTATTTTGCTGGCGGATTTTTGTACAATACTCATTCTCGTATACTTAGTTTCTATGTTATATTTTCCATTCTTCTAAAACTCAGACGAAAACCAGTGCTCTGTTGACGGCTCTATTTCATCAAGAACTTCGATTATTTCCTCGTCGGTGTATTCGTCAAGGTTTTGAATAATGTCAGCGAGTTTTAGCACAACTTCCCCTTCTTTCGAGGTTTTAAAAAGCGCCATTCGTTCCTCAGGCGAAAGGGAATTCCGTAACGATGCTACAAGCTTAAATGCAGTAATATAATTAGGTCGTGCGCTTCCGTTCATGAAGCGTGTAATCCTGCTGGGGTCTATATCAACATGATTTTTGATAGCCGCAAGGTTTTTGATTATTGGGCTCTCTGCTATTGCTTTATTTATTATTATAGAAAATTTACTCGGAGTCTTCTCCACGCGGTGAAGCAGATGCCAAGTTTACCATTTGAATGCAGTTTTTAATAAAAAAGCTCAAGTTCATAGGCATCCCCTCCCTTCATATTTTGTCGAAGCTGATGGTTTTTCATATAGCTTCAACGCGTGGAACTGAAAAAGCTTCCGATTTTCTTGCTAAACTTGATAAAAAAAGACAGACTTCCCCCGTAAATTGGAAATCTGTCTTTACTGAGTTATTAATTCTATCTATAGCGGCGTACACAGTGTATATTGCGCCCTTAAAGGTAAAAATTTCAATAAAAAAAGAACGATAAACAACCGCACCACGTGCGGTTAATTCTCGTTCTAATCCACGCCCAGTTGGGCGGCAGTTTAAAAATAAATTTGTTAAATATCGATTTGAATTTAGTCTGCGGGGTTACTTCATAAATAATTGTAGGATAATTTTACCACAGAGCGCCTTTGCAGTCAAGCGCTTTTTTCGAAATTCATGCCGCTACAAAACGACTGACGCATCAAAACGGCCTCGGAATGACCATTCGCGGTCAACCCGAAGCCGTTTTAACGGTACTATTTTATTTGTTCATGCTTCCGCGCTGGGATGCCCGGACATGGATGCCAAGATCGACACTCGGTGCCGCATCGCCGCGGTAGTTGGCTTCGTTGCCAACGTCCTCAGGCATATAGACGATCAGCGCCGCGTATTGCTCGCCCGCAGGGACGAGATCATAATGTGTTTCGTCATATTTGTTCAGCGAGGTCATTTGAGCCTGCGCCCGCGCCGCCACACGCTCACCGACGAGCGTCGCCAGTTCCTCTTCGCTGTTCGCCACCACGACGCCGAATTTCAGATGGTCGGGGAGGTGGATCTTCTTGCCGGTGACACTGGTTCCGTCCACCCAGCTGTCGGCAATGACGGAAAGGCGGTAGTCAATGACGACATCACCGGCGTTTCGGATCTTGAGATAGACGACCTGTGTGTAGCCCGGCTCATACAACGCTTCATCGTCAAAAACCTCGGTGGTCTCATCCACAGGCGCATAGCTTCCGCCGGTTTTATGGTAGACCTCCAGATTTACAGTGCCGAGCTTGAAGCTGTTGACCGCCTCGTCTGTATCCTGAAACCACGCGATCGTGGAGCCGGTTCCGAGCAGTGTCCACACAATCAGCAGGATGACACTGACCGAAAGAGCTGACCTTGTAATGCGCTTCTTTCTCAATGCTCCACCCTCTTTTTCTCTTGTTTCCGGCGGATAAGCAGCCATGCACAGGCGCTCGCCGCACACGCCGCCGTCAAACCGAGCCACAGCGCCGCGTGGGTCGTATCTCCGGTTTTGACCGTCGGATCATCGGGTGAAACGGGAAGCTCTTCGATCATAAATTCCCAAAGTATCTCGCCGTACAGATCCTGATAGAGGTTATCGAGCTCACGCGGAACCTCCAGCGTGACATTCAGATCGACCTCGCCGCCGGAATACAGCGTTCCGAGACAGACCCAGTCCGAAAGGCCTGCGGGAATGTCCGGATTGGCGTCGAACATCGGGGTATCGCTCTCCTTCCGCACGGTCAGCCGAAGCTGCTCCAGAAAGGGAACCCAGGCTTCATCGGTGGAGCCGTGCGAACGCAGCCAGATGCGCACCTTGACGCGGTTATCGGCGTCGTTGCGCACGGTGATCCGCTGCGGGATCGTCGCGCCGGGCATGACCTCCTTGAAATTGGGAAACAGGTCGGTCAGAGAATATTGGCTGCCCGGGGCACAGACGATGCTGCCCGCGTTGCCGACATAGCGGACGTTTGCATCCGCCGCGAAGGCCCCGACGCCGAGCGCCGCGCACAGAAGCAGCACCAGAGCGGCTTTTTTCCACGCTCTCATAGTCCGCCCCCGCTTTCCGACGGCCAGCCGACAACATCCAGCGGAGAATCCGCCTCGTTATACTCGCTCTGCACGGCATAGGCGCTCACGGTGACGGACAGCTTTTTGCCCATATAGGAATTGTCCACCGCGCCGGCGATCTTCACCTGCGTGAATAGCTTTTCGGTTTCCGCGCCGGGTTGGAGGGGCTTGTTGTAGTAATAAAATCCGTCGTCGGCTGCGATCCAGTCGCGAAGGTTGAGATCCAGCTCATACACATCCGGCGACAGGCGTTCATCGTCCATGCCGTCCGTCAGCTTCACGCGCAGCCAGAAGGGATGCTCGCCCGTATTGGCGACGGAAACCTTTTTGGAAACGATACTGCCGGGCAGGATATACACGCCATCGCCGGGAAACTCGCCGTCACCCATTTTCTCGATGATCCGCATCTGCACATCGCCGCTGGTGATGACGTTGACGGCGGTGCCCACGGAGACATAGTAAGCAAGCGTCCCCTGCGTCAGCAGAGTTACGATGATGACGGCCAGCGCGAGAGCCGCGACGGTCAGTTTTTTTCTTCGCATTTCTATGCCTCCTTTCCCGAAGCCTTGGGGATGGGATTATTTCAGTCCTTCTTTCAGTCCTTCCGCGGTAACGGTATAGGTCTTAACCTCGCCCGTGAGCAGCGGGAGCAAAGCATCACCCTCGATCACGGGCGTTCCACCCGCGACGCAGAAATAGGGATGGAGCACGGTGTCCTCGGCGCAAATAAACTCATTGCCACCCATGGTGATCGTGCTGCCTTCGCAGAAGTAGTCGAGGTCGATAACAGTGCCCTTATCTTGCTCCGAAGCGCCCTCGCCGGTTTTGTAATTCACCAGTTCGCAGTTGTTGAAGGTGCAGCCGGTGATCGTCACATTGAGCTTGTGATTATTCATTTTCGCGGGTTGGATGTGGATGAAGCGCCTCATGCTGTCCGCGCCGTTGAAGGTGCAGTTTTTGAATTCAATCGTGCAGTCACCGGTCGGGGTGATCTGGAGGGATTCCCAGTTATTTTTGCCGAATTCGCAGCCGTCAAAGACAAGTGTTCCCTTGAAGCCGATGGCATAGACGGAGCTGGCGGTATCGCCCACGGTCGTATCATCAAATTTCACATTGCGGAAGGTGACGGTTCTGCCGCTTTCGCTGTTGCTTTCAATGTAGACAGGATACTTGCTGATTGTGCTGCCATTGCCGACAAAGGTGATGTTCTTATCGACGGTCAGCTTCTCGGTCAGGGCAATGTTGCCCTGCAGCGTGATCTTGGTGTCGGAGCCCTCTGCCGCCTTGTTGATCGCCTCGGTCAACTCTGCCTGTGTCCCGACAGATTCGGGGAAGGTGGCGTTCTCGTCGTATTTATCGGTGAAGCTGTCCTTCTCTCCGATGTCCTGCGTGGCGACGAGCTTGAGGCGCAGCGGAACTTTCGGCTGCTGTGCAGTGGGCGCATAGTTCGCCTCGTTCTGCGAATTTTCGGGCATATACAGCACGAGCGCAAAGGTCTCGATGCTCGGATCATCCACTCCCTCAGCCACAGGCTCAGCGCGTTTGCCGCTCATATTGCCGCTGACGAGGTTCTGGCCGTTGGCATCTGTCAGCGTCCGCACATTATCCTTTACAGCCGCAATGGCCGCCTGCGCATTTTCATATTTGTCGGGCGTATCCTTTTCAAGGGTCTGTGCGCCGATAAGGATATAGTCCGCGAGGCTGAACGGCTTGCCCTCCACGTTGGTGCTCTTGTAGACCTCGAGCTCTGCGCCATCCTCCTTGAGATTTTCGTCGAACAGGACGGAGAGCTGATATTTCATCTTGAGCGAGCCGAGGTTTTCGAGCTTGAGGTAGACGACATTCGTCGCCCCGGGCTCCCAGAGCATATCGCTGCCGTTGATTTTGAACAGATCCGTGGTTTCCGCCTTAACCTCCGTCCACGGATTCTCTTCCGCCAAAGTCTTGGAATAGTACAGCTTCACGGCGAGGTTGCCCGCGTAGAGCTCGTTGGCATCGGTCTCCAGCGTGGCGGAGAACCACGCAAGCGACGTGCCGAAAAGCAGCATGACGCAGAGCACCATGCTCAGCGCGCTGGCGATCAGACTTCGTTTCGTACTTTTCATGGAAGTACCTCCTTTATCGAGAGCGTTAGTCGCGTAATATACAAATCAGTTGCCGCTCGCGGGCGGGTCGGGAAACACGGTGTTCAGTGCGGACGCGGCATCGTCGAAGCCGACGGTCTGGGTCGCCTGCACATAGACGGGGATCAGCAGCGAGCGCAGCTCATTGACATCGAAGTCATAGAAAGTGAAGCTCCCGTCCCCGTTTTCGACGCAGAGCTGCTCAACACCGGCGTCCTCGTTGTATTGCAGATCCACCATGGCGTCCATATAGACGCCGGTGAGCAGATCGGGTGTCATGGCGTCCTCGGCGAGCACGCCGTCATAGCGGTAGGAATACAGGGTATAGCTCATGCCGCGAAAATCGACGGGCTTGCTCCCCTCCGGCACCCAGCCGCTTTCACAGGTGTCAAGGTGCAGCACCTCCGTCAGCGCGGCGGGCACACCGATCCAGACGCGGACATAGGCCTCCCTGCCGCCGTCGTTTTCCACATGGACGACCTTGTGCATATAGTATTCGTCCTCCTGCGGCGCATCGGTGTTCAGGATGGGCAGGATGAGCTGATCCTGCGTAAACACATCACCGCAGACGCCCTCGGCGGGGCGGGCATTTTCGTCGTGGAGCTTCACGCGGATATCGCCGAAGGTGAAGGTATTGGTGAGCTCATCCTCGGCGGTGAACCACGCAAGCGAACCGCCGGCAACGATGGCGATCACCGCCGCGATCAGCGCAAACGCCAAAATCTTTTTCCTGTTTTTCATAGCCACGCCATCATCCGATCCGGTCGGACGCGTCATCGCCGTGACCGTCCGCCGTGTTTTTCTTTTTCGGGAGTATATCCGGCGCAAAGGCGACGAGCAAAATCAGCACGCCGATGCCGACGGCGATATAGGTTCCCGGGGGATTCTGCACCCAGTTGGACACATAGCCGAGCAGCGGCACGGCGAAGATGGGCTTTCCGATCATATTATAATAATGTACGGGACTGGCATCCTCGACCTCGTTGGCGTCGCCCTTGGTGTAGAAGCAGCTGTTGGCGTCGTCGATCTCGACAACGCGGTGGGTCGCCACGACAAGATCCTCGTTCAGAACAAAGGTGATGGGGTCGCCGACGCGGATGCTCTGCGGCGCGACCTTTTTCACATAGAGCAGATCGCCCACGCTGTAGGTCGGCTCCATGGAGCCGGACAGCACGGTATATACATTCAGACCCACGAGCCGCGCCCCGACCAGCAGCAGCGCCAGCACGACAATCAACACGACCAGCAGGTTCGCCAATATGTCCCAGAGCTTACTTTTTTTCATGGTGTTTCTCCTTATGCGCCGCGCACCGGCGGCCAAAAGGCATAAGCAGCGCTTACGCCCTTTGGTCGCCGTCCGGATTGCTCCGGACGGCTTGGGAAAAATCAGTTGTTCAGCAGTTCAAAAGCCTCATACGCGGTGTCCACGCCCTCGGGAAGATTGTCCGCCTGAATGGCCTCCGCCTCGACCTTGAGATTGAACTGTCCGCCCATGGCAGTCACCTGATCGTTGGTCAGCGTGCCGGGGATGACAACGCCGGTAAACAGGGGCGCCGTATCGCCGGGCTCAAGCACCTTGTTGTAGTAGTAGGTGTAGGTGATGCTCTTGCCGTCCGCGCTGACAACGGGGGACTTAACACGTTCCCAGTTTGCGTCAAAGCCGGTGAAGATCTCCGAAAGATCGCTGCCCTCTTCGACGACCGTGCTCCACACATCAAAGTCATCCAGAGTGACGATCAGACGGGCATATTCGTCATAAGCGCCGTCGTTCTCCACAGTGGGGTCCTTGTCAAGCTTCGCCCCGGGCAGCAGCTCGGTGAACTGCAAGCCGACCTCGGTCTCTTCGCCTTCAGGATCCGTCTCATAGAGCTTTATGCTGAAGCCGTCCTCCGGTGTTTCGGGTGTGACAAAGACGAAGGTGTTCGTGACCTCTTCCTTGTCCGTGAACCAAGCGAGGGAGCCGAGGGACAGGATGGCGACGACGCAGACGATCAGCGAAACGGCAAGAATTCTTCTCTTGTTCATTTTCATGTGTTCTTACTCCTTTCTTGCAGGATTTTTGCGTTCCCCCGCTCCCCGCAGGAAGCGGGGGGGGGATTGGATTATTTATTCAGCAGCCCAGAGAGTATCACCGTTATAAACGATGGTGATGTGGTGAGGACCTGCGCCGATGTCATCCAGCTGGACAATCGGGTTGAACACTTTCAGGGTATCCGTATCTTCAATCGCAGGCGCGGCTCCCTCATAAGTACAGTTGTTGATGGTGACAGTGATATTCAGCTGATTGGAACCGCTGGTATCTTTCACGTTGACAGCCGCCTTGTAGCCGGTATCTTTCAGGTTGATGAACTTGCATCCGTCAAAGTTGACATCAAAGTGAGCCGTGCCTTCATTGTAGACATTGACAAACTTGCCGTAGCTCTTGAAGGTGCAGTCCTTGTAGGATACGTTGCCGTAAGCCCACATGTTGTACTCGCCGCCTTCTTTGTCGTTGATAAAGGTGCAGTTTTCAAACACCTGTTCGCCGCCGGCATTGTAGCTGAACAGGAGGCCCTTGATCGTGCAGTTCTTGATAACCGCATCACTATGCTGGAAGCCGTGGTAAGTGCTCTGTCCGCACTCCAACACTAAACCGTCAAGCGTTGCGTCGTCGATGTTCGGAAGAGCGGCAGTAGCGTCGATCTTGGTCGTACCATCGCCCTTGAGGGTAACGCCGGAAGCAACCGTGGGAAGTTTCACGCCTTGCTCAGTGTTCGGAAGAACAACTGTATCCCCGTCAGTCGCGGAAGCGACCGCTTTGTTCACCGCCGTCTGAGTCAGCTCCGGCGTATCTTTCTCCTCCACAACGATGGTCTTGCCGTGCTTGGTGGCCGTGCCGGTGCAGCCGGTCGTATCTACGCTGCCGAGGTCGCGTCCGACATAGTCGCCCATGTTCTCGTTATCATGACCGGCATACGGCGAGATTTCGACATAGGCAAGAACGACGTTTTCACCGACGGTGTTGTTGGTGACCTTGCCGCTCGATGCACCGACAATACCGCCGACATCGCGGAATGCCTTGACGGTCAGGTTGCTGACGGTGCAGCCGGTGATGGTGCCGCCTTCACAGTTGGCACCGAAGATGCCGCCGGCCTTGTCGCCGTTGTCATAGCTGCTGCCGATTAACTCGGGAACGGAGGTAATCGTGCCGCCGTCCACGGTGCAGTTGATGACCTTGGAGCCGCTGGAGGAGGAGTAAGCGACGATGCCGCCCGCCCAGTGAGAGCTGGTGATGTCAACGTTCTTCAGGTTGACGTTCTGAACGGTGCCCATCAGGCTTCCGAACAGACCAGCAGCGGCATTATCCTCGTTAACATTGCTGGTGAGGTTCGAGATGGTGTGGTTCTGACCGTCAAAGGTGCCGTAGAAGGTGACGCTGGGATAGCGGTTGACACCGCCGATGGGCTTCCACGTTTTCCCGGCGAGGTCGATGTCGGCGCCGAGAAGGACGGTCTGCTTGTCGTAGGTGTTGCCCGCGTTCACGTCCGCCGCGAAGGCCATGAGCTCATCCGCCGTGGAGATATAGAGAACCTTGCTCACGGTCACATTGGTAGCGTTGTTGTTTTCTTCCACAACATTCGCACCCTCGCGTCCGTAGACACCGCCGACCGTTGTGGGAACGGCATCCTGATATCCGTTGGTCAAATCCTGAATCAGCGTGACATTATCTGCGGTGTTGTTCTTCACGTAGTTATTGTCCTGAGCCATACCGATGATGCCGCCGATGTCACGGTAGCCCTGAATGGTGACGTTCTTGGCAGAGCAGTTCTCGATGCCCATGCTTGCGCCTTCACCGAGCTGACCGACAAGGCCGCCGGCCTTGTCGCCGTTGTCATAGCTGCCGTTGCTCTGCAGGGCGGGAGCAACCGTGGCCTTCACATTTTCAACGTTACAGCCGGAAATGCTGGCATAGCCCTGACCGAGAATGGCACCGGCATAGTGCTCACCGATCAGCTCAGCATTCTTCACGTTGACGTCCTTGATGTAGGCGTAGTTGAAAGTATAGCCGAACAGACCGACACGATCACCGGAGGTGACTTTCAGGTTGGAAACGGTGTGTTTCTGTCCGTCAAAGGTGCCGTTAAAGGGAGCGCCGGTCTTACCGATGGGCGTCCAGTTGATATTCTGGAGATCGATGTCGTTTTCAAGAACAACGGTCTTGCCCTTATAGCTTTCACCGTTGTTGACCTTCGCAGCGAAGGCCTTCAGCTGGGTGGCGTTGTACAGGTGGACATTGCCGTCGGAGCAGACAAAGTCAAAGGGGCTGAAGTTCGTGGTCTCGACGGTAACAAAGCCGGAATCCTTATCATAGGTATATGTTCCATCGGTCATCGGGGCACCCTCATGATAAGCCTTGACCTCAGTCCAACCCTTGCCGACAAAGACCTTGAGGGTGATGGTCGCATCGTTATCATCCGCCAGACCAACAAGATCGATGTTGTAGCTCGCGGCGGACTGCTCGGTGGGCTCAATGGTGATGCCGGATGTCAGCTCCTTCGGCGTGAGCTTGAACTCCAGCGTCTCGAAACCCTCGGCAAGCTTCGTACCGGCGGGGGCGGTGACGGAGGCTTTCCCGTCCTTGGTCGTGATCGTTACAAGGTTTTTCAGCGTGTTATCCTCTTCCTTATCGACGGGAACGATGATATTTTCCGCGGGGATCACGGGGGTGAGGCTGTTGGTGGCATATGCATCGTAGTATTTGTCGAAGCTGTCTTCCTCGTGGGTGAACTGGGTCGCAACGAGCTCCACGCCGAGATCAACGGTCAGAGCCTCGGTGGTCTGCCCGTTGTTCATGTTGTAGAGGTTATCGGTCTCGTTGTCACCGGGTTCCCAGTAGATAACGACGGTGACCGATTCGCTCTCTTCCGCCAGCAGAGGCTTATCCTCAGAGTCCATGCTCCACTCATTCAGCGCCTTGTAGCTCAGCTTCGCGGCATCCTCACGGGTGGCGGGAGCGGTGGCCGAGGTGGCGACCTTCAGAACTTCGGTCAGGTTGTGGCCGTCAAAGGAGGTGTAGCCGCCCACATTGACCGCCATCTTGTACTTGAGCGCCAGCTTGCCGACGTTTTTGACCGTGAAGGTCTCGTAGCAGTAGGCGCCGGGCTCCCAGAGCGTGACATCGTCGAAGAGCTTGGTGTCCGTGGTGACCTGCTTATCAGCGGCATCTTTGTCGCTGTGATACAGCTCGACATCGAGGTTGCCCGCGACGATCTGGTTGATGCCGCTTTCTACTTCGTCCGTGAACCATGCCCAGGTCGTGCCCAGCAGCATGGTGAAGCACAGAACCAGCGACAGAACGCTCATCACGAGCGAGCGTTTTTTGATGCTTGCTTTTTTCATGTTGTTCTCCTTATTTCATATTCGGCATGCTTTATTTTCGTCTGCGTTTCCTTCATGCCGCAGAGACGCAGGCGTCCTGCTTTCGGATGCCATGCACGGACACAGATTCCGTGCACGGGCGGGATGATCCCCTCCTCTCCCGATACGCAAAGCGTATATATTCTCATATGTATAATTTTGCAAAAACTGTTTTATTGTCCGTCCAACACGGGCACCGGCTCGGTGGTTTCCGATGTTTGTTCGGGCGGGTCGGCGGGCTCCGGCGACTGTTCGGAAGGCTCCGGCGTCTGCTCGGGAGCCTCGGTCGGCGCCGCCGTTTCCTCGGGCTTCTCCGTCGGTTCCGTGGTCTGTTCGGGGTTCTCCGTCGGCTCCGTGGTCTGCTCGGGGTTTTCGGTTTCCTCGGGGTTCTCGGTGGGCTCCGTGGTCTGCTCGGTGTCTTCCGGCAGCTGCTCCGCCTGTGAATGTCCGGGCGGGACGGACTGCTTGTTGCTGATCTCAACGCCGTCCGATGCGAAGTCCCAAAGCGTGCCCTGAACGGGCGTGAGCCGGAGCATGATGACCTCCGCCGAAACGGTCAGCTCAATGAGCTCATCCGGGTCCAGAACGGATGTATGATAACGGCATATCTTGTCGGGGTCGGCTGTTGTGATGACCTCGATGCGGCAGAAGCCGTGACAGGTGCCGGTGTTGGTGAGTGTGAGGCTGTATTCGGTATAATCGGGGAAGGTGTACCAGCCGTCATCCTCCGGAGCGGGCACCGCATCCGCCGCAGCGGCATCGAGCGAGATATCCGGAGAAAGCTCCGTGTTCACGGAAAAGTATCCGCCCACGAGATCATTTTCGCCGCTGCTGATTTTGGCGAAATACCACGCGAGAGCTGTGCCCGTGAGGCATGAGACAAGCAGCAGGATCGCAAGGAAGGCCGCGATCGCGGTGCCGCCGGACAGGAGCTTTGCCCTGCGCTTTGCCGTATTCTCTTGTTCCATGCTGTCGCCTCCTTTCCGCTTTGATTGTTTGGATTTATCCGATCAGTTATCCCGCAGATAATCCGGCAGGAGCTCGTCGTCGCCGAAGAGATTTTCCGGTTCGGGTTCCGCTTTCGGTTCAGACTCCTGCGCGGCCGGCGGTGATGCGGGCGGCACCGCGCCTCCCGCGAGCTGCTCGCGCAGACGGATCAGCTCCGCCATCATCGCCTCGGACTGCTTCTTGTCCTCCTCGATCTTGGCGCGTTCCTCCGCCATCTGCGCCTCCTGCTCGCGGCGGTACTGCCGGAACAGGCTCACGGTGTTCAGACCCTGCATCCCGATCAGGATCAAAAACGGGATCAGGATGCAGCAGATATAGCCGGGCGTTGTTTTAAGAAACTGAAAAAAGATGCCGATCTTCGGGATGTGGAATTGGTATTTACCGTTTATGTAGGGGTAGGTGACAACGGTTTCATCGTCCGTGCCGGTGGAGGTGCCGTAGGTGATGAAGCCGGCGTCGCCGTAGTCGTCCACCGTGCGGCTGCGGATCTTATGGGTAACGACCTGTCCGTAGCTCTCCGTGTTCTGCGAGGTGAAGGCGATGATGTCCCCCTCCTGCAGAGTCGTCGGATCCACATTGCGGACAAAGACCACATCACCGGCGGCAAAGTCCGTCGCCTTCATGGAGTCGGACAGGACGATGAAGGCCTTGAAGCCGAATAGATTGCGGTCGTTTCGGTTGAAGGTCGTCATGGAAATGATCGTGAAAATCATCACTCCCACCGCGAGCGCGGTGATGAGGATGGTAAATATGCTCTTGATTTTTTCCAGGGTTTTGTTCATGTTCTGCTCCTCATAAAACGAAATCCGCCATGCTTCGCAAGGGAAACAGCGGGTATAAAAGTACAGTTTGTTAGCCGGAAACAAATCTTCAATCAAAACGCACAAATTATTATGTAGGCAGGAAATCATACACACATTATTCATTATTTTATCAAAACCACCATGGATTTACAAGTTAAAAATTGGTTAAAGATTGGATATATATTTGTACTTTTTTACCCCTTTTCGTCTCTCGCCCACAGAAGAAATGTCCTGTGGGTGATTTTTAATGTCTCTGCCGCCTGTCTCGCGGAAATCTCGCCGTCCTGCCAGCGCTTCTTGAGCTCCTCAAACATGGGCGGACGCTCCTTCGGTTTGCGTCCGAATTGCACCCCTCGCGCCTTGGCCGCCGCAATCCCCTCCGCCTGTCGCTGACGGATGAATTCGCGCTCCGTCTGCGCCACATAGCTGAGAAGCTGGAGGACAATATCCGCGATCAAAGTCCCTGTCAGATCGCGGTTCTGCCGTGTGTCCAGAAGCGGCATATCCAGAACGACAATGGCCACCGATTTCTCCTTGGTCAGCATCCGCCATTGCTCCAAGATTTCATCATAATTTCTGCCAAGTCGGTCAATACTCTTGATAGCCAGCGTGTCGCCGCTTTTCAATTTGCGCACAAGGCGTTTATACTGTGTTCGCTCAAAGTCTTTTCCGGACTGCTTGTCCACATAAATTTGCTTGTCGCCGATTCCGAACTCCCGCAGGGCGATGAGTTGCCTCTGTTCGTTCTGCTCCTTCGTCGAGACTCTTGCATAACCGTATTCCATGTTTTGACCTCCAATCTATCTGTCGGATAAATTGTAAGTCAGTTTGTTAGCCACATTCTTCTCTGTTAAACTTGTAGTCCATTAGGCTACATTTCATATTCTATCAGCCGCTATCATCCGGGTCAAGAAAAATGTAAGCTAAAAGCATACATATTAGTCGCTTTTCGACAAGCTCGGAGGATAGAATATGGACAGGAAATCGCTTGGAAAACGCATCAACGCCGCACGAAAGGACAGGGGCTGGACGAGCGAACAATTATCCGAGGCATGTCACATCAACGCCACCTATGTCAGACAGATTGAAGCAGGTGCAAAAACACCCAGCTTGCCCGTATTTATATCCATTTGCAACCAATTGGAGGTGTCTCCGACTTACCTTCTTTTTGACAGCCTGCCGGACGCAAGCATAAGCGGAATGGACAGTCTTCTCAATCTTTGCAAAACAGCTTCACCGCAGCAAATTAAAGTAATTTCCTCCATGATTGAAAGTGCTTTGAAAGTATATCAACCGTAATCGCTCAGAATAAAAACGCCATCCGGACAGCCGGGATCCTTTGTGAGATAATATTCACTTTCTCCCATAGAAGTATAGAAAACAGCAGGGCCTGGTGTAGCCATTCGTGACTTCACCAAGCCCTGCTTATATTTTTTATTGTCTGTATTTTATTTCGAAAATAAGGAAACTGCACCAATCAAATCTTGGTGTGAAGATTTCTTTCGGTAAAACTTCTCCCTGTAACAAACCGACACCTGTCACATTCAAACAAGTGTCGGTCAGTAATTATATAGTATTGCTTTGGCGGCAATCGACCACGGCATCTATGTAAACCGTGTGGTCCTCCACCATAAAAAGAACCTTATAGCGCTTGGCAAACAGCGCCTTACGATACATTTCGTCCGGCAAATTCAAATCCTGTTCCCACGGAAACTGAAAAGGATTTTTCCCGATTTCCTCCAGAACATCGCCGAACTCCTTCCGAAAGCGCTTGGCTGCCGGTTGGCTCACGCGAAAAAGAAACTCAAAATGATTCCACACCTGCCTGTCCACACGACTGGCAAGGATCAGCTTATAACCTGCCATCCGAATCATTCACCTTCCCGCAGGAGCTTATCCATATCCGCCAGCAGCGCATCCGCAGTTCGGCCCCGATAACCCTGCGCTCGCTCCGTCTGCGCCGCCAAAAGGTCGGCATACACCGCCTGTTCTCCGCTCAGAGACAGGCTCAGCGGCACCGCCTTATCGCGGACGATCTGCTGCAAAAACATATTGATCGTTCCGTTCATGGTCATGCCAAGCCGGGACAAAATCTGTTCAGCCTGGGCTTTTAATTCGGAATCGGTGCGGATACTCATATTCACGCTGGACATTCTAATCACCTCGACCATAGTATAGGCAGCACGCCGTGCAATGTCAATACATTTGCAAATTCTTGCATTGGTATTATTTGCACCACACATGGCTCAAAGTATCAGACCCGCACAAATACCCCTCCCGAATATATACGGTCAAAGACTTCATTTTGTTCAATATGTACTAATTCAGTCCGGCTCGATTAGCGAAATCGAGCATGGCAAAGCAGAATTTTTCCGTGTTTTCCAGTGTTGTCTGTGACGGGTCACCCTCGCGGATGCGCATGGTGCGGCGGATCTCCTTTGGTATCACGACGCGGCCCAGATCGTCGATCCGGCGCACGATTCCGGTTGCTTTCATTTGCTTCCAAACCTTTCTTCTGCATCTTTTACGCCCTTATTATCCGCATTTTTCCGCCGCTTATTCCGATTTTATCCGATGCCGCGCCGCTCAAAGGCACGCCGCTTGGAAATTGTAAACTTTTTGTTTTCATGTTGACATTTTTGTAACCTATTGTTATAATAAGGTGTCATTACATAAGGAGGAAAGTTCCCACATGAAAAAGTATCTTGCAATCATTCTGGCCGTTCTGATGGTCATGGCTCTGTGCGCCTGCGGCGACAAGGCCGAGGAAGCCGCTCCCGAAGAAGCTGCCGCCCCTGCTGTTGAGGCTGCTCCCGCTGCCGAAGCTCCCGCCGAGGGCGGCGCGACCGGCGAAATGGGCGAAGGCTCTCCCGAGCCCAAGCTGAACGCTTCCAGCGACTTCGAGATCACCGTGGACGGCGTGTCCGGCACGGCGCACTACGAAGACACTGACAACGGCGATCAGGCCACCAAGGGCTTCACCATCACCTGGCAGGGTGCCGAGATCACCGGTGCCATCGACAAGGGTGTCTGGACTGCCGACGACGCTGCCAATCAGGCTGTCGTCGATGCCGTGCAGGCTGCGTTCGAGTCCAACAACGCGGTGGGTCCCGCTTCCGGCGGGCCCTCCGGCGAGATGTAATCCCGACAATTCATCGAAAAAAGGGTGCAGCCTTCGGGTTGCACCCTTTTTTTGTGCCAAAATGAAAAAAATCTCCCCTTCGGCGCATATACCAAGTGAAAGGCCTTTCAAGGAGAAACAGGATGTTGACCAAAACGGAGTTTACCCGCCTCGCGGAACAGCATAAAGATGCCGTATTCCGGCTGGCATACAGTCTGCTCAAAAATCACGCGGACGCCGATGATGTGGTGCAGAATACGCTGCTGCGCCTGTATCAGAGCGGCAAAGCCTTTGAAAGCGATGAGCACGCCCGCAACTGGCTTCTGCGCGTGGCGGTGAACGAGTGCCGGATGCTCTGGCGCTCGAACCGGCATCGGACGGAGAACGTGGACGATTACGCCGACAAGCTCGTTTTTGAGGACGAATACTACGGCGACCTGTTCCGTGCCATCATGGCGCTGGACGCGAAATACCGCGCGGTGATCGTGCTGTACTACTACGAGGGCTATGCCATTCATGAGATCGCGCAGATCCTCCGCATACCCTCCGGCACCGTGGGAACGCGGCTGAGCCGCGCGAGGAACATCCTGAAAGACTATCTGACGGAGGCATATCACTATGACTGACAGAGAAAAGATCATACAGGCGCTCGCGCCGCTCCGTGCCTCCGACACAGCCGTACAGGAGGTATGGAACATGGCACAGAAGGAACAAAAAACACAGCGCCATCCGGCGCGCACAGGTCTGCTGATTGCGGCGGCGGTGGTCGTTTTGAGCGTGGCGGCGCTTGCCGCCGTGAGCCACGGCGGGTTCTTTAACGCCGCGTTCGGCACAGGAGTGAAAGGGCAGGAGGCCGTCGATGTGCCGCTGTACGCCGCGGACGGAAGCGTGGCAAAAACCGAGCACTACCCCACCATCGAGCGCGTCGAGGTGGACGAGCAAAAGGCGGAAGAGCTGGTCGGAGATTATGTAAACTCTATCGGAAAATCCGTCACCGTCGGCGACTGGACCTTTACCGTCATGGACTGCACGCTCGATGAAAACAGCATCGGCGCGCTGACGGTGAAAACCGAAAATCCCAAAGGCATACACGAATTGAAAAATGCGTGGGAGCAGCACATCGAAGCGCCCATCGGCTCGGGCACCGTGGACAGTGAGAGCGGGCTTATGATGGACGCATGGGATTATGTGGTCGAGGACTCGTGGACGGACACGAGCGTGGAGCAGGTCTTTTATTTCACGCCCTTCGCTCCCCTCGGCGCGGACGAGGGCATTGTCTGGAGGCAGACCGTCTTCGGCGAAGAGATTTTTAACGAAAAAGGGGAAAGTCTTGGTTTTAATTGGGAAGAGGGCAGTATTTCCATTCCCGCATCGGAGAAAATCCCTGCAAAATCAGGCGCTTGCGAGGGCTTGAGCCTCTCGGTGTCGCCGGTGGGGCTGGCGCTGGACTTTGACCTTGACCCCTTCGATCCGGGGCCGCCCGAGGACGGTTTTGGGGGCGAGCTTCTGACGGAGAGCATCGTTCTGCGCTATGCCGACGGGAGTGAGTATGTCGTCATGGGCGACGATCTATACAACTGCTCCGTCAGCTCCACGGACAGTGCGAGCTGCTTCTGGTATGCCTTCAACCGTCTGGCAGATGCGGACAGCATCACGGAAATCGAGGTGTCCGGATGCTGGATCGACGCGCATAACCATGTGAGCGAATATGACTACATTGTAGTTATGTAAACCTTTTTAGATGCGTCCGAAGATATCCATGTCGGCTATGTGTCCGTGAGCTGACGGACAAAACAACGGACAGCGGCGGTCTCCTTTCACAAGAGGGAGATCGTCGTCTGCTTTTCTCTTTGATAATAGGGATGCCATAAGCTACAATAGGAAAAAAAGTTTCTTCCTTCTGAACCCAAATCGTCTTTTTCTGCGTCTTTATAGGCGAAAGCTTTCAAAGAGGTGGTGACACAATGCAAACATCGTTGTCGGATGCAGAGCTGGTTGATGCCATATGCGGCGGTGACGAGGACGCACTCGGAAGCGCCATCGACAAATACACGGCCTATGTCTGGACTGTCGTGTGGAATATCGTGCAGGGAAAACTGGACGCGGACGATGCAAGGGCTATCGTATCGGATGTGTTCTTTGCCTTATGGGAGAATGTACAGCAATCTCGTCCCGCAAATTTGAAGGGATATTTGTCCCGGATCGCCCGCAGCCGAGCCGTCGATGCGCTCCGGCGAACGAAGCAAAATCTGCCGCTGGAGGACGATGTCATAGAGATACCTGTCGACGGCCCGGAGACCGAGACGATCCGGCGGGCGGAATATGCAGCTCTCCGCAGCACGGTCGATAGTCTGCCGGAGCCGGATCGCGTGATATTCATTCGGCACTACTATTTGTATCAGACAGCATCCGAGATTGCCGAAACGATGCAGCTCAATGTCAACACCGTCAAAACAAAGCTCCGGCGCGGTAAGGAACTCCTGCGTCGGGAGCTGACAGAA
>JAZUEL010000077.1:0-9753 GCA_045640125.1 Oscillospiraceae bacterium
GAGCATCCTGCACCCGGGCGAGCTGACCTTCTCGTGGGTGGTCGTCGGCGTGCTGATCGCCTCCATCGCCGTCAAGTGCTATATGAGCTATTTCATGGTCTCGACCTCGAAGAAAATCGACTCCGCCACGCTCAAGGCCACCGGCATGGACGCGCTGAGCGACACGATCTCCACCTTCGCCGTGCTGCTGAGCCTCATCATCTACGCCGTCACGCCGAAGCATCTCAACCTCGACGGCTGGTTCGGTCTGCTCGTGAGCCTGCTCATTCTGCGCACGGGCATCGAGTCCGCCCGGGAAACGCTTTCCCAGCTTCTCGGCACCACGCCCGACCCCGCGCTCGTGCGGCAGGTGGAGGACATCTGCATGAGCTACGACGAGATCATCGGCATCCACGACCTCGTCGTGCACGATTACGGCCCCGGCCGCCTGCACATCTCCGTCCACTGCGAGGTGCCCGGAAGCGGCGACATCTTCGTCCTGCACGACGCGATGGATCGCGCCATGCTGGAGCTGGACGAAACACTCGGCTGCACGAGCGTCATCCACATGGACCCCGTCTGCACCGACGACGAACACATCATGGCCATGCGCCGTCAGCTCGCCGAGGCGGTGAAGCAGCTCGGCGAGGGTGTCACCGTCCACGATTTCCGGCTGGTGGAGGGCCCGACGCACAGCAACGTGATCTTCGACTGCCTGGTGCCCCTGACCGTGGAAAAGGACGGGGACGCAGCCAAGGAAAAGGTCACAAAAATTGCGTCGTCGCTGTGGGAAAACACCTACGCGATCGTGAAGATCGACCGGCCTTATGTATGAGGGTTTGCGGCTGACAAACGGCCAACTGGTCTATATCGCGCTGTACCTCGTTTTGATGGTGGCGTATCTGTTCTCGGAGACAAGCGGCAGCTTTCGCCGCCGCGCCGTGAACAAGATCGTGCTGTCCGCGATGTTTGTGCTCTACGCCATTCACGCGCTGCTGCACCGCGCGGGCATCACCACGCTCGACGAGATCGAGCTGGCGGCGATCCTGTTTTCCTTTGCGGGCGACTGCTGTCTGCTGTGGAATTTCCCCGTGGGCGGCGTGGTGTTCACCATCGGCAACGTGCTGTTCATCCTGTATGAGCTGCTGCTCGCGAACGGCTCCGGCGTGCTGGGGCTGCTCCCGTGGGCACTGATTCCCTTTGCGCTGCTCTGGGGCGGGTATTGGATACTGGAAAAGCGGGGCATACTGGCAGGGAAGCACGGCACGCTTTTTGTGAAATACCTCGTCTCCTCGACGGCGCACGGCTGCATGGGTCTGGTGCTCGCGCTCGCACTGCCCGACCTGCGCCCGACGCTGTTCGGGATCGGGCTCGTGCTGTTCATGCTCAGCGACTATCTTCTGGGCTTTTTCCACTATCACCACTACGCCCGCACCACCAAATGGGTGCAGCGCGTCCACAGCGCGAGCTATTTCCTCGGTATGCTGCTGGTAGCCCTCAGCATGGGGCTGTAATACAATGGGAGGACATCTCTGATGAAAGATTTCAAGCAATTCAAATTCGATCTGCTGATCGATGAAACGCTGCGGCAGGCGCTCAAGGAAGCGCTCAACACGGACAACATCGAGCTGCCCGAAGACCGCTTCGACGAGATCCACGCCTTTGCCGCCGCCCGCGGCTATGAGTTCACCGTGGAGGATGTCTCCTTTGATGCCGCCGCCTGCCGCGACCTCTCGGAGGAGGAACTGGCACTCGTGAACGCGGGCGGCTATGCCGATCTCATCAACTACGACAGCTGCGAACAGAATTTCGCCTGCTACAACAACTTCGGCTGCCAGCTGACGCAGCGGATCAATCGGGGCGGCGGCACATGGAGCCGCGGAGTGTGTCTGGCGAATTACGGCTGCTCCCTCACCTACAACACCTGCGTCTTCTCCAACGAATGCTCGCAGGGGCAGCGCTGCCACTATTCCACGATCTGATGCGCTTCCTACTGAACGAACGCTATTCGCTCTGCGGCTATCTCCGGCTGCCCTTCGCCGTCTATGACCGCGAAAGCGGGCGCACGCATTTCTTCGACCGCGGGCAGTTCGAGCTGCTGTTTGCCTGCTCCGGCAAAAAGGATATCGACCCGCAGACGCTTTCGGATGCCCAAAAGAGCTTTTTTGAAACGCTGCGGCGGGAGAACATCATCCGCGAGGCGCGGGACGGCGAGACGCGCGACCTGCACTATCAAGCATACAATAACATCTACAAAAACGATGTCCAGTGGTCGGTCACCGGCGCGTGCAACTACCGCTGCAGGCATTGCTTCCAGTCGGCGGCGTACGGACTTCTCGGCTCGCCGTCCACGGAGGAATGTCTCGATGTCGTGCGCCAGCTCGACGAATGCGGCATCAAAAACGTTGCCGTCACCGGCGGCGAGGCGCTGATCCGCCCCGATCTGTTCGACATCTTCGACGAAATGAGCCGTCGGGGCATCCACCTGACGACCATCTATTCCAACGGCAAGCTCATCACCCCCGCGCTGCTGGACAGTCTCGAAGCCCACGGCCTGCATCCGGCGTTTCAGCTCAGCTTTGACGGTGTCGGCTTCCACGACTGGATGCGCGGCGTGGACGGCGCGGAGCAGACGGCGCTCGATGCCTTTCGGCTGCTGCGCGAGCGGGGCTTTTCCGCCTCCGCCGCCATGTGCCTGTGTCGGGAAAATCTCGGCTCCATGCGCGAGACCGTCAAAACGCTGGCGGAGGTCGGCTGCGCGTCCCTCAAATTTCAGCGCACCATGCCGCAGGGCGAATGGAAAAATCAGCCGGAGCATTTTCTCTCCTACGAGGAGACCCTGCAGGCCTATCTGGATTACCTCCCGTCCTACGCGGAGGACGGCTGCCCGCTGGATATTCAGATGGAGGGCTTTTTCGCTTACACGGCGGGGGCGGGCTGGCATCTGCCCTGTCGGCGCGGCGCGAAAAACGAACAGACACTCGGCAAGCTGCCGCCCTGCGGGGTCATCCACACCTCGCTCTACATCGGCCCAAACGGCGCAGTCGTGCCGTGCATGAGTATGTGCGGCGGCGCGATCGAAAAGCAGTTTCCGAATCTCCACGACACGCCGCTTTGCGACATCCTCACCGATTCAAGCTACACGGAGCTGACCTCAAAGCGGGTCGCCTACCTCCAAAGCACGAAGCCCGAGTGCGTGTGCTGCGAGCGAAAGCTCGACTGCTGCGGCGGCTGCCGCGCCTTTGCCGTCGGAGACAGCGGCGAGGACTATTTCGCCATCGACCCCGTCACCTGCCTGATTCTGAAGGACGGCTGGGACTACAAGGCGGAGGCACTGGCAAAGACGCTCTTTCCGATTCAATCCAACAGCAAGCAGGAAGCCCGCTGCTGACAGAACTATATAGTAAAAGACCCGTGCCGAAGCACGGGTCTTTCTTTGTTTTCAATCGGTATCAGTCAATACCGCCGAAGCCTCCGGGAGGCTCCTGCCCGGGAGCGAGGTCCGCGGGGGGAGGAGGCGGCATGGAGCCGTCCGCCATCATGGGGCCGGCAGCCTCTTCCGAAGCGGGCTCGGCAGACGCTTCGCCGCTGGGCTCGGCGGAAGCGGCAAAGGGATTCTCCACGGCATAGTCTTCCCACACAGGCACTTCGCCCGCGCCGGAAGCGTCCACCTTGTCGGAGAACGCGCCGACCGTGACGGTGAAGCCCTTGCCGTCCACATACACGGTGCCGTCGGTGCCGACGACCTTCGCGCCCTCGATCTTACCCTCGAGGTTCAGCGTGCCGGAGATGACGGAGTCGCCCGTGACCGTCCAGACGGAGTCCTTGTCGATGTACATATTCATGACACCGTCGCCCTCGTAACCGCCGTTATAGGTGTTGTCGCAGAGCATGGCACCCTCGAAGGAGCTGCCCTCGAGCATATAGAAGTCGAGGTTGGAGATGGTGTCGTACATCACGTCATGCTTCATCTCCTGGCTGGCGGCGGTGAAGATGCAGTTCGCGCCGTTGGCACCGGCACGACCCCAGGTGCGGGAGCTGCTGTTGCCGGTGACCTGGAGGAAGTAGGTGGTGTCCTCGCCGTAGGTGATGTCCACGTTCGAGAAGGTGATGTAGCTCGCGGTGTTGGTGTTCAGCACCACGGGGCCGGCATGGGTCTTGAGCGTGCCGCCGACCATCTCATAATGAGAGGTGCCGTTCTCCGCGTCGCCGGACATGGACTGGTAGACGATGATGTTCCAGACGCGGTTGTCGTTGATCTCGTTGGGGATCATGATGCCCTCGAGGTCGCAGTCAAACAGACGAATGGTGTTCTTGCCCTCGATGGCGATGGCCTCGGAGCCGCCGGTGTAGAGGTCGGCGTTGTGGACGGAGATGTCCGCCGTGACGTAGACCGCACCCGTGCCGCCGTTGGTGTGATAATGACCGCCGTCGATAACCATGGTGCCGCCGCCGCGGTCGGAGCGGATCGCCGCCGCCGCCATACCGGCCTGCGTCTCAACGTCGCAGTCCCAGGCGTAGAGCGTGCCGCCGCCGGCGACGTGCAGACCGCCCGCAGAGCCCTGCGTGGTGCTGATGGTCGCGCCGGAGACGTATGCCACGCCGTCCTTATAGGCGAACACACCCGCGCCGCCGGCCGTGGTGGAGTCGATGGTGGTATCGGAAACGTAGAGCTCACCGTCGGAGACGAAGAGGCTCGCGCCCACGCCGTAGAAGCTGGAGGCATCGCCTGCGGAGCCCTGACCGGCATTGGTCACTTTGCAGTCCGCGACCTTTGCGGTCGCTCCGTTCATGACATGAATGACGTTCTCGTTGCCGTTTTCGGAGGCGAGGGTCTGACCGTTGAACTCCGCGTCCTCGGTCACTTCGATGACAGCGTCATAGCTGTCGGGCTCGCCGGAGCCGCCGCCCCCGGGAGGCATACCCATGCCGCCGGATGCGCCGCCGGCTTCTCCGCTGGCCGCGAACGCGCCGAGCGAGAGCACCATGCACAGCGCCACGAGAACAGCCAGAAGCTTTTCGGTTTTTTTCATACATTTTCTCCTTTCGCCGGACACAATATGTCCTATGTTGCCCTCTATTATACGCAATATGGGGTATGAATTTGTGTCTATTTTGTGAACTTAGTGAAACAAAAAACGGCGAGCCGGTATTTCCCACCGGCGAGCCGTTTTTCGTTCAATATACTGGAGATTATCTCTTTTTATAGAGCAGCAGCTCCGGATCCGCCCCCTCGATGCCGTAGGTGCAGACCATGATAAAATCCACATTGCAGAGCACGCCGAAGCATCGCTCCGCGTCACGCTCACTTTCCAGCTGATTGCCTAAATAAGTTGTCTGATCGTTCAGAAATTTTACCTTACAGCCGTTCGGCAGCGGGTATTCGAGATTGACATACGCCCCGACCAGCGCGTTCAGCGTCTCCAGCTTCGGCATCCCCTCGATTTTGAGCGCGTTAATTTCGTCGATCAGCTCTTTTTTGAGCGACTCAAAGGCTCCGTGATCGTTCAACTCCTCAAATCGCTTCCAGTAATCCAGCTCCGGCAGCCGCGCCTTCATATATGCACGCGCCTGCTCCTCGGTGAAATCCTCCCCGACCATATGCGGCACGCAGACATCGATCAGCGTATCCATATCGCTATAGGTATAGGTACCGTCGGCGTAGCACCATTGGCAGTAATCCTCATTGAGCGAGCCGTCGCGGTTGCGACTGAGGTTCGCGTCCTCCAGCGGCATCCCGCAGCACTGGCAGACCAGCGGACGCGGCGAGCCGAGCAGGGTGTTGATGGACACATCGAAGACCGTGGACAGCCGCTTCAGCGTCTCCGGGTTCGGCACGGTCTCGCCCGTTTCCCAGCGCGACACCGCCTGCCGGGTCACGAACACCTTTTCCGCCAACTCGTCCTGCGTCATGGCGCGTTCGGAACGAAGCCTGAATAAAACATCCTTTGTCTCCATGAGAAAAAACCTCCCGCCCTGTTTTTCCCTATCATAGCACAGCATTTGGGAAAAATCACGCAACCCGCCGTTGCGCCTGTGTATAGGGTGCCGTCACGGCACATCGACCGCATTGTCGCGGATGGCAATATCGGTGAACAGCGTCTGCATCAGTGCCTCGTAGTCCGATGGCAGACGGCATTTGGCGATACGTTTGGCGTATTTCTCCGTGTCGTCAAAGAGGTGGATGGTGTAAAACCAGATTCCCTTCATGCGGCTCATGGCGTTGGGGCGCGAGCCGAACAGCACGCAGTAGCGTTCGTACAGCTCCGCAAAATACGCCCGCAGCGTCGCCGCATCCGCGCCCGCGCCGCCCTGCAGCTTGCGGATGAGCGCGGGGTCGGCAACAAGCCCCCGCCCGAGCATCAGCGCCGTCACGGCAGGATAGTCCCGCATGGCCTTGCGCCCGAGCGCGGTAGTCGTGATGTTGCCGTTGTAGCAGACGGGGTTTTTGCTCCTGGCAAGCGCCTCGGCAAAGACCTCGGGGTGCAGCGGGCCCTTGTACATCTCCCGCCGCGTGCGCGGGTGGACGGTCAGCTCGCAGATGGGGTATTTGTTGAAAACGTCCAGAATCGGCCAAAACTCCTCCGGCGATTCGAGCCCCAAGCGCGTCTTGACAGAGATCTTCCCGTCAAAGCCCGCAAATATGCCGTCCAGAAATTCGTCCAGCGCCTTGGGGTCGGCCAGCATCCCCGAGCCCTTCCCCTTGGCAGTGACCGTACCGGAGGGGCAGCCGAGGTTGAGATTGATCTCCTCATAGCCCATCGTCCGCAGCTCGCGGGCGAGCCATAGAAAATCCCCGACGTTTTTCCCCAAAAGCTGCGGCACGAGCGCAAAGCCGCCGTTGTTCTCCGGCAGCGTTTCGCGGAACTCCTTGGGGCTGAACACGCGATTTTGCGTCGTGGCGAGAAAGGGCGTGTAATAGCGGTCCGCCCCGGGGAAATATTTATGATGTATCTGACGAAATGTGAAATCCGTCAAGCCCTCTAAGGGTGCACAATAATATTTCATGGCCTCATCATAACACATAATGCCGCAAAAAACGACGGGTCTTTGCAGACTCGCCGTTATTTTTCGTCGGGTATATATTCAAGAATGTCACCGACCGAACACGAAAGGATTTCGCAGAGCGTGTTCAGTGTTTTCGTAGTAATCGCCTCGCCGTGTTTCATGCGGTGAAGCGTGTGCGCATCCATGCCCTGCTTAAATATGAGGTTATATTCGGTTATCCCTTTTTCAAAAAGCGTCCTGTAAAAAGGCTCATAGCTAATCATTGCGCATCACCAAGCACAGATTAGCATACTGAATTTATTGACTATACTGATTATATCCAGTATAATGTGAATCAATACCATAAAAGGAGGCCGAAGCATGAATTATTGTGCGGTATATTGATTTTATTGACTAAACCGAGTTTTCCCAGTATAATGAACAGGCATTTTATGTAAAAACAAAAAGAAAGGAAGAATACTCTCATGAAAAAAGCATTTCTCCTCTGTCTTGCCCTTATTCTTGCCCTTGGTCTGGCCGCCTGCGGCTCAGCCGCACCTGCCGCCCCCGCAGCGGACGCGGGTGAAGCGGCGGCTCCCGAAGCAGGCAAACCCGAAACGACCACTTACGATCTGTCCGGCAAGGAGGAAAACATCGACGGCCTGAGCTTTGACGGCGACGTGATCGTCACGGGCGAAAACGGTATGCTCCGCTTCACCAACTGCACCTTTAACGCTAAACTCATCAACCAAGGCGGCGAGGGTGCCAAGGTTTTCGTTTGGGAGGACTGCTCCTTTGCCGAGGGCGCGGAATGCGTTCTCGACACTTCACTGGAAGAGGCGACCATGGACACCGACCTTCCCAAATTCATGCTCTTCTGCGACGCGCCCAATGTAGTCTGCGAAAAGGCCGGCGCCGTTGTTGCTCCCGCCGGACAGGCGATCACGCTGAACGGAACGGAGTACCCCATTGACACCGCTGAGTCCTTTGTGAACGAAAGCACCGGCGATTTTGCCCCCTTTGACGGTCAGGAGGCCAATATGCACAACTTTGCCATGTGGACGGAAAACGGCGAAGTCGTGCAGATGCACGTTGCCATTTTCACGGAAGAATAACGCCTCACAAACAGACGGGACAGGAATTTTACCTGTCCCGTTTTTTCATGGCCCGCCAGAACACAAGATGTATTGACTTGAAAGCCAAACATGATAAGATAGAGGCATGAAAAAGAACGCTTTGTATGGGGCGGCTTTTGCCGCGTTTTTACTCGGTCTGGTGCTGGGCTTTCTCGTGCCGGACATCTTCGCGCCCATCTCTTTTCTGGGCGACATCTACCTGAATTTACTAAAACTCATCGTCATCCCGCTGCTGATGGCGGAGGTGGTCTGCGGCGTATATGCGTCGGCGCGGAGCGTGGGCGGGCGGCTGCTGAAAACCGTGGGGCTGTTCGTCCTCATGTTCGTCGTCAGCTTCTGCCTCACCGCCGTACTCGTCACGCTGCTCGCCCCGGGGCGCGGCGCGGCGCTGTTCGAGGCGGAGTACACGGGCGAGCTCGCGTCCACGAGTCTGGGCGATTTTCTGCGCAGCATCTTCCCCTCGAACATCTTTGCCGCCATGAGCGTGGGCAGCATCCTTCCCTGCATCCTCTTTTCCTTTGCCTTTGGTATCGCTGCCTCCGCTGCAAACGCCGAAAAGACCATGGCGGTCATGGAGGAGCTGCGCGGCATTCTGGGCAGAATTCTCGGCTATATCATGTGGCTGACACCGCTGGGCGTGTTCTCCCTCATGGGGAGCGCGGCGGCGAATTACGGTGCGGCGCTGGTGGGCGTGTGCGCGAAATACATCGGCTGCGCGTGGCTCGGCTGCGTGGTGGTGACGGCGCTGGTGATGATCCTGCCCGCGTGGATCGCGGCGGGGGTGAACCCCGTGCAGTATGTCAAAAAGGTCAGTAAGGTCTGGCTCGTGAGCCTTTCCACCTGCTCATCCGCGGCGACGCTGCCGACCACCATCCGCGTCTGCAACGAGGACTTCGGCGTGCCGGAGAGCGTGACGAGCCTGGTCGTGCCGCTCGGCTGCACCATCCATATGTGCGGCGGCGCGGTGAGCTTCTGTCTGCTCGGTCTGTTCACGATGCAGATGGCGGGCACGCCCGTCACGGCGGGGCTGTTCCTGTATATGCTGCTGACGGCGACGCTCATCAACATGGCAGCGCCCGGCATCCCCGGCGGCGGCATCGTCATCGGCACCACCTACCTCACCATTTTGGGCGCGCCCACCGGCTTCATCGGACTGTACTCCGGCATCTACCGTGTCCTCGACATGGCCTACACCACCCTGAACGTCACCGGCGACATCACCGCCAACATCCTCATTGCGAAAGGGGAGCGCAAGCATGGCGAAGAAAGAGGATAAAACCAACGTCTGCCGTCTGCTCGATGCAAAGAAGCTGGCGTATAACGTCCGCACCTACGACCCCGAGGTCGCTGTCGCGGGCGTGGATGTGGCGGCGGTGCTGGGGCTGGACGCACCGCGTATGTTCAAAACGCTCGTGACCACAGGCAAAAGCGGCGGGCATTATGTGTTCATGGTGCCGGTGGCGGAGGAGCTCGACCTCAAAAAAGCCGCCAAAGCCGTCGGCGAAAAGAGCATCGAGATGCTCAAAAGCAAGGAGCTTTTGCCGCTCACGGGCTACATCCACGGCGGCTGCTCGCCCATCGGGATGAAGAAGTTTTTCCCCACCGTCTGCCACGAATCCGCACTGGAGCAGGACACGATCTATTTTTCCGC
>JAZUEL010000078.1:0-16178 GCA_045640125.1 Oscillospiraceae bacterium
ACCTGCTGCCTGCTTCTGGGCGGATGCAGACTGCAGGGCGCGGCGCGTATCTTGCGCGAGGAGGACGAGCGCCTTGAGCTGACGGACGACAAGCTGGTGGACTATTCCGTCGGCGACGCGGAGATCACGGAGCGCGTGAAAAATCTGGACGTGCAGTGGTCCTCCGGAAAGGTGAACGTCGTCTACCATTCCGGAGACGGCATCCTGCTGACCGAGGAGACCGGCACGGAGCTTCCGGACGGGCAGCGGATGCATTGGAAGCTGGACGGCGATACCCTGCGCGTGCGCTTCTCCGGGGGCGGCGTCATTTCTCTGCCGAGCGCGGCAACGAAGATCCTGTCGGTCAGCCTGCCGGAGGATTTCCGGGGAGAACACATTTCTCTCTCCGCCGCGAGCGCGGATATTCTTACGGATATGCTTCGCGCTGACCGGCTGGAGGCGGACACTGCCTCCGGAGACATCTCCCTCGGCGCAGAGGACGCTTCGGCCGTGCAGCTCGACACCGCCTCCGGCGAGATCGGCCTGCGCCAGACAGGGGCGGCGCAGTACGTCACGCTGGGCTCCTCCTCCGGCGCGATCACGGCGGAGCTGGACAGCGTGGAAAAGCTGGACGTTGAAACGGCCTCCGGGCGCGTCAGGCTGTCTGCCTCCGCGCTTGCGGACGTGGAGGCGGAGAGCGCCAGCGGCGCGGTCAGTCTGACCGTTCGGGAGTATATGGCCGCGTGCAGCATCGACACGTCGAGCGGCGAGGTGAGCTTAACGCTGCCGGAAACCCTCGGCTTCACCGCCGAGGTGGACACCGCGAGCGGCGACTTTGAAAGCGACATCGCCCTCAAACACAAGGGCGAGAGCTACGTTGCGGGCGATGGGGCGGCGGAGATCGAAATTGAAACAAGCTCTGGCAATATCTCCATTCTTGCGTTATAATAGATTTATTCCTTGAAATGGGGACGGGAACACGGTATGGAGCAGTTGAAGCCTACAAATGAATACAAGCTGTTTATCGTGGAGGATGACCTTGCCATCGCGGAGGCTGTGCGCCAGCAGGCGGAGCAATGGAATTTCTCCGTCCGGGTGGTGCAGGACTTCCGCAGCGTTCTCGACGAGTTTGAGGCGTTCGCGCCGCATCTGGTGCTGATGGACATCGGCCTGCCCTTTTATAACGGCTACCACTGGTGCAGTGAGATCCGCAAGCGCTCCCGCGTACCCATCATTTTTCTGTCCTCCGCCTCGGACAATATGAACATCGTCATGGCGATGAACATGGGGGCGGACGATTTCATCGCCAAGCCCTTCGACGGCAATGTGCTCATGGCAAAGATGCAGGCGCTTTTGCGGCGGAGCTATGATTTTGCCGGCACGGCACCGCTCCTGAGCCACCGCGGAGCTTTTCTCAACACCAACGACAACACGCTGACGGTGGGGGACGAGCGGGTGGAGCTATCCAAAAACGAATACCGCATTCTCCTTTGTCTGCTGGAAAACAAGGGCAAGGTCGTCAGCCGCGAGAAACTGATGGAGCGGCTCTGGGAAACGGACAGCTTTGTGGACGAGAACACGCTCACCGTGAACGTCACCCGCCTGCGCAAGCGGCTGGATGCGGTGGGGCTGGACGGCTTTATCACGACCAAATTCGGCGTGGGCTATCTGGTGGAATGATATGAAGCTGATGACCGTATATCTGCGCTCCAAGCGGGGCGTGATCCTTGTGTTTTTGCTGTTTGCGCTTGTGTTTGCCGCAGTCTTTGCGCTGTATCGGCTGCCCCCGGGCGCGGTGCTGTATCCGGCGGTGCTGTGTGCGCTGCTGGGCCTATTGGCGCTGGCGCTGGATTTTCGGCGGGTAAAAAACAAACACGAAACGCTGCAAACGCTGCTGAGTCATGCCGATACCCTGGGGGAGGAGCTGCCCGCCGCGGACGGCGTATGGGAGCAGGATTATCAGGCTTTGGTGCGCTCGCTGCGGCAGGCGCGGCTGGAACTGCAAACGGCGGACAGTATGCGCTACCGCGATATGGTGGAGTATTACACCGTCTGGGCGCACCAGATCAAAACGCCGATCGCAGCCATGAAGCTGACGCTGCAAAACGAGGATACGCCGCTGACGCGCCGACTCGCGGGCGATCTGTTCCGCATCGAGCAGTATGTGGAGATGGTGCTGACCTTCCTGCGACTGGACAGCGAGCAAAGCGACTATGTGTTTCGCCGCCACCGGCTGGACGACATCATTCGTCCGGCGCTGCATAAGTTTGCGCCGCAGTTCATCGACCGCCGCCTGTCGCTGCGCTATGAGACAATAGACGAAACGGTCGTGACGGACGACAAATGGCTGAGCTTTGTACTGGAGCAGCTTTTGTCGAACGCGCTGAAGTATACCCGCGAGGGCGGGATACACATATATATGTCCGCCCCCATGAGTCTCTGCATCGCGGATACGGGCATCGGCATCGCGGCATCCGACCTGCCGCGCATTTTTGACAAGGGCTATACCGGCTTTAACGGACGCGCGGACAAGTCCGCCAGCGGCATCGGGCTCTATCTCTGCAAGAGGATATGCGACGGTCTGGGCATTGGTATAAGCGCCGAATCAAAGCCCGCGCAGGGCACGGTCATGCGGCTGGATCTGAGCCAGTATACGATAAAAAGCGAATAAGCTCTTACGAAAATGTAAGATTTCGGGCGGGAAATGTAAGCCGATGCCATGGCGCGGCGTTCCCGTCCTTTTGTATAATGACCCCGTCATTACCAAGGAGGTCAAATCATGAGTATGTTGGAAGTATCCGACCTGAAAAAGGTCTATCATCCGCGTTTTGGCGGGCAGAGCGTGGAAGCGCTGCGGAACGTGAATTTTGCGGTGGAGGAGGGGGAATTCGTCGCCGTCATGGGCGAGTCCGGCTCCGGTAAGACGACGCTTTTGAACATTCTGGCGGCACTGGATAAGCCGACATCCGGCTCGGTGAAGCTCGACGGGCGGAATCTCGCGCTGCTGGAGGAGCGGGATGTCGCCGGCTTTCGGCGCAAAAATCTCGGCTTCGTCTTTCAGGACTTTAACCTTCTGGACACCTTCTCGCTTGAAGACAACATTTATCTCCCGCTTGTGCTGGCGAATGAAAGCTATAAGACGATGCACGCGAAGCTCGCGCCCATCGCGGAACGGCTCGGCATCACGGGGATTCTGAAAAAATATCCCTACGAGGTCTCCGGCGGGCAGAAGCAGCGCGCCGCCGTGGCGCGTGCGCTCATCACCGAGCCGCGGCTCATCCTCGCCGACGAGCCCACGGGAGCGCTGGATTCCAAAGCGTCGGACGAGCTTCTGCGCCTGTTCGGGGAGGTCAACCGGCAGGGGCAGACCGTTGTGATGGTGACCCATTCCGTCAAAGCGGCATCCGTCGCCTCGCGGGTGCTGTTCATCAAGGACGGCGTGGTGTATCACCAGATCTACCGCGGGCAGGATTCGGACGAACAGCTCTATCAGAAGATCTCCGACACGCTCACCATGCTGTCAACGGGGAGTGATCGGGCGTGAAACACTTCTTTTTCCCTAAAATGGCATGGACGGGCATCCGCAAAAACCGCAAGCTGTATCTGCCCTATCTTTTAAGCTGCATCGGCATGATCATGATGTTCTGCATACTGCATAATCTCAGCTATTCGCCGGTCATCCGCGGCATAAACGCAGGCAACAACATTCAGCTTGTGCTGGGCCTGGGGCAGTTCGTCATCGCCTTTTTTGCGCTGCTGTTTCTGTTTTATACCAACTCTTTTCTGATACGCCGCCGCTATAAGGAGTTCGGTCTGTATAACATCCTCGGAATGGACAAGCGCGGCATAGCTCGGGTGCTGTTCTGGGAGTCGCTGATCGTGGCGGGAATCGGTCTCGCGGGCGGTCTCTTTCTCGGCGTGGCGCTGTCAAAGCTGGCGGAGCTGGGGCTTCTCAATGTCATCCACGCCGAGGTGGATTACCGGTTTACCTTTTCGTGGGAGACCGTCGCATGGACGGCGGGCGTTTTCGGCATCATCTTCGCGCTGCTCTTTGTCCGCTCGCTGGTGCAGGTGCATAAGGCGAAGCCGCTGGAGCTGCTGCGCAGCGAAAATACGGGCGAAAAAGCGCCCAGAGCCAACTGGGTTCCGGCGGTGCTGGGGGTGCTGATTCTCGGCGCGGCGTACACGATCGCCGTGAGCATCGAAAGCCCTGTGACGGCGCTGGTGGTGTTTTTTGTCGCGGTGCTGATGGTGATTCTGGCGACCTATCTGCTGTTTATTGCGGGCTCTGTGGCATTATGTAAACTGCTGCAAAAGAATAAAGGATTCTATTACCAAAAGAAAAATTTCGTGTCGCTGTCCTCCATGGTCTACCGCATGAAGCGCAACGGGGCGGGACTCGCGTCTATCTGCATCCTGTGCACGATGGTACTCGTGATCATCGCCTCCACCTCCAGCCTCTATTTCGGTGCCAACGAGTCCATTCGGGCGCGTTATCCTTTTGAGATTCAGATGAAGGTGACCTTGAGCGGGCTGGAGGACTTTGAAAACGGACGCACCGAGGAACTGAGGGAGGGCTATCGGGCAGTGCTGGCGGAGCATGGCGCGGAGCCGGTGCGGGAGCAGGAATACCGCATCGCCTCTATCGCGGCCATGCAGCAGGGGAGCGACTTTGACCCCAATGCGGAGGAATATGATTCTGTGATCAACTACGATGTGGTTCGCTCGATCTGGTTTGTCAGCGCCGAGGATTACAACGCCGCGATGGGCACGGATATCGCGCTCGGAGAAAACGAGTGTATGATCCTGCCGCAGCGCTGCCGCTATGATGAGAGCAGCTTCAATATGGGGGAACTGCACCTCGCAGTAGTCGGGAAGCTGGAAAAATACATTCCCGTGTCCGAGACCTCCGCCATGATTACGCCAACGCTGATGCTTGTGGTGCCGGACTATGAGACCCTGCGTCCGCTCCTGACCTTTACCTTTGGGGAAAAGCATACCCGCAGTCTGGAGTTGGCGCATTATTACGGCTTCGATCTGGGGCTGGATGAGGAAACGACGAACGCCGCCTTTGGCGATTTGCGGAACTATCTCGCGGGGCAGGACTGCTGGGGCAGGGATGACGGCGCGGATTGGTTTATTGACGGGCGGGAGATGAACCGCTCCGATTTCTACACGACCTACGGCGGCCTGTTCTTTCTCGGCATCATACTGTCCATCGTGTTCGTCTTCGCGGCAGCGATGATCCTTTATTATAAGCAGGTGTCCGAAGGCTACGAGGATCAGGCGCGGTATGCGATCATGCGGAAGGTGGGCATGACGAAAAAGGATATCCGGCAGTCGATCAATACGCAGGTGCTGACGGTGTTTTTTGCGCCGCTGCTGATGGCGGGCGTGCATCTGGCCTTTGCCTTCCCGCTGATCTGGAAGCTCTTGCAGCTTTTCAGCCTGTTCAATCTGCGCTTTGTCATTCTGGTGACGGCGATTGCCTTCGTGGCTTTTGGCGCGGTGTATGCCGTGATCTATAAGCTGACGGCTCGCGCCTATTATAGCATCGTATCCACCGGAGAATAAGCAAAATCGGCCGTTCCGCAGGGGATGGCCGATTTGTTTTATATATACGTCAATAAAATAACATATATGACAATTATTTGTCATATTGCATAAAATTGGGGGAATAATACGGGTGAAGTTTGGGAATGTTAAATCATTGTCAAATGTGCGATGTAATGTTATACTGAGCACGGATTGTGACAGAAAAATAACAAACTTTGATGTGCGAAAAGGAGTAGACAACATGAAAGCAGCGCGTTTTTATTCGGCGAAAGACCTCCGTGTGGATGACGTTCCCCGCGTAGATCCCGTGGGCGATGAGGTACAGATTCAGGTGAAATTCTGCGGCATCTGCGGCTCGGATATCCACGAGTACGAGGATGGTCCCATCTTCACCCCCGGCACGACCCCGCAGTATGTGACCGGCTGCACAAACCCCGTCACCATGGGGCATGAGTTCTCCGGTGTCGTGGTCGCGGTCGGCCCCGATGTCAAGAACTTCAAGGTCGGCGACCGCGTGATCCCCGAGCCGCTGGTGGTGGACGAGGACTGCCCCTCCTGTGCGGCGGGTAACTACAATGTCTGCGACCATCTGAGCTTCCTCGGCTTCGTCTCGAACAACGGCGGCTTTGCCGAGTACTGCAACTTTACGGAAAAATTCGTTCACAAAATGCCGGATGGCATGAGCTTCGAGGATGGCGCGATCGTGGAGCCTCTGGCGGTCGGCTATCACTCCCTCGAGGTCGGTCACTTTGAGGCGGGGCAGGTCGCGGTCGTCGCCGGCGCGGGCCCCATCGGTCTCAGCACCATGGCGAGCCTCCGCGCTCTCGGCGCGGGTAAGATCATCGCCGTGCAGCGTGCGGGCATCCGTCAGGAGTACGCCGCGCAGTATGCCGATGTCGTTCTCGACCCCAACACGGACGATGTGGTGGCGAAGATCAAGGAAATGACCGGCGGCAAGGGTGCGGACGTGGCGTTTGAAACGACCTCCTCCGAGCAGTGCTTCCACCTGCTGTATCAGTGCATCAAGCCCCACGGCTACGAGGTCATCACGAGCATCTGGACGCACGAGGTCTCCCTCCAGCCCAACAACCTCGTCCTGACGGAGAAGAACATCGTCGGCTCCATCTGCTATAACGGCGACGACTTCGACAATGTGATCGCGCTTCTGAACGCGGGCAAGATCCAGGCACCCGGCTATGTCACCAAGAAAATTCTTCTCGATGACATCAACACCGAGGGCTTCGATGTCCTCACCGGTCCCGCCAAAAAGGCGCAGGTCAAGATCCTTGTGACCCCCGAAAAAGAGCTTCTCGGCTGATTCTCCTCAAACTGAAAAAATCCTGTAACCGCAATGGTTACAGGATTTTTTTAGTTGTAGTATTCAAATTGCATTTCCGCGATGGAGATGGTGTCGCCGTCCTCCATGCCCATGGCTTCCATGCGCTCGTAGACCTTGCCCTCGCGCAGCTTGCGGTCGAGGTACATCCGGCTTTCGTAGTCGGAGAAGTTGACGCGGGAGACGAGCCGGTCGAGCCAGTCGCCCTGCACCGTCCACACGTCGCCGTGCTTCTCGATGGTGAGGTCTTCGGCGGTGCCGAGCACGACCTCGGGCTCGACATAGTCCGCCTCGTACACCGCCACGGGCGGCAGCTCCGAGAGCTTTTCCGCGGCGGCGAGCACCAGCTCGCGCGTGCCCTGATGGGCGGCGGCGGAGATCTCAAAGTAGGGGAGACCTTTTTCGGCGATGTAGGCCTTGAATTTTTCCGCCGTCTCACGCTGTTCTTCGGTGACAAGATCGGCCTTGTTTCCGGCGACGAGCTGCGGACGGGAGGCGAGCTCTGCGTCGTATTCGGCAAGCTCCTTGTTGATCGCCTCAAAGTCCTCGATGGGGTCGCGCCCCTCGCTGCCGGAGATGTCCACCACGTGGATGAGCAGACGGCAGCGGTCGATGTGGCGCAGGAAGTCGTGCCCGAGACCCGCGCCCTCGCTTGCGCCCTCGATGATGCCCGGGATGTCCGCCATGACAAAGCTCACGCCCTCGCTCGCCCACACAACGCCGAGGTTGGGGAAAAGAGTCGTGAAATGATAGGCGGCGATCTTGGGATGGGCGCGGCTGACCACGGACAGGAGCGTCGATTTGCCGACGCTCGGGAAGCCGACCAGACCCACGTCCGCGAGCAGTTTCAGCTCCAGAACGACATCGCGTTCCTCCCCGGGCAGCCCGGGCTTGGCGAAGTGCGGAGCCTGTCGCGTGGGGGTGGCAAAGTGCTTGTTGCCCCAACCGCCGCGTCCGCCCTTGGCGATGACGAAGGGCTCGTCTGAAACGCTCATATCGCGCATGATAGCGCCGGATTCCTTGTCGCGGATGAGCGTGCCCTTGGGCACGCGGAGAATGACATCCTCGCCGCGCTTGCCGCTGCAGCGCTTGCCCTGACCCATCGCGCCGTTTGAGGCGACGAATTTGCGCTTGTAGCGGTAGTCGAGCAGGGTGGACATATGGATATCGGGCACGGCGATGATGTTGCCGCCGTTGCCGCCGTCGCCGCCGTCGGGTCCGCCCGCGGCGACGTATTTTTCACGGTGAAACGCGATCGCGCCGTCGCCGCCGTCGCCGGCCTTGACGTGGATCGTGACTTTATCGACAAAATCAGTACTCATAGGGTCTGCTCCCTTAACAAAAAAGCGGGGCGGAAAAGTTCCGCCCCACCGGATGATTACTCCTGGACCTCGTACACGGAGACCTGCTTCTTGTCCTTGCCGCGGCGCTCGAATTTCACAGTGCCGCTGACCTTCGCATACAGGGTGTCGTCGCCGCCGATACCAACGTTGGTGCCGGGGTGGATCTTGGTGCCGCGCTGCCGGACGAGGATGTTGCCGGCGAGGACGTACTGACCGTCCGCACGCTTGGCGCCCAGACGCTTGGATTTACTGTCGCGTCCGTTCTTGGTGGAGCCCATACCTTTTTTATGTGCCATGTGTTACACCTTCCTTTCCAAACGGCGGTCAACCGATGGTGCCGATCTCAACCTTGGTGTAAGGCTGACGATGGCCCTGGGTCTTGCGGTAACCCTTTTTGGGTTTCATTTTGTAAACGCGGATTTTCTTGCTCTTGCCCTGCTTGAGGACTTTCGCGGTGACGACAGCGCCGTCCACATAGGGAGCGCCGAACTTGGCTTCGTCGCCGATGAGGGCCAGAACTTTGTCGAACTTGACCTCAGCGCCTTCCTCGGCGTCGAGCTTTTCGACGAAGATCACATCGCCCTCGGCCACGCGGTACTGCTTACCGCCGGTCGTGATGATTGCAGTCATGGTGATAAATTTCCTTTCCTTTCGGGCTCGCTGTCCCGGGGGCGGCACATGGCCGACTTGCTACGACCCCTTTCAAAGCGGCTCTGATATAATATCATAAGAAAACAGGCTTGTCAACGGCTTTTTTGGCTCATTTTCACGAGCCGCCGAAGCTCTCCTCCATATCCGTTACGACGGACTGGGCGTAGCTCCAGAACGCGCCGAAGTCGTCGAGCTCAAACATATAATACTCGCCACCGACGTTGAATTCGAGGTTTTTGAGGTTGAGGCTGATGAAACAGCTGCTGCCGTCGGCGAAGGTGAAGGTCACGCCGTTGTAGTTGTCCGTAACCCACTCCTGCGTCTCTGCGCCGATCTTGATGGGGAGGAACACATCAAGGCACGCGGCGATGTCCTCCGGTGCGGTCAGATGAGCGCTGCGCTGATAGCCGCCCTGGTCGATGACAATGTCGATGGCGACGGGCGGCTGCGTATCCATAGCGGCGAGCTCGTCGTTGCTCATGGATTTGTAGAGATATTCGCCCGTCTCCGGCAGACGCACGGCGGGCAGCTCCGACACGGTCTGCACATCGGTCAGCTCGACGGAGACGGCGTAGGGTTTCCCGTCCAGCTTAGACTGGAAGCCGCCGGCTTCTTTGATCATGTAGACGGACGAGGCGTTCGGCTCGATAGGCGCGGTCTGCGCGTTGTAATAGCAGGCGGGGGCGGTGTAGAGCTCGTTTCCGGCCTTGTCGAGGATCGTGAGGCTGTACTGTACCTTGGTGACGGGCTCGGTGCCGTTGTTTTGCACGGTGATGTCCGGCATGAAAACGGTCGAGCCGTTTTTGAGAAGCTCGCATTCCAGACGGTCGAGCGTCAGGGTGACACCGTCGAGCGAGGAGGAGGCCTGCGTAATTTTGAGCGCGTGCGTGCAGCCGCACAGCGGACAGAGAACAAGCGCGGCGATGAGGAATGCGGTGATGAGTTTTTTCATGGGATGGCCCTCCTGTATCGTGTTTGAAAGTTTGGACGCAGGATGCGGAAAATAGTTCCGTATATAGCAATCTCCGGCGTTTTGACGCGCCGGAGATCGGAAAAACGCTTATCAGCCCTCGACGAGAGCTTTGGTGTCACGCGCGATGACGAGCTCCTCGTTGGTGGGGATGACGAACATCTTGACCTTGGAGCCGGTCTTGGAGACTTCGATGTCTTCGCCGCGCTTCTTGTTGGCTTCGGGGTCGAGCTCGGTGCCGAGGAAGCCGAGGTACTGGCAGATGTCGGCACGGGTGGAGGCGCTGTTTTCGCCGACACCGGCGGTGAAGATGATCGCGTCCACGCCGCCCATGGCTGCCGCATAACCGCCAACGGTCTTGGCGACGGAGTAGGCGAACATATCGAGTGCGAGCTTGGCGCGGTCGTTGCCCTCACCGGCAGCATTGTCGAGGTCGCGGAAGTCGGAGGACACGCCGGAAACGCCCAGTACGCCGGACTTCTTGTTGAGGATGTTGGTCAGCTCGGTGATGTCCTTGCCGGTGTTGGCGGCGAGGTATTCGAGGATGGAAACGTCGATGTCGCCGCAGCGGGTGCCCATGGGCAGACCGGCGATGGGGGTGAAGCCCATGGAGGTGTCCACGCTTTTGCCGCCGTCGATGGCGCAGATGGAGGAGCCGTTGCCCATGTGGCAGGAGATGATTTTGAGCTCCTCGATGGGCTTGCCCATCAGCTCCGCGCAGCGCTTGGAAACGTAGCGGTGGCTGGTGCCGTGGAAGCCGTAGCGGCGAACCTTGAGGTCGGTGTAGTATTCATAGGGGATGGCATAGGTGAAGGCCTTGCCGGGCATGGACTGATGGAAGGCGGTGTCGAACACGGCGACCTGGGGGACATTCTCGCCCATGACGGCCTTGCAGGCGTTGATGCCGGTGATGTTGGCGGGGTTGTGCAGAGGCGCGAGGGGGATGCACTCGGCAATCGCGTCCATGACAGCGTCGTTGATGAGCACGCTCTCGGCGAACTTCTCGCCGCCGTGTACCACGCGGTGACCCACGGCGCTGATCTCGCTCATGTCGGCGACCACGCCGTATTCGGCGCTGGTGAGCTTGTCGAGAACAGCGGCGATGGCTTCGGTGTGGGTGGGCAGATTGACGTTTTCATCGAAAACGGGCTTGCCGTTCTGGGGCTGATGCTTCAGATGGCCGTCGATGCCGATGCGCTCGCAGAGACCCTTGGCGAGGAGAGTTTCGGTCTCCATGTCGAGAAGCTGATACTTCAGGGAGGAGGAGCCGGCGTTGATGACAAGAATTTTCATGGTGCAGTCCTTTCGTATTGTAAATTTTTATTTTTCGTGTAAAATGGTAATGAGGGAATTTGTCCCCACAAACTACTATTTTACCGCAATTTCCGGAAAACGCAAGAGGGAATACCATGTCTGTTCTCGGAATAATTTGTGAATACAATCCCTTTCACGTCGGACACGCCGAGCATATCGCGGAAAGCAAGGCAGCCGTGGGACGGAACAGCCCCGTGGTATGCGTCATGTCGGGCGATTTTGTCCAGCGCGGCACGCCCGCGGTCTACAACAAGCACATCCGCGCCAAGGCCGCCTGTGCGGCGGGAGCCGATCTCGTGCTCGAGCTGCCGCTTCCGTGGTCGATCGCCTCGGCGGAACGCTTCGCCCGCGGCGGTGTGGCACTTTTGAACAGCCTCGGCGTGGTGACGCATCTCTGCTTCGGCAGCGAATCCGGCGACCTCGCGCCCCTGACGGCACTGGCGCTCGCGGCTGCACAGCCGGAGGTGCTGGGCGAGGTGAAAGCCGCGATGGAATCCGGCATGGGCTTTGCGCCCGCGCGGCAGATGGTGCTGGAAAATCGGCTCGGCAAGGCTTGCTCAGAGCTGCTGGAAAAGCCCAACAACATCCTCGGCGTGGAATATCTGAAAGCGATCTTTTCCCTCGGCGCGGAGCTGATACCTGTGACGAGCCGCCGCACAGGCTCGATGCACGACGGCGTGAACACCGGTGACCGCCGCTGCGCCTCCGAGATCCGCACGATGCTCGAAGCGGGGGAGGATGCCTCGGCATATATCCCCTCAGCCGCCAACGCGGTCTTCGCGGGCTGCGAGTCCGTCTATATGGAGCATCTGGAGCAGGCGTACATGGCGCGGCTGCGCGCTATGACGGAGGATGAATTCAACGCGCTGCCCGATGCCGGAGACGGACTCGGCAGCCGCGTTTACAAGGCCGTGCGGACGGAGGGGAGCGTGGAGGCGCTGCTCTCGGCGGTGAAAACGAAGCGCTACGCCATGAGCCGCCTGCGCCGTATGCTGACGGCGGCGGTGCTGGGCGTGACGGCGGAAATGCAGGAGCAGCTTCCGCCCTATGCGCGGGTGCTCGCGGCGAATGAGACGGGGCGTAAGCTCCTGCGGGACATGGACGGCGCATCGTCCGTGCCGCTCATCACCAAGCCCGCATCCGTCAAGGAACTGGACGAACGCGCACAGGAAATCTTTTCGCTCGGCGCGAATGCGCGTGACTTCTATGCGCTGGGCAGCCGCTCCGCAGCGGGACGGAGAGGCGGAACGGACTGGAAAACCAATCCCGCGATGATCTGATATGGAAGAAAAGCTGATCGAAATTGCCCGACGGTATGAGCTGATATGCCGCCGGATGGAGGAGCCGTCCGTGTACGACGACCCTGCGCTGTATGCGGAGCTGGCGAAGGAGCAGAAGGAACTCGCGCCGCTCGCGGAGGCGTGGGAACGGCTGACTCAACTGAAAAAAGCGGTGCGGGAAGCGCAGGAGATTCTGGATACCGAATCCGATCCCGAGCTGCGCGAGCTCGCCAAAGAGGAGCTGGCGGCGGCATCGGAGCGCATCCCCGCCTGCGAGGAGGAGATCAAGCTCCTGCTGCTTCCGAAGGATCCGAACGACGATAAGAGCGTCATCGTGGAGATCCGCGCGGGCGTGGGAGGCGAGGAGTCGGCGCTGTTCGCCGCCGACCTCTATCGGATGTATACCATGTACGCTCAGACGATGGGCTGGAGCGTGGAGCTTGCCAACCTCAGCGAGACAGACCTTGGCGGCTTTAAGGAAGTGGACTTCATCATCGAGGCGGAGGGTGCGTATTCGCGGCTGAAGTTTGAAAGCGGTGTCCACCGCGTGCAGCGTGTGCCGGAGACGGAGGTGCAGGGGCGCGTCCATACCTCCACTGCCACGGTGGCGGTGCTGCCGGAGCTCACGGAGCTCGACTATGCGCTGAACATGGACGAGGTGAAGATCGACGTGTTCCGCTCCTCCGGCGCGGGTGGGCAGAAGGTCAACAAGACCTCCTCCGCCATCCGCGTGACGCATCTGCCGACGAACACGGTCGTGGAGTGTCAGGACGAGCGCAGCCAGTACAAGAATAAGGCGCGGGCACTGTCCATTCTGGCGAGCCGCCTGGCGGACGCGGAACGCGCCAAACGCGACGCGGAATACGGGGCGCAGCGCCGCAGCCAGATCGGGTCCGGTATGCGAAACGAGCGCATCCGCACCTATAACTTCCCGCAAAACCGCGTCACCGATCACCGCATCGGGCTGACACTGTATAAGCTTGACACCGTCATGAACGGCGAGCTCGATCCGCTCATTGAGCCGCTCATCACGGCGGACAGGGCGGAAAAGCTAAAAAACGGCGAATAAGAGATAGAAAAATGCTGACAAAAATCATCACAACGGAAATCGAACAGGCGGCGGATATCATCCGAGCGGGCGGGCTGGTCGCCGTGCCGACGGAGACGGTCTACGGTCTCGCGGGAAACGGACTGGACGAGGCCGCCGTGGAGAAGATTTATGAAGTCAAAGGCCGCCCCGCCGTGAAGCCGCTGAGCCTCATGGTGGCGGATGAAAGCGCCTTTGCAAAATACGGCGCGGATGCGCCGCAAAGCGCCTATACGCTGGCGGCGGCGTTCTGGCCGGGACCGCTGACCATCGTGATCAAGGCGGCGGACTGCGTGCCGTCTATTGTGCTGGCGGGGGGGCACACCGTCGGTCTGCGCTGCCCTGAGCAGGCGCAGACACAGGCGCTTTTGCGAAGCTGCGGCTTGCCGCTCGCGGCTCCGTCCGCCAACCCCTCCGGCGCGGAAAGCCCCAAAACGGCGGAGAAAGTCTCGGCATACTTTGATGGAAAGATCGATGCCATCATCGACGGCGGTGCCTGCGGCATCGGCACGGAGAGCACCATTATCGACCTGACACAGACACCGTATCGCATCCTGCGGCAGGGGGCGCTGCCCGAAAAGGACATCCGCGAGGCGCTGATGCGCAGCCTCAAAATCGTCGGCGTGACGGGCGGCAGCGGCACGGGCAAAACCACGGCGCTGCGTGTTCTGGAGGATTTCGGCGCACTGGTCATCGACGCGGACGCGCTCTATCATGAGCTGTGCGCAAGCTGCAGACCCATGCTGGACGAGATCGAAGCGCGCTTCCCGGGCGTGGTGGAAAACGGCGTTTTGCAGCGCAAGAAGCTCGGCACCATCGTCTTTGCGGATAAAGCCGCGCTGGACGATCTGCAGGCGATCACCGACCGCTATGTGGACGAAGCCATCGACCGCCGACTGGCGGAGCACGCCGCCGCGGGCGGGCGATACGCCGCCGTGGATGCCATCGACCTCATCGGAACACCTTTGCAGGACTGTTTCTGCGCGACCGTCGGCATCCTCGCCAAGCCCGAAATTCGCTGCGAGCGTATCATGGCACGCGAGGGCATCTCCCGCGAGTATGCCATGCTCCGCATCGACGCGCAGCCGACGGACGAATTTTTCGAACAGGGCTGCACGGTCTGCATCCGCAACGACGGAACGCGGGAGGAATACCGCGAACAATGTGTGAGAATTTTTAAGGACATTTTGGAGGTCTGAAGCATGGACGAACTCAAAAATCAACTGTTTTATAAGCAGAAAAACGGCTATGACATCATGAGTGTGGAGGAGCGCAGGCTCTGCGAGGACTACTGCGCCGCGTATATGCAGTACCTCGACGAAGCCCGCACCGAGCGGGAGGCGGTCGCGGAAGCCATCGCGCTGGCGGAGGCAAAGGGCTTCAAGCCCCTGGACGAAAAGGCACACGGCATCAAGCCCGGGGAAAAGGTCTACTACAATAACCGCGGCAAGGCGCTCATCCTCGCCGTGGGCGGCAAAAAGCCCATGAGCGAGGGCTGCGTCATCGAGGCGGCTCACGTGGACGCGCCGCGGCTCGACCTCAAGCAGCTGCCGCTGTACGAGGACAGCGAGCTCTGCTATTTCCGCACACATTATTACGGCGGCATCAAGAAATATCAGTGGACGGCGATCCCGCTGGAGCTGCACGGGCGCGTGATGCTGGCGGACGGCTCCGCCGTGGATGTGGTCATCGGTCACGAGCCGGACGACCCGCAGTTCGTCATCACCGATCTGCTGCCGCATCTCGCCGCCGACCAGATGCAAAAGAAGCTGTCCGAGGGTATACAGGGCGAAAAGCTGAATCTTCTCATCGGCTCGATCCCCTACGCGGGCGAGGGCGAAGACCGCGTGCGGCTCGCGGTGCTGAGCCTGCTGAACGACCGCTACGGCATTACCGAGGCGGACTTTATCTCCGCCGAGCTCGAGGCCGTTCCCGCTTTCCCTGTGCGCGAGATCGGCATCGACCGCTCCCTGATCGGCGGCTACGGGCAGGATGACCGCGTCTGCGCCTTTGCCGAGCTCAAAGCCATTCTGGACATTGAAAACCCGACTTATACGGCGGTCTGCATCCTCGCGGACAAGGAGGAGATCGGCTCCTACGGTGTTACCGGCATGACCAGTCAGGCCTTTGAGTGGTTTATGAATAAGCTCTGCGGCGGTGTCTGCGGAACGCAGGACTGCTTCGCCAAGAGCCTCTGCCTCTCAGCGGATGTGACGGCGGCATTCGACCCCCTGTATGCCGAGGTGTCCGAGAAGAAAAACAGCGCCAAGATCAACCACGGTGTCGGTTTCTGCAAGTTCACCGGTGCGCGCGGCAAGTCCGGCGCATCCGATGCATCCGCAGAGCTCGTCGGCCGTGTCCGTAAGCTCTGCGACGAGGCAGGCGTGGTGTGGCAGATGTGCGAGCTGGGCAAGGTCGATCAGGGCGGTGGCGGCACCGTTGCGCTCGATATGGCAATGCGCAACATTGACACGCTGGACGCGGGCGTGCCCGTGCTGAGTATGCACGCGCCCTTTGAGACTACCGCCAAATTCGACTGCTACATGACCTACAAGGCTATGAAAGCCGCCTACGAGCAGAAGTGATACTTAAAATACGAACGCCCGGTCCGACGCAAAACGGTAAGGGGGTGTCAGTCTTTCAAAAAAGAACAGTTTTTGGC
>JAZUEL010000079.1:0-18606 GCA_045640125.1 Oscillospiraceae bacterium
AGCACAGACACGGAAGAAAAGCTCCAATACGAAATGGACAAAATCACAAAGAAAAAAGAAGCCGTATTAGACGCCTTCTTTTCCAAAACCGTTACCAAGGAGGAAATGCGCATGATGAACGAGCGATACGACGGACAGCTATCCGAGCTGCAAGACCGCCTGGAGGCCGTCCGCCAAAAAGGCGCGCTGCACTACGATCTGGAGCAGCTCTCCGCCGATGTCAGGCAGGAGGTCGCCGCCATCGTCAAGGGCGATACCCAAAGCGAGGTATTTTATAAAAATGTCCTCGACCACCTGACCGTCTACCATGACAACCGCGTGGAGCTGCGGCTCAATCTTTTGCCGCAGAAATGGGTGTTTGTCCTCGACAAAATGCAGGAACTGCGGCGAAAAGAGCGGGTGTCCCATTCCGAAAGCTCTCTGCCGATGTCGGTCAAAACCGCTTTCAACTCGGGATAAGGCATGGAGTAACGCTGGCTCAGATAGCGCAGCGAGGCACCGAGCTCGCCGTGCGGGCCGCCGTACTGGGAGATGATGAATTTCGCCATGGCGGGGTTGGTGTTTTTGATGCGCACCGGATACTGCAATTTCTTCTCATAAACAAACATCAGTCCATCTCCCTCCCCCGCAGCTCCCACGGCCACGGATCGTTGTTCCAGCGCCAGCAGTCACCGTTCAGCTGATCTTTTTTCATGACCGGCCCGTACAACTCCACATAGCGCTTATGCGCCGTTTTTGCCAGCGACTCAAAGCCCTTCCACGCGGCAAAGGCCTCTTTGTCGTCCTTATGGGTGTCCAGATACAGCGCCAGCTCGTGACTGACGAAATCCAGCGCCGCCAGCTCATTGGCGGGCGTGCGCTCCAGCGGCTTTTTCGCCACATAGTTCATAAACGGAAGATCCAGTCCCGGGAAAAGCGTTCCCTTGGCGAGCGCTTCATCCTGATCGTAGGCGGGCTCGCTTGCCGTCTGTACGGGAATGACCGCATTCGCCAGCGGCGAGCACATGGGAAGCGGGCCTTGCTTAAACGTGCATTGTTCTTTATTTGCCAAAAAGATTTCCCCCTTTGCATACCATACTATGCCGTGTGTTTGCTATTTGACAGCGGGGAAATATGCGGATATAATAGATCAAAAATGTAACAGGCGGAGGCTTTACCGTGAAAATAAAAATCAGCGCAGACAGCACCTGCGATCTTTCGCAGCAGCTCATTGAACAACACGACATCGGCATCACGCCGCTCTACATCGCCATTGGTGACAAGACACACCGTGATATGCTCGAAGTCAACGCCACCGACATTTACGCTGCCGTCGATGCCGGCGAGCGGGTCGGCACCGCTGCTGTCAACATCCAGGACTACATCGACACCTTTTCCGCATGGCTCTCCGACCACGACGCTGTCATCCATTTTACGATTTCCTCCGAAATGTCGAGCTGCTACCAGAACGCCTGTGTCGCCGCTGCAGAGCTTGAGAACGTGTATGTGATTGACAGCCGCAGCCTCTCCACCGGCATCGGTCATCTTGTTCTGGACGCGGCGGAAATGGCAGCAGCGGGCGTGGAGCCCGCCGCCATCAAGGAAGAACTGGATCGCCGCAAAGAAACGCTCGACGTAAGCTTCGTGCTCGATACACTCGACTATATGCGCAAGGGCGGACGGTGCAGTGCCGTCGCCGCGTTCGGGGCGAACCTGCTCAAGCTGCGTCCCTGCATTCAGGTCAAGGACGGCGCAATGGGCGTTGGGAAAAAATACCGCGGCACACTCGAGCGCTGTTGGTTGGATTATTTCAAGGATAAGCTCGCCGAGCCGGACACCGTGGACACGCGCCGCGTGTTTATCACCGACTCCGGTCTGACTGAGTCGGAGCGGGACACGCTGGAAGCCGAACTTCGGAAGCTCGTCCCCTTTGAAACGATTTATCGCACACAGGCCGGCAGCACCATTTCCGGCCACTGCGGCCCGCGCTGCATGGGTATTTTGTTCTACCGAAAATAAGCGCAAAAATCCCTCTGCTTTCGTAACAAGCAGAGGGATCATTTTATCCCATGATTGAAATAATCAGCGACACGATCGGCAGCGTCACGAGACAGGCGAGCGTTGTCATCATCACAGCGCACACGGCATAATCGCCGTCGGAGCCGTTGTTCTTGGAGAGCATCGCCACCATATTGATCGCGGGCAGTCCCGCGATGAATGCCATCGTTCCCGCCATGTCCTGCGCCACGCCGAAGAAGCGGCACAAGCCGTAAAACGCCACCGGCACCAGGATCATCTTAAACAGAATTTCCGCATAGATCTCCCGACAGCGCAGCACCTTACGAACATCCGTCATGCAGAGCATACCGCCGATATAGATGAGCGACAGCGGCATACTGGCACCGCCGAGTTTTTCCAGCGTTGTGTTGCAGATTTCCGGCAGATGCCAGCCGAGCAGCACCAGCACCGTGGAGACCGCCACCGCGATCAGCGCCGGAGACAGCAGGTTTTTGAGGCCTTTCAAGGACAGCTTCTCCTTCTCCCCCGTCACCGGCTTGGTGCACGCCACGCCGTAGGTCCAGAACATCGTCTGATCGAGGATCGTGACGAGCGAGATATAGACGAGCGAGGTCTCGGGATACAACTCCACGACGAGCGGAATGCCCATGAAGCCGATATTCCCGAACATGACCAGCGCGTGAAAGACCCGCGCGCGATTGCCCTGCAAGCCAAACAGCCGCACCAGCAGCCGGGCCGTCAAGTACAGCACAAGATACAGGATCACCGTCAGCGGCAGCACCAGAATACTCTGCGCCAGTCCCGCGCGGGTCGCGCCCTCTGCGGTGTTGACGAAGATATACGACGGCAGCAGCACCCGCATGATGAGCTTGGAAAGGTGCCGCAGGCTGTCCTCGTCCAATATATCCGTTTTCACGGTGATATAGCCCACAGCCAGCAGCAGGATAAACATTCCGATCTGGTGCAGGACGATGCTGAATTGCTCCATAATAACTCCCCAAGAAACTATTCTGATTTCATTATAGCATCCCGCCCCGGAATGTCAAAGGACACCCCCGAACAGGGATGTCCTTTGTTATGGATTTCTTTTACAGCGCCGCGACTTTTTTGCCGACAACATAGCCGAAGGTGAGACAGGTGCCGTGGGATGCGCCCGCGATGGTGACGGGATAATCCTGCAAAACGCGCCCGCCCATGTTGTTGCCGACGGCATACAGTCCGTCGATGGGCTCATAATTCTCGTCGATGACCCGCAGGCTCTCGGGGTCAAGCGACAAGCCGCCGAGGCACACCAGCATACTGCCCGCAGACAGCTTGGATGCGTAAAAAGGCGCTTTCTTCAGTGCAAACATACGCCGTGCCGTCTTGCCGAAATCGCTGTCCGCGCCTGCCTCGCAAAGCTCATTATACCGCGCCGCGGACGCGAGCATATTCTGCTGTGCTGCCTCATCCTTATAGAGCAGCGCCGCAAGCTCCTCCAGCGTGTCCGCCTTGTAGCAGCTCCGCTCAACCGCCGCGCGGCTGGTGATGGCACTGCGGCCGATCGTCATGACCGCGCCGGAAAGATTCGGCACCTTGTCCGCGTCCAGAACATGATTCACGGAGCCGTGCGAGCAGCCCATGAGCTCCACCTGCTCGGGATAATCGTCGTCAAAGATCTGCCAGCCGTAGCCGCCGGACTGCCGATACAGCTGCGTCGAAAGCTGCTGCCCCGCCACATCCTCGTTGCAGAAGCGGCGACCGTCCGTGTTGAGGAGCAGGAAGGCATCGACACCGAGCGCACCGCCCAGCGTATGCGTCATCGGCGCATGAGGGCCGTCCTCGATCTTCGCGCCGATCCATGCACCCATGCACTGTCCCTCGCCCACGTTCGTGGTCTGCCCCCTGGCATCCTTGGATGTAAACATGGTTGGATACGTTCTGCCGCCGCAGAAATAGCGCACCATGTCCGTGTTGGAGGCATAGTCACCGGCGGCGAGGATCACGCCTTTGCCTGCGAGGAATTTGATATAGTTTCCGTCCAGATCCTGCCCAATGACACCCTGCACCCGCCCCATGTTGTCCGGACGGATGAGCTGCTTCGCCCAGGTGGCAAAGTGAAAATCAACGTTCTTTTCAAGACAGCGCTGATAGCTCAGCTTCAGAATGTTCCCCTGATCGGGAATAAAGGTGAGCGTCGCCGCGGGATAGGTGGGGCTGAATTCCTGCGCGGGGTCATACTGCTCCGGCTGCGGCCAGTGCAGCGTGCAGACCGTGATCTTGGAGCGGTCATAGTCCATGGCGTACATATCAATGACATCAACATTCTCCCCCGCCGGCTCCAGCAGCCAGTCAAAGGCCTCGCCGGAATAATCCTTCCAGTAGTTCCAGATCCGCTGGTCGGGGCGATAGCCCATCTCCTTCATCAGATCGCCCACCGCCGCCGTGCCGTCGAATTCCATACCACGCTCCTTTTGCAGCGTGGAATTGCATATTCCGTACTGGCCGGAGCGGTAATTGTAGCTGTTGGACTTCTCCACGACGATCACGGATGCGCCGTTTTCCGCTGCACTGCGCGCCGCCATGAGCCCCGCCAGACCGCAGCCGACCACGACCACGTCCGCCGTCAGCGTTTCGGCGATCTCACTGTCCTTGATCGCTTCGGGTGCTTGGAGAAAATCGGGCAGCTCGATGGGCTCCTGCTCTCCCGAGCCGGAGGCGCTGTTGTTTGCCGAAGCGGAGCTGACCGCATCCGGCTCGCCGCTCGCCAGCGCACCAATGCCGAAAAGTCCTGTTGCCGCGGTGGCTGCACCGATGCCGGCAGCACCCTTGAGGAATCTTCTGCGCGTGATCTCTTTCATAAAAAGCCGCTCCTTCATCGGCTGAAAAAGCGGCAGACCGACACGAGCGCCGATCTGCCGTTTTGAAAATTATTCGTTTATCATTGGAACATAAGGGCGTTGACAATGCCCTCCAGGCGCTCCTGGCGACCGCTGCCGGGCAGCTCCGGCGCACCGAGCTTAGCGGCATAGTCCGCGAGCTCCGCAAGCGTGGTCTCGCCGGCGACGATCTTCGCGCCGATACCGGTCTTATAGCTGGCATAGCGGTCAGCGACGAACTGGTCGAGACGGCCGTCCTCGATGATGGCGGCAGCCTTCAGCAGACCAAGAGCAAAGCTGTCCATGCCGAGGATGTAGCTTTCAAACATATCCTCGACGGTGTAGCTGGGACGGCGGCACTTGGCATCAAAGTTCAGACCGCCGGTGAGACCGCCGGCCTTGATGATCTCGTACATCGCCATGGTAGTCTCGTAGATGTTGAACGGGAACTCGTCGGTATCCCAGCCGAGCAGATAGTCGCCCTGGTTGGCATCGACGGAGCCGAGCATACCGTTGATGGCGGAGATGCGCAGGTCGTGCTGGAAGGTGTGACCGGCGAGGGTCGCGTGGTTGGCTTCAATGTTCATCTTGAAGTCCTTGTCCAGACCATACTGACGCAGGAAGCCGATCGCGGTGGCAGCATCGAAATCGTACTGGTGCTTCATGGGCTCTTTCGGCTTGGGCTCGATGTAGAAGTCACCGGTGAAGCCGATGGAACGACCGTAATCGACCGCCAGATGCATCAGGCGGGCGATGTTCTCCTGCTCAAACTTCATATCGGTGTTCAGCAGGGTCTCGTAGCCTTCGCGGCCGCCCCAGAACACATAGCCCTTGCCGCCGAATTTCACAGTGAGGTCGAGCGCCTTTTTGATCTGCGCCGCGGCGAAGCAGAACACATCCGCGGAGTTCGAGGAGCCCGCGCCGTTCATAAAGCGGGGGTTGCTGAACATATTGGCAGTGCCCCAGAGGCACTTGATGCCGGTCTCTTTCATCTTGCCAAGGATGTAATCGGAGATCTCGTCGAGCCGTGCATTGGTCTCCTTGATGTCGTCCGCCTCGGGAACGAGGTCGACATCGTGGAAGCAGAAATACTCGATGCCGAGCTTCTGCATGAACTCAAAGCCCGCGTCGACCTTAGCCTTGGCGTGCGCCATGGTGCCCTTTTCCGCACCGAAGGACTTGTCCGCGGTGTCGCGTCCGAACATATCGGTACCGGCGGCACCGAGATTGTGCCACCACGCCATGGCGAAGGGCAGATACTCCTTCATGGGCTTGCCCATGACGAGCTGCTCGGGATTATAGAACTTGAACGCAAGAGGATTTTTGCTTTTCGCTCCCTCAAAGGGGATCGCGGGGATATTCTCAAAAATCATATTAGGCTTCCTCCTTAAAGATTTTATAAACAGATTTCAGAGCGGGATATACGGATTTGAATTTCTGATAACGCGCCTCATACAGCGCCGCCACAGCGGGATCGGGCTGAATGGTCTCCGTGACGCTCACAAGCGCATCGGCGCAAGCGCTGACGCTTTCATATTCGCCGCAGCCGACCATCGCCAGCATCGCGCCGCCGTAGCCGGGCCCCTCCTCGGTCTGGGGAATGTCGATCTCGATGTTGAGGATATCCGCCATCATCTTGCGCCAGATGGGCGCTTTCGCGCCGCCGCCGCAGAGCTTGGAGCGGCGAATGTCGATACCGAGGGATTTTGCCACCTCAAAGCTGTCACGGATGGCGAAGGTGACACCCTCCATGACCGCCTGCGCCATCTGGGCGCGGGTAGTGTCCATGCTCATGCCGACGAAAGCGCCGCGGGCATCGGTATCGTTGATGGGGCTGCGCTCACCCATGAGATAGGGCAGGAAATAGACATTGTTTTTGCCGAGCATATCCTCGGTGACGCTCCCCTGCTCCGTCTTATAGTCTTTGGTCTTGAGGATCTCCTCGTAAAACCATTTGTTGCAGCTCGCCGCCGAGAGCATACAGCCCATAAGGTGATAGCGTCCGTCCGCATGGGCAAAGGCGTGCAGCGCGTTGTTGGGGTCAACACCGAATTTCTCCGAGGAAATGAAGATGGTGCCGGAGGTGCCGAGCGAGATATTGCACGCGCCGTCGCCAACCGTACCGGTGCCGACTGCCGCCGCCGCATTGTCGCCCGCGCCCGCCACGACCTTGACATCGCGGGGCAGTCCGACCTCGGCGGTGACCGTGCCGATGACCTCGTAGCTCTCAAAGAGCATCGGCATCTGCGCCTCCTTCACGCCGCAGATATCCAGCATCTGCGGAGACCAGCGTTTGTTCTCCACATCCAGCAGCAGCATACCCGAGGCATCGGAATAGTCGCAGGCGTGAACGCCCGTGAGCTTATAGTTGATGTAATCCTTAGGCAGCATGATCTTGGCAATCTTCGCATAATTCTCCGGCTCGTTGTTTTTCATCCAGAGAATTTTCGGCGCGGTAAAACCGGCAAAGGCGATGTTCGCCGTCAGCGCAGACAGCATGGTCTTGCCGATGACACCGTTGAGGTAATCGACCTCCGCCGCAGTACGTCCGTCGTTCCACAGGATCGCGGGGCGGATGACATTGTCGTTTTCGTCCAGCACGACAAGCCCGTGCATCTGACCGCCGCAGCCGATGCCTTTGACTTCGTTTTTGTCAATGCCGTCCAGCAGCTCCGAAAGCCCGCTCTGCACCGCTTCCCACCAGTCCTCGGGCTTCTGCTCCGACCAGCCGGGATGCGGGAAATACAGCGGATAATCCCGCGATACGGTTTTGTGAATTTTTCCCGTCTCGTCCACCAGAAGCATCTTCACGCTTGAGGTGCCGAGGTCTATGCCGATATAAAAACTCATGGCAATTCTCCTTGCTTTGCGCCTGTTGTTTACCGTTCATTTCCGATAACAGGCACAGAAACCCAGATTTGTTTTTATTCTATCATTGTTCCGGCTTTCTTTCAACTCAAATATTAAATAATTACAATAAAATCACCGCCTCCCGCAAAGGGGAAGCGGTGAACAAATACGGATTTATCCCTTGATGGCACCGGCGATGAAGCTGTCCTGAATACGCTTGGACAGGAACACATACACGAGCAGCGTCGGGAAGGTCGCCATGACCAGTGCCGCACCGATAGGGCCCCAGGCTGTGGTGTACTGACCGGACAACGCCTGAATGCCGACGGGCAGCGTCTTGCGGGCCGTGTTCGAGATGAAGATGTTGGCAAACATCAGCTCGTTCCAACACTGGATAAACGTATAGATGCCGACCGTCGCCACAGCGGGCTTCATCAGCGGGCAGATGATTCGGAAGAAGATACCCCAGACACCGCAGCCGTCGATGCACGCCGCCTCATCCAGTTCCCGCGGCAGATCGTTCATAAAGCCCGTACAAATAAGGATCGCCATCGAAAGTGAGAACGCTGCGTAGGGAATGACGAGCGCCCAGTATGTGTTGAGCAGATGCAGCCGCGACAGCGTGACGTAGATCGGCACGATGGAGGCGTGAATGGGGATGGTCAGACCGAGCATGAAGAACTTGTTCATGCTCTTGCGAGCCTTCCAGACAAGGCGAGTCATGGCATAGGTCGCCATCAGCGCCGCCAGCATGGTAATGATGATGGTCAGCACCGCCACAATGATACTGTTGATGAAGTAGCTGCCGATGTGACCGACCTTCAAGGCCTCCGTGTAGTTTGACCACAGCCAGTGCTGCGGCAGACCCGCGACGTTTGTGCCGAAGATCTCCGTGTTGTCCTTCAGCGAGAAGGTGAACATCCAGTAGATCGGAAAGAGGTTGATGAGCGACCAGAGGATCAAGCCAACATAGGTAAGCGCCTGGGCAATTTTGCTGCGCTTCTGGATGCCGCGCAGCTCATCACTCTGATGATGGGGTTTGGTGCTCATGCTGAAACCGAAGCTTGCCATGTCAATCCTCCTCCCTGAAAACAGCGTTTATGATGAGCGCAAACGCAAAGCAGAGAATGATCAACAGGACGGCAATGGCACTGCCCATGCCGTAGCGGTTGCGCAAAAACAGCATATTTATCATCAGCGTACTCGGCAGCTCCGTTGCGTGCAGAGGCCCGCCGTTGGTCAAAACATATATCAGGTCAAATTGCTTGAGCGATCCGGTAATGGCAAAGATCACGCTGATTTTCAAAATGGGCTTAATATAAGGCAGGACTATGTAGCGATCCACCTGCCCGTTGGACGCGCCGTCCAGCATGGCCGCTTCGCGCAGCTCCGGCGGTACGCTCTTGACACCCGCATACATCAGCAGCATGTGGTAGCCGACGTATTGCAGCAGCGTCGGGACAAAGCAGGCCAACAGCGCCGTCTCCTTGGTGCCGAGCCATGTCCTTGTCCAGCTCTCGAGTCCGATGGCACGCAGTGCCACGTTCAGAACGCCGTAGGACGGGTTATAGATTTTCAGCCACAACTGACCGATAACCACCGTGGAGATCAGCACCGGCAGGAAGAAAATCGACAGAAAGGCGCGTTCGCCCTTGATACCGCGGCCGATCGCAAGCGCTAACAGAAGCGCGAGCGGAAGCTGGATAAAGACCGACAGCGCCGCGAGGATCATGGAGTTGCCGAGGGCTTTCATAAAGCCGATGGCATCGCTGGTAAACAGCTCCTTATAGTTGCTAAAGCCGATAAAGGTCTTCGCGCCGAAGCCATTCCAGTCAAAAAAGCTGTAATACCCGGACAGGACGATAGGCAAAATCAGAACGCCCACGAACAAGATCAGACCGGGCAGCAGGAACAGGATGATGTTGAGCCTATTGCTGAACATCTTTTTCATGTTTGCATCATTCCTTCCTGTTGAATCTGCGCTTTGCAGACAAAATTCTGCGAATAGTTCTAAAAAGCGGTCTCCTCCGCTTTCGGAGAAATCCGGAGGAGACCGCCAAAGTTAAACTATGGGGTCAGAGAGAGACGATCAGCCGATGTCGGCAGTCAGACCGTCGATGAAGCCCTGGCCGTCGATGGCGCAACCATAGACCTGATCAACATAGGACAGGTAGGTCTGGGCGGAGTCAGCACTCTGAGCAGTATCACCGAACAGAACCATCTGGTTGGAGTTGGCAACGATCTCAGAAACGGTCTGAGTCAGCTCATTGACGGAGCTGGTATCGTAGTCGGGAGTCCAAGCGGGCAGGCCGCAGCCGTCGAGGTAGCCATAGTGGCAGATGGCACGACCGAGCTCGATGCAGAACTTGGCAGCCACTTCGGGGTTCTCGGTGGAAGCAGCGACAGCAAGAGTGTCGGAGGGACCGCCGATGAGCTGACCGAGCTGGGCAGCGTCAGCATTGATGACGGGGAACTCAGCGACCTTGACATTGAGGCCTTCCTCGGCAGCAAAGTCAGCGCAGTTCCAGGTGCCGTTCATGTAGAAGGCATACTTGCCGGCGATGAAGTTCGCCTTGACCTCGTCGTTGGACAGGGCAATGCCGTCGGGATCGAAGTACTCGTTGTTGACGAGGCTCTGGAAGGTGTCAACGGCTTCCGCAACACCGGCGTTGTTCCATGTGGCGTCGCCCGCGAAGATCTCGTTCAGCGCGGTAGCGCCGACGGACTTCTCAATGACGGATTCCAGATACTCGGTGACGCACCAGGTCTCCTTGCCGGAGCAGCCGAAGGGGATGATGCCCTCAGCCTTGAGAGCGTCGCAGCAGGCGATGAAGTCCTCATAGGTGCCGGGGACTTCGTCGTAGCCGACCTGAGCCAGCAGGTCCATGTTGGCGAACAGACCGACAATGTTCATGGTCAGGGGAACGCCGTAGTAGCTGCCGTCATAGGTGGTGTTGCCGAGCATGACAGCGGGGAGCTGATCGAGGTAGTCGGTGTAGTACTCGTCGAGGCAGAGCACGCGGCCGGCATCCACGAAGTCGCCCAGGAACGCGCAGGACCAGGTGAAGAAGATGTCGGGCATCTCGTCAGCTTGCACGGCAGCTTTAATCTTGGTCTTGTAGGACTCGTTCTCAAAGGCTTCCCAGTTCAGGTTGACATCGGGATAAGCCTCCGCCATGTCGGCGATAGCGGCTTCATAAGAGTGACGGTTGGAGTCACTCTCGGTGGCGATGCACCACATCTCGAGTTCGACAGCCTCGGCGGCTTCTTCCGCGGGGGCTTCTTCCGCAGGAGCAGCTTCCTCAGCGGGAGCTTCTTCCGCAGCGGGGGCAGCAGTCTGGCCGCAGGCCGCGAGGGACATGACCATCATCAGGGCCAGCAGAAGTGCGAGAAGTTTTTTCATACTGTTTTGTCCTCCATATAAATTTTTTATTTTATGGTCTGCCGTGTGCGTTCCCCCCCGCGTCCGAAGGGTACAGCACAGGCAAGACCGATAAAATACGCTTTATTCGGCAGAAACCATCTGCCAGGGATATTCGACATGGAGCGTGTCGCCGTCGATCGTGTAATACAGGGTGGTGTCCGGAAACATATCGTTATAGACGAGCTTCACGGTGCCGTCCTCCTGAATGGAATAGAGCCCCGGAAAATAGCCGTCCTCTTTGAAGGTGCCGTTTGCCGTAAACTCAAAGCTCCACTTATCCGCCGCGTCTGTCCAAAGCCCGACGAGCCCGTCCGGCTCACTCTCGCCTTCAAAGACATAGTCTGTCGGCTCATAGAGCAATATGCCCTCTTTGTTCTTCTCATACCGCAGCGCGAGCGTTTCCCCATCCGCAGCCGTCAACGTGAGGCGATCGTCCGAGCAAAGGGCGGAATAGTCCGCTCCCTTAAAAACGGCTTTATCGCCTTTGACAGACAGAATGACCGTTTCGGGGTCATGGTTGTATGCCCAATCACCCTCCAGCGGAGACTTGCTTCCCGCGCAGCCGACGAGCATGAGCAAAATGGCCAGAACAAGAGCCGTCAAAGCACTTGGTTTACTATATTTCATACAGCTTTTTCGGCTTCCTTTCTTACTTTTTCCAAATACACGTTTTAGTTTATTACAAAAGTATGAACTTGTCTAGGGCTTTCTTCCGCTAGAACGTCCTAAAAATGGGCATGTCTTCCTGTCAATTTTGACGAAAATCGAGCATCTGGCAGGCCGTTCCACTCATGATTTCACTAAGCGCATCGGGCTGATGGAAGCCGACCCAGAGGCGGTAATCGCCGGAGCCCGCCACGCGCCGTCCCGCATCGTCCACCAGCGTAAAGCTGTTTTTATCGAGCGGCAGCGAGATCTCCATGCTCTCCCCCGCTTTTAGATGGATGCGTCGGAACGCGCAGAGGCGATGGTTTCTCACCTCAAAGGGCGAATGCATATCCCGCACATAGACCTGCACGACCTCCTCCGTATCGACCGCGCCGGTATTGACGGCGGTGACCGTGACGCATTCGCCGTCACAGCGGGCATCGCGCAGCGCGGCGCTGCCGTAGGTCAAACCGAAACCAAAGGGATAGAGAACATTGCCGTCGGTATAGCGGTAGGTGCGCCCCTGCATGGAGTAGTCCGTGAAGTCCGGCAGCGCCTCCGCGCTTTCGTAGAAGGTAACAGGCAGCTTGCCTGCGGGCGCGCTTTTGCCAAAGAGGATGTTCGCAAGCGCCGTGCCGCCCGCCTCGCCCGGATACCAGACCTGCAGAATCGCATTGGCCCGCTCGGCATGGGTGTTGACAGAGCTTCCGACCGCCTGCACCAGCACGACAGGCTTGCCGACCGCCAGCACCGCGTCGATCAGCGTCCGCTGTCCCTCGGGCAGCTCCAGCGTGAGCTTATCGCCGCCGACAAAGGAATTGCCCTCGTCCCCTTCCTCGCCCTCGATGTTGGCGTTGAGACCGACACAGAGGATAGTGACATCGGCGTGCTCCGTCATGGCGACGGCTTCCGCGATACGGTCGTTCGGCTGCGCCAGATACTCCACGCGGTTTTGACTCACGCTCGCGCCCTCGGAATAGAAGATGCGGACATCCTTTCCGAGCTCCGCGCGGATGCCGTCGAGGAATGTGACGGTATGGGCGCTTGTGCCGAAGTAGTTGCCGCGCAGGGCATCGACCGTGTCGGCATTCGGGCCGATGACCGCGATAGATTTGAGCTTGCTCTTATCCAAGGGCAGCAGACCGTCGTTTTTGAGGAGCACCATGCTCTCCTCCGCGCAGCGCAGGGAAAGCTGCCAGTTCTCCTCCGTGGCGACATCCTCCAACCCGAGCGATTCAAAGCCTGTGTCGTCATCAAAAACACCGAGACGGAAGCGCGTACGGAACAGGTCCACGCAGGCGGAGCGGATCTGCTCCTCCGTGACCAGACCCTGCCGATAGGCATCCATCAGATGCGGGTAGGTGTTGCCGCAGTTGCAGTCGCAGCCGCGGCCGAGTGCCAGCGCCGCCGCCTGCTCCACGGTATCGACCAGACCGTGTCCCTGATAGAAGTCGCGCAGCGCCCAGGCATCGGAGACAAAATAGCCGTTGAAGCCCCAGGCGCGCAGCTTGCCCTGCAAAAACTCACTGGCGCAAGCGCCCTCGCCGTTGACGCGGTTATACGCACCCATCACGCCCTCCACCTTCGCCTCGGACACGAGCGCCTCAAAGGCAGGCAGGTAGGTCTCGTTCATATCCTTCGGACTGCACCGGGCATCAAAGCTGTGGCGTGTGGCCTCGGGGCCGCTGTGGACGGCAAAATGCTTGGCGCAGGCAGCGGCGCGCAGCACCTCCCCCTCGCCCTGTATGCCTTTAACGAACGCCACACCGAGCCGGCTCGTCAGATACGGATCCTCGCCGTAGGTCTCCTGTCCGCGTCCCCAGCGCGGGTCGCGGAATATGTTGATATTCGGGCTCCACAGCGTGAGGTTTTTATAAAGATCGCGGTCGCCGCGCTTCGACTGCTCGTTGTATTTGGCGCGCGCCTCGGTGGAGATGACTTCGGCAGCCTTATGCAGCAGTTCATCGTCAAACATGGCGGCGAGACCGATCGCCTGCGGGAACATCGTAGCCGTGCCCGCGCGGGCGACACCGTGCAGTCCCTCGTTCCACCAGTTGTAAGCAGGTATATTCAGCCGTTCGATGGCGGGCGAATCGTAACGCAGCTGAGATGCCGCCTCCTCCAGCGTCATCTGTGCCACCAGCGCCTCGGCGCATTTCTGTGCATTGTCTTTCATACGCTCACTCCTACTCTATTCACAAAAAGTTCAGCCCATGATGACCGTGACCTGCACGGTGCTTCCGGCGGGGGCTTGCGGAAGAATATTCCCCGAAAGCTCGATGCCGTCCGCCAGAATTGTTTTAACACCCTTTTGCACACCCGCGATGTTGTCCACCGTAATGCGGTACTCCGCTCCGCGGAAGCGCCGTGTGACCGTAAAGCCGCGCCACGCCGCCGGAATGCAGGGATCGAGCCGCAGACCGTCCAGCGTCGGGCACACGCCCAGAATCGCCTGCGACACGGAGAGGAAGGTCCACGCCGCCGTGCCGGTCAGCCAGCTGTTTTTCGCTTCACCGAAGCTCGGCGCATCCCGCCCCGCAATCATCTGTGAGTAGACGTAGGGCTCGGTGCGGTGGATCTCGCTCAGATCCTCGATATACGCCGGTGCGGTGCGTGTATACAGGTCAAAGGCGCGGTCGCCGTGACCGAGGCGGGACTCGGCGCAGACGATCCACGGATTGTTATGGCAGAAGATGCCGGCGTTTTCCTTGTAGCCCGGGGGGTAGCTGCTGATTTCGCCGAGATTGAGGCGGTAGCCCGTATAGGCGGGCTGCTGCAAAACGATGCCGTATCGGGTGTCCAGCCGCTCCCGCACGCTGCGGAGCGCGGCCTCCGCCTCACCCGTTTCAAGACCGATGCCCGCCATGACGCACATCCCCTGCGGCTCAATGAAGATCTGACCCTCGTCACATTCCTTCGAGCCGACCGGCTTGCCGAAGGCATCATAGGCGCGGCGGAACCATGCGCCGTCCCAGCCCGCCGTCAAAACGGTCTGCTCCATATCGCGTACGGCGCGTTCCGCATCCGCCGCCTCGTCCATCCGTCCGGCATGACGCAGAATGTCCGCCCACGCCCTGCCGTACTTGACGAACATACCGCCGATGAAAACGCTCTCCGCCACGGGCCCGTCGTTGGGTCCGGTGGTCTGGAAGCTCTCCCCGGGCTGTGCCGAGAAGCAGTTGAGGTTGAGGCAGTCGTTCCAGTCCGCGCGGCCGATGAGCGGCAGCCCGTGCGGACCGAGGTGCGTGCGGGTATATGTAAAGCTGCGGCGCAGATGCTCTAAAAGCGGTGCCGCCAGCGCGGGGTCGTTATCAAAATCCACCATCTCGTCCAGAATAGCGAAATCGCCCGTTTCGCGCAGATAGGCATCCGTTCCGGCGATGAGCCAGAGCGGATCGTCGTTGAAGCCGGAGCCGACGGCGAGATTGCCCTTTTTCGTCAGCGGCTGATACTGGTGGTAGGCGCTGCCGTCGGGAAACTGCGTGGCGGCGATGTCGAGGATACGCTGCCGCGCCCGCTCGGGGATCATATGGACAAAGCCAAGCAGGTCCTGACAGGAGTCGCGGAAGCCCATGCCGCGCCCCATACCGCTTTCATAGTAGCTTGCGGAGCGGCTCATATTAAAGGTGACCATGCACTGATACTGGTTCCAGATATTCACCATGCGGTCGAGCTTCTCATCCCCGCACTGCACCTGATAGGCGGAGAGCAGCCGCTCCCAGTGCGCGGCGAGTGCATCCATCGCAGCATCAAACTGCGCGGCGCTTTGATAGCGCCGCTGCATGGCGACGGCTTTTTCCTTATTAATAATATTCGGCGCTTCCCATTTTTTATCTGCGGGATTTTCAATGTAGCCGAGACCGAGAACGACGGTGTCGCTCTCTCCCGCCTCCAGTTCAAAATCAAACTGCATCGCACCTACCGGTGCCCAGCCGTGCGCCACAGAGCCCGTGCAGCCGCCGCCGAACACCGCCGCGGGCTTTGCGGGACTGCCGTACACACCGAGGAAAGCGTCCCGCGCGGTGTCAAAGCCGTCAAAAGGACGGCTCGCAAAAAGCTGCGCGTAGTGGTCGCGCCGCTCGCGGTATACGGTCTTGTGGTAGATGACATTCTCCCCCACCTCGACCTCACCGATCGACCAGTTGCGCTGGAAGTTGGAGGAATCGTCCATCGCGTCCCAGAGACAAAACTCCGTATAGGCATAGGCGCGGAAGCGCTTGGCTTCGGCGCTGTCATTGTGTACATCGAGACGCACGAGCAGGCAGTCGTCCCCGAGCGGCACGGTCATGGTTTGGCGGACACGAAGTCCTTTTTTTGCGCCCTCGATGACGGTATAGCCGAGCCCGTGGCGGCAAAGATAGGCATCCAGTTCCGTCTGCATCGGCTGCCAGCCGGGATTCCAGACGCTGCCGCCGTCCTCTATGTAAAGATGGAAGCCGTCCGCGTCCAGGGGGCTGGCGTTGTAGCGGTAGCGCGTGATGCGGCGCAGGCGCGCATCCTTATAAAAGCTGTAGCCTCCCGCCGTATTCGACGCCAGCGTGAAGAACGCCTCGCTGCCCAGATAGTTGATCCACGGCAGCGGTGTCTGCGGGGTTTCGATCACATATTCGCGCTTCGCGTCATCAAAGTGTCCGAATCTCATGTTCGATCCGTCCTTCCGTTTTTACTCGATCCCAAGCACGGTATAACCGGCTTCCTCCACGGCAGCTTTCAGCGCCGCATCATCTACATCTTTGCTCAGCGTGACGACCGCCGTGCCGTCCGTGTGACTCGCCACGGCACTCTGCACGCCGTCGATCGCCTCCAGCGCCTTTTTCGTATGCGCCTCGCAGTGCATACACATCATGCCCTCGATCTTCATGGTTTTCGTCATGATCTTTTCCTCCGTCATCGCATTGATTTCGCGGACAAGCTGTTCGATCGCAGTCTGATCCTCTGCGTATGATGCTCGTTTTCCGCGTTTGGTACCGTACATATCAAAGAGATTCAGGCGCAGTGCATTGGACACCACACAGAAGCTCGAAAGGCTCATCGCCGCCGCACCTACCATGGGATTGAGTGCCCAGCCGAACAGGCCGATATAGCAGCCCGCCGCGAGCGGGATGCACAGGGCATTGTAGAAAAACGCCCAAAACAGGTTTTCCCGAATATTCCGCAGCGCCGCACGGGACAAGCGGATCGCCGCCGGAACGTCCGTGAGCCGGCTGTTCATCAGAACGACATCCGCCGCATCCACTGCGACATCCGTACCTGCGCCGATGGCGATGCCCGTATCCGCCGCTGTGAGCGCCGGTGCGTCGTTGATGCCGTCGCCCACCATGGCGACCCTGCCAAGCGCCTTCAGCCTTTCGATCACCGCTTCCTTGCCGTCCGGCAGAACGCCCGCGATCACGTGATCGATGCCCGCCTGCCGTCCTATGGCCTGCGCCGCGCGGAGATTGTCGCCCGTGAGCATGAGCACCGCAGCGCCCATATTCTTCAGCTCTGCGACCGCCGCTGCGCTCTCCTCCTTGACGATGTCCGCCACGGCGATCACGCCGAGCAGTCTGCCTTCTTCCGCAAACAACAGCGGCGTATGCCCCTTTTCGGAATAGGTGTCGATCCTCTCCGCCGCGCCATCGATCATGATTGAGATATAACGCTCCGAGCCGCCATAGACGCTTCTTCCGTTCAAAACCGCGCTTACACCGTTTCCGGCGAGCGCCTTGAAATCCGTGACCTCCGCTGCGGTCAGCGCCCGTTTTTCCGCTTCGCGCACGATGGCTCCGGCGAGCGGATGCTCGCTTTTGCGTTCCAGCGCGTACGCCGTTTCCAGCAGTTCCGTCTCGCTTATTCCGTCCACCGGAACGATCGCGATGACCTCCGGCTTCCCCTTCGTGACCGTACCGGTCTTATCCAGTACGACGATCTGCGTTTTGCCGGTCTGCTCCAGAGAGACCGCCGTTTTGAACAGCACGCCGTGCTTCGCGCCCACGCCGCTGCCGACCATGATCGCCACCGGTGTCGCCAGTCCCAGCGCACAGGGGCAGCTGATGACAAGCACCGAGATGGCGCGAGCCAATGCAAAATCAAAGGCTTTTCCGAGCAGCAGCCACACGAGCAGCGTCACGCACGCGATGCCGACGACCACCGGCACAAAAACGCCCGAGACCTTATCCGCCGTCCTGGCGATCGGCGCTTTGGTCGCCTGTGCATCGCTGACGAGCCGGATGATCTGGGAAAGGGTCGTATCCTCGCCCACGCGGGTCGCGCGGCAGCGGAGGAAGCCCGCCTGATTGACCGTGGCCGCCGAAACGTGTTCGCCCGCCTTTTTGTCCACGGGTATGCTCTCGCCGGTCAGTGCGGATTCATCGACCGCCGACTCTCCCTCGAGGATGATGCCATCCGTCGGAATGCTCTCCCCGGGTCGGACGAGGAACACATCCCCGACTTCAACCGCTTCGATCGGCACCTGCTGCTCCGCGCCGTCCCGCTCCACCGTCGCGGTCTGCGGTGCCAGCTTCATCAGCGCCTTCAGCGCATCCGTCGTGCGGCCCTTGCTCTTCGCCTCGAGCAGCTTGCCGACGCTTATGAGGACAAGGATCATCGCGGCGGATTCAAAATAGAATTCATTCAGCCACACCGCCGCGGCGGCACTTCCGTTTTTCACCTGCGCGTCCGTCATACAGAACAGCGCATACACGCTCCAGACGAAAGACGCGCCCGAGCCGGGCGCCACCAGCCGGTCCATATTCGCCGCGCGCTGAAGCACGCTCCGATCCGCGGAGACAAAGACTTTTTTATTGATATGCATGACGGCTGCCGTGAGCAGCTAGTCGGATCGTAGCC
>JAZUEL010000080.1:0-54530 GCA_045640125.1 Oscillospiraceae bacterium
ACGCACTTTTCCCCTCTGGTGTGCTATGATGTAGAAAAAGCCGGAGGGGGAAGCCTTATGAAGATTACAGAGAATGAGAGAGCCATTTCCACGGCAGAACGGCAATATCTTCTGTATCGCTTCCTTCTGGAAAACTCCAACAAAGATAATGTCGTTTCAGCAAAAAGGATAAATGATTTTCTTGACACCTATGACATTGTTGTTTCGTCCAATACCCTCTACAATGATTTGGATGCCATTTCACGCATTACGAAAATAGAAGTCAAATACGATTTCAGCAAGAAAGGGTATTATCTCAAAAACCCGCCGTTTCAGCCCCACGAGCTCCGCCTGATGGTGGACAGCATACAAGCCTCCCCTTTTATCACACAGCAGAAAGCCGATGAGATCACAAGGAAAATATCCTCTCTCACAGACCGCTTCACCGCCCAACAATTACGGCGACAGTCCTTTGTAGAAGACAGAATACGCAGTATGAATGAAAGCATCGTGAAGGATGCCGACAGGATATTTTCCGCCATCCGAGAAGGAAAGAAAATCGCCTTCAAGTTCTTCCATTATGACCGCAAAAAGAAAAAGGTATATTCCAGAAGCGGGAAGGTCTATATTGTCAGTCCCTTCGCTATGATATGGCGAAACGGTTATTATTACCTCTACGCCTTTGTGGATGGAGAAAACCGCTTCCGCTATTTCCGCATAGACCGAATGGATAACATCTCCAAGCCCCTTCTGGACAAGAGAAGCGGGGAAGAACTCTATTCCGCAAAGATGCTGACAAAGAAGACCGCCAAATCCTTCGGCATACGCGAAAGCAAGGAAGCAAGCGTCAGTATGCGGTTTAATAATGGGCTTGTGGATGCCGTGATGGATGCCTTCGGCAAAGATGTGATGATGATGCCAGACGGTGAAGACCACTTCACCATTACCGAGCGGGTGCGGCTCAATATGGATTTCTATGCGTGGCTTTTCTCTCTTGGGCGTGGCGTTAAGATTATCAGACCTCAAAAAGTCGTTGATAAGATGTGTGAATACACACAGAACATTACCGATATGTATAAAGATGATGGAGAGATGTGAAAACACCTCTCCATTTGTTATAGGATGTATCAAAGATGTATGAAGATGATAAAAGACGATAGGAACAGCCCTTTTTTCACATATTATGGACTGGGCTGAAATGCTGATACCTTCGCCCTAAATCTTCATCGGTCAGGTCAAGATATGCCTGCTCCGTAATGGACACGCTGGAATGTCCCAAGATGCGTGAGAGCGTGTAAATATCCATCCCGCTCATCAGACAGCGTTTCGCAAAATTGTTGCGGAGACAATGAGGCGTAATATTCTCGCTCAATCCTGAACGCTTCAAGTAGTGCTTGAAGTTCGTCTCAAAGTTGCCGACATTGATATGCTCCCCTGAATACTTGATGGGAAACAGATAATCGCTCTCTGCGTATCTGTCCTTGAATTGAAGCCACCGACGAAGAACGGTTTCTGTTTTCGGTGAGAAATAAACCATTCTGTCCTTGCGTCCTTTGGTAATGTCGGCACGAAGGAGTATTTGCCTTTTGGCTAAATTAACATCGCTTATCAGCAGACACGAACATTCGCCCAAACGCATACCGCTGTCAATCATCAGCATTATCATGGCGAAGTCCCTGTGTTCTGGAAAATAGGATTTATCCAGATTGCTTACAAGCCTTTTGAAATCTTCATCGTCAATATACTCTTTGGCATTGCGATTGACCTTTAATTGCCGTACCTTCTTCATCGGGTTTCTTGTGATGATGTAATCCCTGTCAAGCCAATTAAAGAAAGCACGAAGATTGCGGATATAGTTGTTTATCGTTGTGGGGCTTATGGGCTTACGGAAATCGCGGCGGCGGTCTGGGTAGTTCGTCCCCTTCTGTCTCTCATCGGCATAGAAGGTATATTTCCCCCGCTCTTGAAGTTCATTGATGTATCGGCGTATAACTGCCTCTGTGATTTTGCCGACATCATCAATATTCATCGCCTCTTTGCACCAACGCTCAAAGAGCCTTAATGCCTGCTCATAACTGTTAAGCGTCTTTTCCCGCAGTTGATTGGAACGACAGAAAACCATATATTCGTCAATCCAATAAACAAGTGTCATAATCATAAAAAAATCCCTCCGATTCATCGGTTTTCTTACCCAATAAATCAGAGGTATTCATAGGCTCAACGAAAAAAGTTTATAGGCTTCATCGCCTCGCCTCACCCATACTTTCATAGCGTTCATCGGTATGACGCTTTTTGGCTGTCCTCCGAAAAGCCTTGCGGCGCAAGGCTTTGCTTCACCCGACGGCTTGTTTGCGCTGGAGCGTCAGGCTGTCCGCGATCATGGCGATGAACTCGCTATTCGTGGGCTTGCCCTTGATATTGCTGACGGTGTAGCCGAAGAATTTCTGCAGCGTTTCCAGATCGCCGCGATCCCACGCGACCTCGATGGCGTGGCGGATGGCACGCTCCACGCGGCTGGGCGTGGTGGAGTATTTGCGGGCAATGGCGGGATACAGCACCTTCGTCACGGCATTGATGGCATCCATGTCGTTGACGGTGATGATGATGGCCTCTCGGAGATACTGATAGCCCTTGATATGCGCGGGAACACCGATCTCGTGGATCACATCCGTAACGACAGCCTCCAGGCTCGGCTCATTCGCGGCGCGCGCCGCAGACACAGCCGACGCGAGCTCAATGGGCGTTGCAGCGGCGTTTTGCTCGCGTGCCATCATGGCGACGTGGCGGATGCGGCTGAGCAGCATCGACACCTCGCAGGGCTTGGGGATAAAATACAGCGCGCCCAGCTCCGCGCAGCCGGACACCACGCGGTCGTTATAGAAGCTCGACAGCACGATGGACGCGGGGCGGCGCTGCTCCTTCAAAAGCGACTCCAAAAGGCCCAGACCGCCCAGCTTCGGCAGCACCAGCCCCGTCACGAGCACATCCGGCTGCAGCCGCAGGCATTCCTGCAGCGCCTCCGCGCCGTCGCCCACGGAGCTCACGACCTCCATGTCCTCCTCTGCGGCACATTCCTCTGCCAGCAGCCGGCGAAAATCCTCGCTGGGATCGGCGAGCAAAATCCGAATCCTAGTTTCCATAATAGTATATCCTCCAGAATTAATATTCCGGGCGCATATTTATCTTTGCTGCAGCCTCGTTTTGTAGTGATACCAATTTACCATACCATTTCACTTCCTGCAACAAAAAACTGCGGAAACGGGGCAAGTTTTTGTTGACATAATTCGACAAAGTGTGTCGAATCCTGTCGAACGGAATGAAAAAACGCCAAATCGACACAGCCGAACCGGAAAGGAAACGGCTGCACCGGACGGAAGCGGCGCTTCGGGTCTTCCGAAGCGCCGGTTTTTTTATGCTGCGGGTCGGTAGTTCTCGGCGGCGGCGAGCATGGTTTGGATGGTGACACCGTAGCCCCGCGTCGGGTCATTGACCAGAACATGGGTCACAGCGCCGACGAGCTTGCCGTTCTGGATGATGGGCGAGCCGGACATTCCCTGCACGATGCCGCCTGTGATCGCGAGCAGCGAATCGTCCGTAACGCGGACGTTGAGCATACGCCCGTCCGCCGTAACGGTGCCGCGGCTGATCTCCACGCTGTAGCGATGCACGCCGCTGTCGGAGACGCTGGAGAGGATATAGGCGGGACCTGCGGCGATCTCGTTGTCCTCCGCAACCGGCATGGGCTCACCCTCGGGGCGGAATGTATTTTCCGCCGTGCCGAAGATGCCGCAGACGCAGTTCTGCTCCAACGCTCCGATGCGTTCGTCCATATCAAACACGCCCGCGAGCGCCCCGGGCTTCCCCGCCGCGCCGGGCTGCACATCCACGATCCGCGCCGAACAGACCGAGCCGTCCGCCAGCGGCAGCATGGTGGCAGTCTCCGCGTCGCTGACCCCGTGACCGAGCGCGCCGAAACGGTGCGTCTCGGGATCATAAAAGGTCATGGTGCCGACACCGGCAATGCCGTCGCGCAGCCACAGACCGAGCCGCGATCCGCCGGCATCCCGCACGGGTGTCAGCTCGCAGTGCAGGGTCTGCCCGCCGCGCAGATACGTGATGGACGCAGGCCCGTCGGGCAGCTCAGCGGCGGCCTCGGCGAGCGCGGCGGCGGTGGCGGTGCTGTGACCGCCGACGCTCACGATGATATCACCCGCCCGCAGACCGGCATCCCGCGCCGGTGCGATCAAACCGTTTTCCGTGTCAAGCTCCGGCGTGTCCACCACCAGCACGCCGTCCGTATTCAGTTGTATTCCCACGGGCGTTCCCATCGGGATGAGCATATCCGCCGCCTGCGCCTCTATGCCGAAGCACAGAGCGGACAGGCACAGGACGAGCACGCCGCGCTGTAGTTTTTGCATAATCAATCCCTTCCTTTCGCCTTGCCCTCTCATTATGCTCGGTATAAGACGGGTCAACCGCGCAAAAAACTTGCGGAATTACCAACGCCGCGCAAAGCGCCGCCGCTGCGCCCTTTGTTCAAAACACAAGTTTCTTCCAAAGCTTTTCGACAATATTTTTTCCGTTTACACACAAAATACAAGCGGTAAAAAAAGCGTTCTGCCAAAACAGCAGAACGCTTTGAAAAATTAAATTGTATAAAACATTACGGAAGGACGAGGTCACCCTCTTTGATCCAGCCGATCTTCCGCAGCAGCAGACCGAGCGCCCAGCTCAAGACCGCGGGCAACACGATGCACACCAGCACGAGCCCCATCCAGTCCATGGCGGTGGGCGTGACAGCCGCCGCGCCGTTCGCGATGGCCTGCTCCGTGGGCGCGACCCAGCCTGTCCACACGCCGATGGGTCCGCAGAGCCCGCAGGTGCCCATGCCGGAGTTGACCGCCGCGCCGTTCATCTGGAGCTTGAACGCACAGGTGGCGATCGGGCCGGTGATGAGACTCGCGACCGTGGGTGGAATCCAGATCTTCACATTTTTGAGAATGTTCGGCATTTGCAGCATACTGGTGCCGAGCCCCTGCGAAACGAGCCCGCCCCAGCGGGTTTCGCGAAAGCTCATAAAGGCGAAGCCGACCATCTGCGCGCAGCATCCGGCGACCGCCGCGCCGCCCGCGAGACCCGTCAGCCCCAGCACGGAGCAGATCGCCGCGGAGGAGATCGGCAGCGTCAGCGCAATACCGACGACGGCGGACACGATCATACCCATGAGGAAGGGGCGCAGCTCCGTCGCCCACATGATGAGCTTGCCGACGTAGCTCGCCGCCTGCCCGATGGGCTTGGCGATCAGCGCGGACAGCCCCACGCCGATGAGGATGGTGACAATGGGGGTCACGAGGATGTCCACCCTGGTCTCCTTGCTGACGGCCTTGCCGAACTCCGCCGCGACGATGGCGACGATGAGCACGGCGAGCGGACCGCCCGCACCACCCACGGCGTTCGTGGCAAAACCCACGGGCACGAGCGAGAACAGCACCATCGGCGGCGCGCACAGGGCGTGTCCGATGGCGACTGCCATCGCGGGTCCCACCATCGCGGACGCAAGCCCGCCGACGGTGTAGTCCACGCCGCCCACGGTGGCGACCGTGGCGGTGAGGAAACCGATGTGGAGCTGTGCGCCGAGGGTGTTCAGGATCGTGCCGACCAGCAGCGTGCAGAACAGCCCCTGCGCCATGGCGGACAGGGCATCAATACAGTAGCGGCGGGCGGAGAACACGATATCCTTGCGCTTGAGAAAAGCCTTGAATTTACTCATGGAATCCACCTCCATGATGTTATTTTTCCAAGTATATCACCTTTTCCCCCCCGCCACAACATAATTTATATTGTAACAAAGCAACTTCCTTTTCCCGATATCTGTGCTATAATAACGAAAAAACACGACCGAGGTTTTGTATGAAAAAGATTCTGGGAATCATCGGGGGCATGGGGCCGGCGGCGACCTGTGACCTGATGGAAAAGATCATCGCGCTGACGGACGCGCACTGCGATCAGGAGCATATCCATATCCTCACGGATGTGAACACCGACATCCCCGACCGCACGGCGGCGATCCTGCACGGCGGCGCGGACCCGCTGCCCGAGATGGCGGCGAGCGGCAAACGCCTTGCCGCCATGGGCGCGGAGTTTCTCATCATGCCCTGCAACACGGCGCACTATTTTTATGATCGCCTCTGCGCGGAGCTGCCCGTGCCGGTGCTGCACATGCCGCGGCTGACGGCGGCGGTGCTGCGGGAAGCGGGTGTCCGGACCGCGGGCGTTCTCGCCACGGACGGCACCATCCAAAGCGGCATCTATGCCGAGGCGCTGCGTGCCGAGGGCATCGAGCCGGTCTATCCGAAGCCGGAGCATCAAAAGCAGGTGATGCGGCTGATCTACGAGGGCGTGAAGGCGCGGAGCATCCCGCTGCGGGACATCCCCGTGGCAGAGATTCTGGACGATCTGCGTGCGCAGGGCGCGGAGAAATTTCTCCTTGCCTGCACGGAGCTGCCGCTCGCATTCGGGGAGCTCGGCATCGCCGCCGACTGCCTCGACCCCACGCGGGTGCTGGCGTTCTCAGCGGTGCGCTATGCGGGCATGAACACCACGGCAGCCAGCCCGTGGTGAGCCGAAAAACTCCATAAAACGAGGACACCGAACAAGCCTTTCGGGGCTTTCGGTGTCCTTGTTGGTTCCATGCGACATTGGTTGTTATGTCAACTCATTTGCCTTCTCCGGCGAACAGGCGATACAGGAAGGTGACGGCCTGTGCGCGGGTGCAGGCTCTGTTCGGAGAGAAGTGGGTGCTGTCGGTGCCGGTCGTGATCTCCTGCTCAATCGCCCAGAGGACGGGCTTATAATAGTAGGTGCCGATGTCGATATCCGCAATGGAGGTCTGCTTCGCGTTCTCCGGCTCGGGACAGCCCACAGCGCGCCACAGGAAGGTCACGATCTGGGCGCGGGTGCAATAAGCGTTCGGGCTGAAGGTAGTCGCCGTCGTGCCGGTCGTGATCCCCTGCTCGACCGCCCAGAGGATGGCTTTATAGTAGTCGGAGGAAGACTTCACATCGGTGAAGGGATTCGCCGTCGTCTCCGGCTCGGGGTAGCCCGCAGTGCGCCACAGGAAGGTCACGATCTGGGCGCGGGTGCAGTTTTTGGAGGGTGCGAAATGCGTGGCATCCGTTCCGGTCGTGATGCCGTTTTCCAACGCCCATACGATGGCATCGTAATACACCGAATCGCTGCTGATATCGGCAAAATGATCGGGGGCGTAGTCGCGCGCTTTGATCTCACCGCAAAGGGTGCATTGCTTTTCCGTGTCGCTGACAGGGAGCCAGTTGTGAGAGCAGACGAAGGCATCGGTATAGGCCGAGATGCAGAAGACAGACGCGCCCTCTTCCGACGCGGAGATATCGTACCAATAGCCGTCGGCACCGACGATGAAGCTCGCGCCGCCCTGCGAGGTCGCAGCGGCATCGCGGAGGATCAGCCCCTCGGTCTCGTCGGTCACGGGGAGGCTGAAAGCAACGGAAAACCAGCTGCCGCTTTTGAGCAGAATGGGCTCGTCAAAATAGAATGTATACTCCTTACAGCCGTGATCGTCCGCCTCCAGCGTGTAGCTGTCCATGAGGCCGGAGTCCGGCACCGCGGGGTCGGTCAGATCGGTGATAATGGACACGACTCCCTGCGGACACTCCGAGTGGGTCAGCGTGACCGCCTGCAAAAGCTCGTCGGAATCGTGCGCGGCATGAAAGACGTTGGCGATGGTGACAAAACGCACACCGCTTTCTTCTTCGGTCTGAATAACGGTTTCGTCCAAGGCCTCCACCGACGGCACCTCGTCCGGATCGTCGTAGCGATAGACGTAATCATGGTCCGCTTCAGCAGCCCATGCAGAGCCCGCGAGGGCAAGCAGCAGCGCAGAAAGGAGCAGCAGCGCCGTTATTTTCTTCAAAACCGCTCACCTCACAAAATTAAAGATACATTATTAGGGTAGGGAATGTTTTCCATTCTGTCAAGGGGAAAAGTGACCGAACATTTTTATAACCGTTTGGTTATTTTTTATGAAAGCGACACCGCTTTGGCTGTATTGTCAATATATCCAATCGGATATATTGAGGTGAACGGACATGAGCTATTATCGGCGTTTGCGCGATCTGCGGGAGGACAGCGACCTGACACAGCGGGAGGTGGCGGAATATCTGCGGATGCCGCAGCCGCAATACTGCCGCTACGAGACAGGACAGCGGGACGTTCCGACGGCTGTTCTGATCGCCCTGGCGGATCTGTACAAGACTTCGACCGACTATCTTCTCGGGCGAACGAATGATCCGAAAAGCACGGTCGGTCATTGACAGAAACGGCGCTCGTTTGGTATAATATTATGTAAAGCAAATACCGTTTGCAAATTTCGAAAGGAGTATTTCCATGAAAAAACTGCTCAGCATTCTTCTGTGCGTGGCGCTGATGTTCAGTCTCGGCTCTCTGGCACTTGCGTCCTCCGGCGAAGCAGGCGCATCGGCCGCCACCGTGTCCGATTCCGCGGCAGCCAACCCCAAGCAGGCCATCACGCTCGACGGTGTCGCCATGGGTCAGGTGCAGCGTCTTGTGACGACTGCCTCTCTGGTCTATGAGGCAGGCGAGCTCGACGAAGCCCTGTCCACCAAGGACGGTCTGACTGAGAAAAACGGTGTCACCACCATCGTGTCCGATGAGGACAACACCGTGGGTATCGCCGTTCGCAACACCGGCGCGTTCGTGCTCGGCGGCGACTCCGACCCCGCGCTGGTCGCCGAGAAGATCAACTATTCCTACATCACCGGCAGCTATTATCCCGACTGGGATGCCTTCTGCGAGGCCATGGGCTACGACGCTGCGCTGAGCATCGAGGAGATCGCGCAGAATCTGGTCGATAACGGCAAGACCGGCAGCTACACCAACCTCGGTCTGGACGATCCCGCCCCCGCCGTTTTGAGCGACTATGTGGTCGAGATGAACGGCATCGGCACCAACGACATGGGCGGCTTCGGCGCGGCTCTGTATGTGACCGACAACGCCATTGCCGAGTTCAACAACTTCCGCGTCATCACCCGCGGTCCCGGACGCGGCACGCTGTTCACCCGCTTCGGCGCGCAGGCGACCGTGAACGACTCCACCTTCTACGCCGTTTCCGACCCCAACCGCTCCACCATGCAGGGCTGCCCTCCGGGACTGTTCCTTGAGGGTTCCATCCGTGCCACCAATGCCGTGGGCGCATCCTGCGTGACCTACAACAACTCCGTGGTCGTGTCCCAGGGCTGGGGCGCTCTGTCCACCGACAGCGACAACCTCTACACCGCCTCCGATGAGCCCACCGAGCTGCACATCAACGACAGCTACATCGGTGTCATCACCTCCGGCTACGGCGCTTACTCCGACGGCGGTGCCTGCGATTACTTCACCAATTCCGCGATCGACGTGCCCGACTACGGCGCGGTCGAGACCGGCAGCGGCGAGATCGTCTATGACAACTGCGTGCTGAACGTCGGTATGTACGGTGTCATGACCCACTCCGGCAACAGCGTCGGCGACATCATCTTCACCGACACCGAGCTGCACGTGGGCGAGGCGGGCGTCATGCTCCGCGACACCGCGAACACCGTCGTGTTCGACAACTGCACCATCGCCTTTGACGGCACCTACACCCTGAATCCCGCTCTCGCCGAGGAATACGGCGCGGACATGGCGGACATCGACGAGCAGTTCGGCACGACCGACGGCGAGGACGTGAACTACGAGCACACCGTCTTCCGCTCCGGCGACTCCAACTGCATCGTCAAGCTCATCCACAACTCCGACGGCGGCTCCGGCACGGAGAACTCCGGTGCAGCCCCCACCGTCACCATCAAGAACTCCGTCATGGCGGGCGACATCCTCAACACCGCTGCCATGACCGGCGACGAATACACCGCCACCAGCGGCCCTGCCGGTGAAGGCATCCGCACGCCGCGCAGCCTCGAGGTCACCCTCGATGCCTCCGAGATCACCGGCGCGATCTCCCTTGGCTCCGACACCTGGGAGGTCACCCACTTCGCCTCCGGCAACACCGCCTCGCAGGAGATCGGCTACGCCCAGAAGACCGAGCTCGGCAACTACGCCGAGGACGGCTACGGCCTGTTCCTCACGCTGACAAACGGCGCGGTCTGGAACGTCACCGAGACCTCCTACCTCACCGAGATCACCATGGACAAGGGCGCGGTCATCAACGGCAGCGTCACCGTCAACGGCGAGACCGTCAATGTGAACGACGGCGGCTACTGGGCGGGCGAGATCGTGGTCGAGCCGAGCGGCGAAGCCACTCTCAGCATCGTGGAAATGAACGGCGAAAGCTACGTTTCCCTCAAGGCTCTGCTGGATCTGCTGGGTCTGTAAAATTCCGAAACAACTGCATAAGCGGGAGCAAGCTGCGGCTTGCTCCCGTTTTTTGTCGCATTTGAACGAAAAAAGAATCGCGCCTTTCGTTGACCTGCGGATATTCAAATGATATAATAGTGTGTCTTATTATGAGCAAAACAGGGAGAGACAGATATGTGGGTTTCCGAGCACTGGACGGATTATGAACTGCTGGACGCATCGCGCGGCGAAAAGCTGGAGCGGTGGGGACGGCATATCCTGCTGCGCCCCGACCCGCAGGCGATCTGGGACACGCCCCGTCTCGACCCGCGCTGGAAAAAGCCGGACGCGGTCTATCGCCGCTCGTCCTCCGGCGGCGGCGCGTGGGAGAAAAACGATCTGCCCGCCGCGTGGACGATCCGCTACGGCGAGCTGACCTTCAACGTCAAGCCCATGAACTTCAAGCACACGGGCGTATTCCCCGAGCAGGCGGCGAACTGGGACTGGGCGATGGATAAGATCCGCGCCGCCCGCCGCCCCATCCGCGTGCTGAATCTCTTCGGCTACACCGGCGCCGCCACCTGCGCCTGCCTCGCCGCGGGTGCCTCCGTGTGCCATGTGGATGCCGCCAAGGGCATGGTGACCTGGGGCAAGGAAAACGCCGCGAGCTGCGGTGTTAGCGACCGCAACGTGCGCTGGATCGTGGACGACTGCCTCAAATTCGTCCAGCGCGAGATCCGCCGCGAGCATCATTACGATGCCGTCATCATGGACCCGCCCTCCTACGGACGCGGCCCGGGCGGCGAGGTCTGGCGGCTGGAGGACAACCTCTGGGAGCTCGTCTCCACCGTGCGGGAAGTCCTCTCCGACAAGCCGCTGTTCGTCCTCATCAACTCCTACACCACCGGCCTTTCCGCCGCCACGCTGACCTACATCGCGGAGAGCCTGTTCACGACGCGCTACGGCGGACACGCCGATTCGCAGGAGCTCGGTCTGCGCGCCACGGCGAGCGATCTTGTGCTGCCCTGCGGGGCGAGCTGCCGCTGGGAGGTGTGACGCATTGATTGACATAATTCAATTTGACCGTGTGAGCTTCACATATCCCGACGCACTGTCTCCGGCATTGGTTGACATAACCTTATCCATTCGATCCGGCAGCTTTGTCGCGGTGCTGGGGGCGAACGGCTGCGGCAAGTCCACCCTCGCCAAGCACATGAACGCCATCCTCACGCCCTCCGAGGGCAGAGTGCTCCTTGACGGCATGGACTCCGCCGACGAGGAAAAGCTCATCCCCATCCGCCGCACGGTGGGCATGGTGTTCCAGAATCCCGATAACCAGATCGTCGCGAACGTCGTCGAGGACGATGTCGCCTTTGCGCCGGAAAATCTCGGCGTGGAGCCGCAGGAGATCCGCAGGCGCGTGGACGAGGCGCTGAAAACCGTCGGGATGTACGAGCTGCGTATGCACTCGCCGCACCTGCTCTCCGGCGGGCAGAAGCAGCGCGTGGCGATCGCGGGCGTGCTCGCCATGCAGCCGCGGGCACTGGTGCTGGACGAGCCCACCGCCATGCTCGACCCGCAGGGGCGGCGCGAGGTGCTCGCCACCGTGGAGCGGCTGTGCCGCGAGCAGGGCATGACCGTCGTCCTCATCACGCACCACATGGACGAGGCCGCCCGCGCCGACCGTGTCCTTGTCATGGACAAAGGCAGCGTCGCACTCGACGGAACGCCGCAGTCCGTGTTCTCGCAAATCGAAACGCTCCGTGCGCTCGGTCTGGACGTGCCGGACACCGTGGCGCTGCTGCATGATCTCCGTGCCGCGGGCATGGAGCTCCCCCCCGACATCCTCGAGCCCGAAGCGGGCGCAAAAGCCATAGCGGAGGCCTTGTACCGATAATGCCATTTCTCGAAGCCAAAGCCCTTACACACGTTTACAGCAAGGGCACACCCTTTGAAAAAGTCGCCATCGACCATATAGACCTCGCCGTCGAGCGCGGCGAGACCATCGGCCTCATCGGCCACACGGGCAGCGGAAAATCCACGCTCATCCAGCATTTTAACGCTCTTTTGAAGCCCTCGGAGGGCAGCGTTCTGCTGGACGGGCAGGATATTTTCGCCTCCAAGACCGCCATGCGTGACGCACGGCGGCGCGTGGGGCTCGTGTTCCAGTATCCGGAGCATCAGCTCTTTGAGGAGACCGTCTGGGCGGACATCGCCTTCGGCCCGAAGAATCAGAAGCTCTCCGGCGCGGAGCTGGACGCGCGTGTGCGCGAGGCAGCCGCCTTCGTCGGCATTGGCGAGGAGCTGTTCGGCGTGTCGCCGCTGGAGCTGTCCGGCGGGCAGAAGCGCCGCATCGCGCTGGCGGGCGTTCTGGCGATGAAGCCGGAGCTGCTCATCCTCGACGAGCCCGCGGCGGGTCTCGACCCCGCCGGACGCGAGAGCATCTTCCGCAACATCCTCGACTGGAAGACCGCCACCGGCGCGACCCTCATCCTCGTGACGCACGATATGAGCGCCGCCGCCTCGCTGTGCTCGCGTCTCGTCGTGCTGAGCGGCGGCAAGCTCGCCTTTGACGGAACGCCCGCCTCGGTCTTTTCCCACGCCGACGCGCTGCGGGGCATGGGGCTCGACCTGCCCGCGAGTGCCGACATCGCATCGCGGCTGCGCCGGCTCGGCGTTAAGCTGCCGCCGGACATCTACACGCTCGACCGGCTCACGGAGGCCATTCTCGCGCTGCGGGGAGGTGACGCGCCATGCTGAAGGACATCACCCTCGGTCAGTACTTCCCCGGCGACACCGTCATCCACCGGCTCGACCCGCGTACCAAGCTCATCGGCACCATCGTATTTATCGCGGCGCTGTTCATCGCCAAGGGTTTTGCGGGCTACGCGGCGGTCATCGCCTTTCTCGCGCTCGTCATGCTGCTGAGTCACATCGGTCCCAAGGCGGTGGTAAAGGGCTTAAAGCCGCTCATCTACATCATCATCTTCACCGCCATCCTGAACATCTTCTTCACCCCGGGCGACATCGTCTGGCAGTTTCATTTTTTGAAAATCACCCGCGAGGGACTGACGAACGCGGTCTATATGCTGCTGCGCGTCATCCTGCTCGTGGCGGGCACCTTCCTGCTCACCTACACCACCAGCCCCCTCGCCATTACGGACGGTCTGGAACAGCTTCTCAGCCCGCTGAAAAAGCTTCATGTTCCGGTGTATGAGTTCAGTCTGGTCATGTCGCTGGCGCTGCGCTTCATCCCCACCCTCATCGAGGACACCGACCGCATCATGTCCGCGCAGAAATCGCGCGGCGCGGAGTTTGATACCGGCAAGCTCACCGACCGCGCCAAGGCGCTGCTGCCGCTGCTCATTCCGCTGTTCGTCAGCGCCTTCCGCCGCTCGGCGGAGCTGGCGACCGCCATGGAGTGCCGCTGCTACAACGGCGGCGAGGGACGCAGCCGCATGAAGCAGCTTTCCATGAAAGCCTGCGACGCGGGAGCACTGGTCGTCATCCTCGCCCTGCTCGCCGCCGTCATCGTGTTAAGGAGCTTCGGTCTGTGAGAAACATCGCCATCAAAATCGCATACGACGGCTCCGCCTACCACGGCTGGCAGACGCAGGCGGACCACCTGCCCACGGTGCAGGAGACCTTGACGAAGGCGGTCAATACCGTCTGCGGCGACGTGCGCCACATCACCGGCTGCGGTCGCACGGACGCGGGCGTTCACGCCAAAAAATACTGCGCCAATTTCCGCACGAGCTGCGCCATTCCCGCCGACCGCGTCGCGCTCGCGCTCAACACGCGGCTGCCCGCGGACATCGCCGTGCTGGATGCCGTGGACGCGCCGGAGGATTTTAACGCCATCGGCTCGTGCATCCAAAAGGAGTACGTCTATCAAATTCTCAACTCGCGCATCCCCGACCCCTTTCTGGATAACCGCGCCTGCTTCTTCCCCTACCCGCTGGACGAGACCGTGATGAACGAGGCCGCCGCCGCCTTTGTCGGCACGCACGACTTCGCCGCCGTTCGCTCCGTCGGCACGCAGACGAAAACCACCGTCCGGACGGTCAAGTGGTGCCGCGTCGAACGGGAGGACGCGCTGATACGGGTCTATGTGTGCGCGGACGGCTTCCTGTACAACATGGTGCGCGCCATCGTGGGCACGCTGGTCTACGCCTCGCAGGGCAAGCTGTCACCGTCCGAGATCCCCGCATTGCTCGAAACGGGCGACCGGCGGCTGACCGGTCCGACCATGCCGCCGCAGGGACTTTACATGAACCGCATCTGGTACGAGGGAGATGTTGGAAAAATGATGGACAAACCCGTTCCGCGATGCTAAAATAAGTAGTTACAGCAAAGGACAGTTTCATGCCGTATTCGCAGGAGAAAAAACCGCTCACCCATTCCGAGCGCATACGCATCGCCGTCGCGGCGGCTTTTGCCGTGCTGCTGCTCGCTGCCGCCGCCGCCACCTGGTATTTTCGGGACGAGCTGTTCGGCGAACACGAGCACATCCTCTCCGTCGAGCAGACGGAGAGCCGACTGGCATACAGCTACGAGCCGGGCGCGGGACAGTGCTTTGCCATGGCGGGGAAAAACCTCGTTGCCGTCACCGGCAGCGGCTTTTCGGTCTTCGGGTCGGACGGGACGCTCCTCGGCTCGACGGTCACGGCGCTGCAAACGCCGACAGTGGACGGCTGCGCCGCCTACGCCGCCGTGTTCGATCAGGGCGGACAGGGTCTGTGGTTTGCCGAGGCGGACGGTACGGTCTCGAGCCGCACGGCGACGGGGGACATCCTCTGTCTCCACTGCTCGCCCAGCGGTCACACCGCGCTCGTCACCCGTGAGGCGGGCTACAAGGCCGTCGTCACGGTACTGGACAGCGCTCACAGCGAGGTCTGGCGCTGGTACTGCTCCACCGCCTACGTCATCTCCGCCCGCGTCAGTCCCGACGGCCGCATGATCGCCGTGCTGTGTCTGAACAGCGGGGGCAGCGAGGTCCGGCTGTTCTCGCTTGCGAGCGAGACGCAGCAGGCGGCGTTCTCCGTCTCCGACACGGTCTGCGCCGATCTGCACTGGTTTTCGGCGGACAGGCTCTGCGTCTACAGCGCCGAGCGCGTGCAGTTTTTCTCGGCGGACGGCGTATGGAACGCCACCTACGATTTCGCGGAAAACTATCCCATCTTCTGCAAGGCGGCGGACAGCTTTCTCTGCTTCGCGCTCAGCCCCTACCGTTCGGGCTCTGTCTGCACGGTGGTCGCGCTGGATTCCTCCGGAAAGGAGATCGCCGCCATCGACGAAAAGCAGGAGCTCCTGTCGCTCGATGCCGCGAACGGCGAAATTCTGATTTTTGACACCGCCGGTGCCGCCATGTATTCCTCCACCGGCGTTCTGCGGGGACGGCTCGCCGATGTGACCGGCTTCCGCTCCGCACTCATCCGCAACAAAGGCGAAGCCCTGCTTCTCGCGTCGGGTTTTGCCGAAGTCTATAAGTTCTGAGGGGGTAAACAGAAATGCACCTGAACATTACGCTCATTATCAGCATCCTTTTGATCGGCATTGTCGTCATCTGTGCATGGCAGGGCTTCAAAAAGGGTATCATCATGGGGATCATAGATATCCTCGTCATCATCCTCGCCATCTTCGGCGCGCAGCTTCTGTCCGATGCCTATTCCTACGAGGTCATTCCCGCGCTCAAGCCCTTCGTGGCGGGATTTTTGGAAAGCCGCGTGGAGGATCAGGCATATCAGCAGCTCGGCTATGAGGCGGATGAGGATGGGAAATATGACGTTCTCTACTCCCTCAACGATCTGCTGGCGGAAAATCCGCAGGTCATCCACTCCGTCTACCAGCAGAGCTATTATAAGCTCGGCATCTCCGCGCAGGCCTCGGAGCGCATGGCGGTCAAGGCGGATGCCTTCCGCGAGGAAAATGCGTGCAGTATGACCGATGCTGCCGTCATGATCATGTGCCAGACCGTCACATGGGTGCTGGGCTTTGCGCTGGCGTTCTGCCTGCTCTTCATCCTCATGACCGTCATCGTGAATCTGCCGAATCTCTCGTTCCGCATCCCCTTTGTGGGGCTGGTGAACGATCTGGGCGGTCTCGGTCTCGGCATTGTGACGGGCTTTCTGTTCTGCTCGCTCATTCTCTGGTTCTGCCAGTATATCGGCATCGTGCTGCCCGAGGATACGCTGCGTACCTCCGGTGCCGCCGCCTATTTTATGGACATGAACATGGTCAGCCAGTTCATAAACTTCTAAGGATTCCCCCCTACTTTTCTCATAAGGAGAGTTTCATGCAGCCAACGATCTGTGCCCGCTGTCAAAAGAACATGGCGGTCATCTTTATTACCAAAATCGAGGGTAACGAGACCAAAAACGAGGGTCTCTGCCTCAAATGCGCCCGCGAGCTTCACATCAAGCCCGTGGATGACATCATCGCCAAAATGGGTCTGTCCGATGAGGATCTGGACGGTCTGGAGGGCGAAATGATGAACGCTCTCGGCGGTGCCGAGGGTCTGGACAGTCTTTTGAATATCGAGCCCGGGGGCGAAGGCGACGAGGATGATCAGGGCAAAACCGCTACCTTCCCCTTTTTGAGCCGTCTGTTCGGCGGTCCACAGGGGCAGCAGAATCAAACCCCCGACGACAAAACGCCCGGTCCCGGGCCCAACACACCCCCCGCGGCGGGAGGCAACAGCCGCGGCGGCAAGAAAAAGTTTCTGGAAAACTACTGCATCAGCCTCACGCAGCGTGCCCGTGAGGGCAAGCTCGACAAGATGATCGGCCGCGCCGAGGAGCTCGAGCGCGTCATCCAAATCCTCAACCGCCGCCAGAAGAACAACCCCTGCCTCATCGGCGAGCCCGGTGTCGGCAAGACCGCCATCGCGGAGGGTCTGGCGCAGAAGATCGTCGCGGGCGAGGTGCCGTATAAGCTGAAGGACAAAGAGGTCTATCTGCTCGACCTCACCGGCCTCGTCGCCGGCACGCAGTTCCGCGGTCAGTTTGAAAGCCGCATGAAGGGTCTCATCGACGAGATCCGCCGTCAGGGCAACATCATCCTCGTCATCGACGAAGTCCACAATATCGTCGGCGCAGGCGATGCAGAGGGCAGCATGAACGCCGCCAACATCCTAAAGCCCGCGCTGTCCCGCGGCGAGATCCAGGTCATCGGCGCGACCACCTTCGCCGAATACCGCAAGCACATCGAAAAGGATGCCGCGCTGGAGCGCCGCTTCCAGCCCGTCACCGTGGCGGAGCCGTCCATCGCCGACTCCATCGAGATCATCAAGGGCGTGCGCCGCTATTACGAGGAGCACCACGGCGTGGAGATCCCCGACGAGATGTGCGCCAAAGCCGTCACGCTCTCCGAGCGCTATATCACCGACCGCTTCCTGCCCGATAAGGCCATCGACCTCATCGACGAGGCCTGCTCGGATGTCGACCTCAAAAACCCCGAGGCGGCAAAAACGGCGGAGCTTGAAAAGGAGCGCGCCGACCTCGACAAAGAACGCGAGCTGCTGCTCACCGCCGAGACCGACAACTTCGAGCGTCTGGCGCAGATTCGCTCCCGCGAGATGCAGATCGCGGACGAGATCGCCCGCCTCGAGGCAAAGGGTCGCCCCGTGCTGACGGAGCAGAATCTCGCCCGCATCATCGAGCTGTGGACGAAGATCCCCGCCGCGAGCATCACGGAGGACGAGTTCACCCGCCTGAGCGAACTCGACAAGCGCCTCAGAGCGCACATCATCGGACAGGACACGGCGGTGGATGCCGTCTGCGCCGCCATCAAGCGCAGCCGCGTGGGTCTCGCCGCCAAGCGCAAGCCCGTCAGCTTCATTTTTGTCGGCTCCACGGGCGTGGGCAAAACCGAGCTTGTCAAGCAGCTCGCGCAGGATCTGTTTTCCGCGCCCGAAAGCCTCATCCGGCTCGATATGACCGAGTTCATGGAGAAATTCTCCGTCAGCCGCATCATCGGCTCGCCCCCGGGCTACGTCGGCTATGACGAGGCGGGGCAGCTCACCGAGAAGATCCCCCGCCGTCCCTATTCCGTGGTGCTGTTCGACGAGATCGAAAAGGCGCATCCGGACGTGATGAACATCCTGCTCCAGATCCTCGACGACGGACGCATCACCGACGCGCAGGGGCGCACGGTGAACTTTGAAAACACCGTCATCATTATGACCACGAACGCCGGCTCCGACAAGAAATCCGGCTCGGTCGGCTTCGGTCAGACGCTGAATCAGATGGGACGCGAGCGCGCCATGAAAGCGCTCTCGGACTTCCTGCGCCCCGAGTTCCTCAACCGCGTGGACGAGATCGTCTACTTCAACCAGCTCACGGAGGAGAACTTCCGCGGCATCGCCGCGCTCATGCTCTCCGAGCTCAAGGCGGTCATGGCGGAACGCCACATCGCCTTCGACTGGGACGAGGGCGTGATCGACTATCTGGTCAAGGAGAGCTACTCCGTGCAGTACGGCGCGCGCAACCTGCGTCGCCTCATCCAGAAGCAGATCGAGGATGCCATTGCCGCCGAGATCATCGACGGCCATCAGTCCGCCGTGTCGCACATCTCCGCCTCCGCGCAGGACGGGAAGATCGTCATCGCCACCGCATAATACAGAAAAGGACAGCGGAGGCTTTCACGCCTCCGCTAACCGCTATTATGAAAGATTTTACTAAGTCTCCGCTGGGCGTTTTCGCGACCTACTACAAGCCCCATATCCGCCTGTTCGCGATCGATATGCTCTGCGCTCTCATCGCGTGCTTTGCGGATCTGCTGTTCCCCTACGCCACGCGCTACAGCCTGCAGGAGCTGCTGCCCGTGAGCCGTTTCGGGGCTTTTTTCGCGGTCATGGCGGCGCTGCTCGGGGCGTATTTTCTCTCGGCGGTCTGCAACTTTATCATCACCTACATCGGTCACCTCATGGGCATTCGCATCGAGGCGGATATGCGCACCGACATCCTCACCCATATCCAGACCCTGTCCTTTTCGTTCTTCGACAAAAACCGCACGGGCGTGCTCATGAGCCGCATTACCAACGACCTTTTTTCTATCACGGAGCTGAGCCATCACGGACCGGAGATGCTAATGACGAGCCTCATCACGCTCATCGGCTCCTTTATCGTCCTGTGTACCATCTGCTGGCCGCTGGCGGTCATCATCGTGCTTATTGTGCCCATTTTCGTGCTGTTCACGATCAAATGGAACCGCAAAATGGACGAGTCCAACGCCGAGGTCAAAAAGAAGCTCGCAGAGATCAACGCCGCCGTGGAATCGGGCATATCCGGCGTGCGCACCGCCAAGGCCTTCACCAACGAGCAGGCGGAAGAAAGCAAGTTCCGCGCCGCGAACGAGCGCTATAAGGACGCGAAAAAGGTCTGGTACAAGACCATGGGCATCTACCATTCCGGTCTCGGCTTCTTCGTCAACATCATGCAGGTCATCACCATTGCCGCCGGCGGGCTGTTCATCATGCTGGGGCGCATGGATATCGTTGACCTCATCACCTTCTCGCTCTACATATCCACCTTTCACCGCCCCATTTTCCAGCTCGCGGACTTTATCGAGACCTTCTCCGACGGCATGACCGGTTTCAAGCGCTTCCGCGAGATCATGAACACCGCGCCCGAGGTCGCGGATGCCCCCGATGCCGCAGAGCTGAACAGCATACAGGGCGATATCGAGTTTTGCGATGTCAGCTTTTCGTATAACGACGAGGTCGAAGTACTCGACCATGTGTCGCTCACGCTGCCGCACGGCAAATGTCTCGCGGTCGTGGGTCCCTCCGGCGGCGGGAAGACAACATTATGTCAACTTATCCCGCGTTTTTACGACGTGACCGGCGGCTGCGTCACCGTAGACGGGCACGATGTTCGCGCTGTGACGCAGAGCTCGCTGCGGCGGCACATCGGCATCATCCAGCAGGATGTGTTCGTCTTTGCGGACACCATCCGCGAAAACATCCGCTACGGCCGCCCTGACGCGACGGACGAGGAGATCACCGCCGCCGCCATACGCGCGGAGATCCATCAGGATATCATGGCGATGCCGGACGGCTACGACACCTACGTCGGCGAGCGCGGCGTGATGCTCTCCGGCGGGCAGAAGCAGCGGCTTTCCATCGCCCGCGTCTTTCTGAAAAACCCGCCCGTGCTCATTCTCGACGAGGCGACGAGCGCCCTCGACTCCGTGACGGAGCAGCACATTCAGGCCTCGCTGGACGAGCTCGCCAAAGGCCGCACGAGCATCATCATCGCTCACCGGCTGTCCACAGTCAAAAACGCGGACATGATCGCCGTCGTGGAGGGCAGCCATATCGTCGAGCTCGGCAGCCGCGAGGAGCTTTTAGCAAAGCCCGACGGTGCCTTTGCCCGTCTCTGGGCGGCGCAGAATCTAAATTACGGGGCATAAGATGCAGACAAAAAAGGACTCGGAACAAGCGTTCCGAGTCCTTTCAATTTATAATACCAAATGACCACGGCACAGGATTTTGCCGTCAGACGATCCCGAAGACGCGCAGGCAGTACCGTGTGTACGGCAAGCGGCTTCGGGGAAGTATGACGGCAAAAGACAAGCCGCCTTAGAATTCCGCATTGCCGACCGTACGCGGATGCAGCTCCACATCGCGGATGTTGGATACTCCCGTCAGATACATCACCATGCGCTCAAAGCCGAGGCCGAAGCCGGCGTGGCGGCAGGAGCCGTAGCGGCGCAGGTCGAGGTACCACCAGTAGTCCTCCTCGTTGTGACCGAGCTCCTTCATGCGGGCGGTGAGCAGCTCATAGCGCTCCTCGCGCTGGGAGCCGCCGATGATCTCGCCGATGCCGGGGACGAGGCAGTCCGCCGCGGCGACGGTCTTGCCGTCGTCGTTGAGGCGCATATAGAAGGCCTTGATGTCCTTGGGATAGTCCGTGACGAACACAGGGCGCTTGAAGACCTGCTCGGTGAGGTAGCGCTCATGCTCGGTCTGGAGATCGACACCCCAGTAGACATCGTATTTGAAGTCCGCGCCGGATTTCTGCAAAATGTCGATGGCCTCGGTGTAGCTGACGCGGGCGAAGTCGTTCTCCGCAACGTTTTTCAGCCGCTCGATGAGCCCCTTATCGACGAAGCTGTTGAAGAACTCCAGCTCCTGCGGGCATTTGTCCATGACGGTGGTGATGATGTATTTCACCATCGCCTCCATGACCTCGAGGTCGCCGTCCAGATCGCAGAACGCCATCTCCGGCTCGATCATCCAGAACTCGGCAGCGTGGCGCTGGGTGTTGGAGTTCTCGGCGCGGAAGGTGGGACCGAAGGTGTAGACATCGCCGAAGGCCATGGCAAAGTTCTCGGCGTTGAGCTGACCGGAAACGGTCAGGCTGGTGCGCTTGCCGAAAAAGTCCTGGCTGTAGTCAATGGAGCCGTCCTCCAGACGGGGCGGATTCTCGAGATCGAGCGTTGTCACCTGGAACATCTCGCCCGCGCCCTCGCAGTCGGAGCCGGTAATGAGCGGGGTGTTGATATAGACAAAGCCGCGGCTCTGGAAGAAATCATGCACCGCCTGTGCCGCCACGGAGCGGACGCGGAACGCCGCGGAAAAAAGATTCGTCCGCGGACGCAGATGCTGGATGGTGCGCAGGAACTCGACGGTGTGGCGCTTTTTCTGCAGGGGGTAGTCGGACGCGGAGATGCCCTCCACCTCGATGACGGCGGCTTTGAGTTCAAAGGGCTGCTTGGCCTCCGGAGTCAGGAGCAGCGTTCCCCGCACGATCAGCGCAGCGCCCACGTTCAGCTTGGCGATCTCGTCATAATTGGCGAGCGTCTCCCTCTCAAAAACGACCTGTACGCCCTTGAAGGAGCTGCCGTCGTTGAGCTCGGCGAAACCGAAGTTTTTCATATCGCGCACGGTGCGCACCCAGCCGCAGACCGTCAGCGTCTGATCGGCAAAAGCCTCCGGACTTTTCCAAATTTCAGCGATGCGTGTTCTGTTCATCCATGATCCTCCCATTTCCATTCATCCAAGCAGAATATCGGATGGATAACCTTGCCTATTATAGTAGCTTCTGCCGGATATTTCAACCGAAAATGCACGCAAAAAGCATCTCAGTTCGTCCGGTTGACATAATATGTCGCCGTCGCGGTCGCCACGGGCGTATCCTCCCGCTGATCCACCCACAGCCCGCACACCACGGACGCGATGGTGAAGCCGGATTTATCGACGTGCGCGCGGCAATACAGCGTGTTGCCGACCTTGCCCGGGGTGAGATAGGTCACGTTCATCTGAATCGTGGGGGTCATGCGTCCGCCGGAGAAATAGCGGCTGACAAGCCCCATCGTGGTGTCCGCAACGGTGGCGATCATGCCGCCGTGGATATTGCCGTTGGGATTCGCCATCCAGTGGTCGATACGCAGCGCGATGGTGATGGTGCGCTCCTCATATTCGCAGTCCACGATGCGGAAATTGAGCATATCGTTCATCGTGCCGCCGCAGGCCTTGGGAAGCTCCTCCATATAGTATTGGCAATAGCGCTCCATTCCCTCCTGATCGTGGAGCATATCCTCGGGAATATTAATCACGTTTAGCCCTCCCTTTGTAACTGTTCATTTTCCTGCGGGGCAGGGGTGATCGGATCCGCGGGCACATACAGCACGTCCAGATCGACATAGTGGCTGATGCCCGGCACCTTGCCGTCAAAGCTGTACTGCCACATATCGTGGGCATAGTAGTAGCGCGGCCATGAGGCATTCGGGTCGGCGATCCAGATCTTCAAGCCCGCAAAGCGATCCAGATCGTATTCGTCATAAGCCTCGTCCAGATTGAAATACGTTCCGGCGGTGTAACCCGCCGCCTCGATCACGCGGCAGAATTCCAGACAGCAATCGACCACCGTATCGCCGTCCGTATCCCGCGTACGGGAATCGTCCGCCCGCTGACGCTCCCAGTCAAAATACACCGGCAGCGTGACGGTACAGGGCTCCAGAAGCTGAATGGTGAAGCGGGCTTCCTCCGCCGCCTCGAGCAGATTTGTCGCCTGCGAGAAGAAGTAAACACCCACATCCAGTCCCGCCGCCCGTGCGCCCTCGATATTCCGGCGGAAGCATTCATCCTCGTGCATCGTTCCGCCCGCACCGTAGCCTCGCCACGCGCAGCGGATAAAGGCAAATTCCACGCCCGAGTCCGCGACCTGCTGCCAGTCGATGTCCCCTTGATACGCGGACACATCCACGCCCCGCCGCAAAATCCAGTCCTCCCCGTCGTAATAGGCATTTGATGCAAAGGCGTGGACGCTTTTGGCATCCATCTGCTCCGAAAAGGGTGTCAACACCTCGCTTCGGGGCAGCAGCCGCGTTTCGCCCGCGCTGTTCGTCACCTCCACCGTACTCGGCAGCGGCTCCGCCGTCGGCTCGGCGGGGACGGGCGTGCTCTCCGCCGCAGGGGGCGGAAACTCTCGTTTTGTACATCCGGTCAGCGACAGCAGCAAAAGCAGCGCCGCCGCGATCCGTCTTATTTTTCTCTGTTTCATGCCCCTACCATAGCACAAAAGCGTCCGCAATGCAAACCGGCGGCTATTTGCGACCGTGTTATTCAGCCCATAAAAACAGCCCCGCCGGACGGCGAGGCTGTTTCTTACGGAGCGGTTTTCCGTATCCAATCATCCAGAAAGCGCATCTGTTCCTCCGTGTGGAACCAGTGCTCCCCGCCCTCCATGACGGTCAGGCTCGCGCCGGTCTTCTCCGCAAAGGCGGACATCGTTTCCCGCGAGGTCAGATGATCGCCGCTCCCGTAGAGGATATGGGTCGGCACGCCCCATGCAGTGGGATGCTCCCGCACATAGCAGAGGTATTGCCACGACAGCGTTTCCCCGAAGCTCGTTTTGATCTGCTGCTTCTCGCGCAGCTCGCGTTCCGTCACGCCCGCCCATGTCATCATATCCAGAATGAGCCTTTCCATATCGACGACCGGCGAGATAAAATACGCCGCGTCGATTTTTTTACCGTCCAAAGCATTCATCGCAAAAAAGGCACCGATGCTGTTGGCGATCACGGAGACCGCGGCATACTTTTTGCTCGCGGCATCAAAAAACGCGGCAAACTCCTCTTTCGCCTCCCACGGCGTTTCGGCGCGGTAATCAAAGCCGATCACCTCGCAGTCGGAGAAAAGCGGCTTGTAATGTTCGGCCTCGGCGGCGTTCCCGCCCTTGCCGTGCAGGTAGATCACTGCTTTATCCATCGTATGCTTCCGTTCTACAGGTCCAGGGTCGGGGCGTTATCGCTCTGATAGGCGCACCAGTTGCTGTTTTCGATGAGCTCCTCCCGCGCCAGCGCTTCGAGCAGCTCGTCCGTCTGTCCGCACCGGCGGAGCTGCGCCGCCATGCGTCCGAAGAATCGCTCCATGCGCTCGTGGTCAGCGAGCTTCCGGCTGAGCGAGAGCTTGCCGTAATAGTTCGATAGAAAGAGCGTGCCGACGGACACAGAGCCCAGAGCCACCTTGATAACCGTGTACCACAGCTCATACGAGCGCGGCTCCATCGATGCGCCGAACAGATCGCCCGCGATCAAAACGGCGTAGAGACACACGGACACAACAGCGGCGATGCACACCAGACGGTCGTTGCGCGCTTTGTCACGGGCTGTTTTGCCTCGGGCGCTGCGGTGATAGTCGCGCTGCCCCAGCACCCAGTCGGAAAGGATATCCGCTGCGCCGCCGTCGGCGGGGTAGATCGAGACACCGCACAGCGCGGAAAAGATCCACGGAGTCCCGTCCTGCTGCGCGGCGGGGAAGACGTTTTTCACGTCCAGCGCACTCCCCGCATAGCGCAAATACGCCTGTACGCGCAGGCACTCCGCCAGCTCGCGGTATTCGATATAGCGCCGGTGGCAGTCCGACTTCACCGCATAGCGGCGGCACAGCCACGCCAGCGCCAGCACAACGCCGCAGACAAGGAGCATCCACAGCAGCGATAACTGGTCGTACAGAAGATAAGCCGCGGCGATGACCGTGCTCGCCGCCGCCAGCAGCTTGAGCACGCGCCGATAGGTCTTGGCGAATCGTCCGCTGAGCCCCGAGGCTGTGAGATAGAGCGTCTGGAGCTTTTGCTCTGTTTCACCGAGCTTTTTCGTCTCGGGAAACAGTGCATGACCGTGCCCCGACTTCTCCGCCGCGAGGGCGTTGAACTCCTCGGTCTTGTCCAAAACGGTCTCCGCGCCCTTGCGCGTGAGCTCCCCTGCGGCGGCATCGACCGCGCCCGCGCGGGGCGCGCGGATGCAGACGAGACATTCGTTGTCGAGACTCCGCAGCGGAAGCCCCTTTTGCGGCGCATAGCTTCCGTTCACGAGCATATCGACGACCTCCGCCGTGCCGCATCCGCCGGACTTCGCCTCCCCGCCGTCCCACAGTGCGAGCAGAACATGACTGTGCTCAACCAGATAAATACCGACCTGACGGAAGCGATAATTGCGGCTCGTTTCCGTCGGCTCGACCGAAGGAGCCACTATGACCGTCTCGGCTTTCTCATACAGCGCGAGAAAGCGTTCTTTCGCCTCGCCCTCAAAGTCGGCGAGGAAGACATCCTTTTCCGCGGGAAGCACGGCGGAATACGCGATACCGAGCGCCGCCGCCTCCTCGGCGCAGAGGGTATCCGCGCCCTCGGCAAGCCCCGTCAGCAGCTTGATGGGCGTATGCGGACAGCGCGTCTGCAGCGCCTGCAGCTCCCGCCGCACCGCCGCGCGCAGCACCGCATCGTCCTCCGGACGCAGCCGTCTGTGTCCCGTAACACCGACCACAAGGGGGATCGCCATGCCTTTCACCTCCCGCATTTTTCCTTTTTCATTATAATCAAGCTCTTTTCTCTTGTAAAGGCTTGCTTTTTTTGCTCCAATCCTTTACTTTATAACCAAATATAGCCTTTTCGGAGGAGCACCGACATGAGTGATATGATCGCCTATATCGACCGCTTCATGCAGGAGCTGGAGCTCCGCGAGGACATTGCGCACGGTCACTGCTACAAGATCTTTCTGCGGCAATCCATCCTCGCCTTCCTGCGCAAAGAAACCAAGGAGACCGCCATGGGGGTCTACCGCACCTTCTTCGACTGCTACCGCGTGGCGATGCGCGGGGCGAGCAATCCCTTCCTCGACCTGCTCGATATGCTCAAAAGCTACGAGGAAAACGCCGCCGTGCTCATCGACAAACAGCGCGACCACTACATACACTCCGTCAACGTCTTTCTGCTGGGGCTCAGCATCTACGCCCAAAACAGCCGCTACCGCGCGGCCTTCGACAAGACCGTTCTCGCGGACACGGCTTATGCCGATGCCTACAAGACCCGACACGAGGAATTCTTCTTCCGCTGGGGGCTGGCGGCTCTGTTCCACGATGTCGGCTATCCCGTCGAGATCACGGGACGGCAGATCAACAAATTCGTCGACTTCGCCTCCGATGCCGACGGCAGCGTGCAGGACAAGAAGCGCGCCAAGGTCATGCTGAGCTTCTCGGATTTCTCCGATCTCAACTCCGTCAGCCGCGTGCTGTGGGAGGAGGATTTCTGCGCGGACTATCTCGCGGCCTATCCCGATGCTGCGGAGCTCGACCTCTACAAGCCCATCGACCTGCTCGCGCACAAGCTCCATACGAGTCTCGGGGTGGATGCCCTTGATGCCAAGCGCACGCTGGATGATTTTGTCGGGGTCATGAGCCGCGGCGGCTTCATCGACCACGGCTATTACAGCGCCATCATCGTGCTCAAGTGGTACGGCTACCTCATCCAGAAAGCGGCGTTCAAGCCCTCAATGTTCTTCTGGCCCGTTCTGGACAGCGCGGGCGCGATCCTGCTGCACAACGCCTACCGGAACATTTTTCAGAAAGCGCCCTTTGACTGCCCGAAGCTCAAGCCCGAGACCTATCCCGTCGCGTGGCTTCTGCTCCTGTGCGACGAGCTGCAGGACTGGAACCGCGAGGCCTACGGCATCCTCGACCGGCAAAAGACCGCCGTGGCGGACGCGGGCATCGACCTGGAAAATGAGAGTCTCCGCATCCGCTATCTCTCCGACGACCGCGGGCTCGGCGAGGATTTCATCACAAAAAAGACCGCGCTCTTTGCCTCGCTCCTCGACCTCGATGCCGTGTTTGACAGCGTCTCGCTCGAGGCCGCCGTGCGAATGACCGGAAAGCTCCCCTCGCCCGCGGCGAAGCCGACTCCCCGCCCGCTTCTGGCGGAGGTGGAAAAGCTCGCCAAGGCGCTGCACGAGATCAACTTCGTCCAGCGCCGGAAAAACGACCCCGCCGCCGTGTTCGTGCCCTTTGAGGAGATGTCGGACGAATTCAAATACTCCAACCTCCGCCGCGCCATGCACGTATTCGACAAGCTCGACAAAATGCACTACCGCGCCGTGCCGAAAAAGCAGGCGGAAAATCCCATCACGGAGATCCCGCCGGCGTATGTGGATGCGCTGGCGAAAATGGAGCATGACAGCTGGATGCAGGAGCGGCTCGAGGACGGCTGGGAGCTCGATACGAGCCTGACCGCCGCCGACAAAGAGCGCAGGCTCTCGCCCTATCTTATCGCGTGGGAGGAGCTTCCCGAGCCGATCAAGGATCTCGACCGCGCGCCCGTCATCGGCATCCCCGCCGCGCTCGATGCCATCGGCTACGCCGTGACGGAGCGCTGACCGCCCGCTTTGAGCCATCCATGAAATAGAGATAAAGGATTATTGCTTATGGTCGAAACCACAAAAACCGCGGAACGCCCCGCGCAAAATCCCGTCCTCCGCTTCACGGACACACTCCGCCGTCGCTGGGACAGCTTTGCTTTTCAGTCCACACTCGGGAGCTGGTCTCTCCGCCTGATCCTCACGCTGGTCGTGCTGCTGTCGCTGATCACCGCCGTCAACTTCGGTCTTGCCGCCGAGGGCAGTCTGCTGAATGACTTTTTGCGCTTTTGGGCGAAATACTTTGCCGATGCCGTCTGGCTTCCGCTGGGCATCGCAGTGCTTCTCGCGGTGATCTGGCTGTTCGCGCCGATGTTCGGGAGCTTGCTGTGTGCCGCGATGCTTTATGTGTGCTATGCGACTGTCTCGCCGAACGCGCTGATGGTGGCGATGCTTCTGTTCCTGCTGTTCCTGCCGGAGGAGAGGACGGTGCTGGCGCTGCTGCTCGCTTTGCCGTCGCTGTGCTTTGCATCCGGACTTCCCGGTGGTCTGTTTTTTGTCGTCTGGGCGGCTTTCGCCTCGACCCGCAAGAATAACGGTACGGTCAAGACGCTGAGCTTTGTCTATTTCGCCCTGCTCGAGCTCTGCCGCGGCGGCTTCGGCATCGTGAAAAACAAAGCGGGTCTGCCGATCCTCCCCGCCCCCGCGGACGGCACGCGCGTCGCGCTCAGCCTCAAGCGCAGCTATGCGCTGTGGGCGGCGGGTCAGGGCTTCGACGATGTCCTTCTGAAGCTCCTGCTTCCGCTTATCCTCTTTTTCATCGCCGGTCTGATCTTCGCGAAGCTGCTCAATCTCCGCTTCAAGCAAAACAAGCTCTCCTTGGATCTGCTGGACGGCGTATGCTTCGCCGTTCTCGCGGTACTGCTTTGTGCTCTTTCCTATGTCATTCCGAACGCCACCGAGCTCGACCGCTTCGTCTGCGGTGTGCCCGCCATCCTCCTGCAGGTTCTCGCCGCCTACGTCGTGACACGCCCGATCGCGGGCCCGTCGCCCGACCGCGGCAGCCTGCCCGCCCGCAGCCAACGGCACTATATCTTCATCAGCTACGCCCATCTCGACCTCGACCGCGTCAAGCCCTGCCTCAACATTCTGAAGGACAGGGGCTATGATTTCTGGTATGACGATGCCATCGTGACAGGCTCGGCATGGCAGGATGTCATCGCGGGCAATCTCGCCGGCTGCACCTGCTGCTTCGCCTTCATCTCCAAAACGAGCATCCAGTCCGACTACTGTCTCAAGGAGCTCAATTACGCCATCAGCAAGAAAAAGCCGATCGCGCTCATTCTGCTGGACGACACCCCGCTCCCGCCGACCATCGAGATGCACCTCGCCTCCATGCAGTCCGTCCAGCGCTACAAATTCGACAGCGACGCGGCGTGCATGGAAAAAGTCCTTCAGCTCGAAAAGCTCGATCTCTGCCGACACGAATAAAACGAAAAAAACCGTTTGCAAAGCAAACGGTTTTTTGGTGGGGGATGGTGGATTCGAACCACCGAAGGCATTGCCAGCAGATTTACAGTCTGTCCCCTTTGGCCACTCGGGAAATCCCCCACATATATTCACTTTCGGTGGAGCTGGTGAAGGGAATCGAACCCCCAACCTACGCATTACAAGTGCGTTGCTCTACCGTTGAGCTACACCAGCACGGTAGCTAGCCTATGTATATTAGCAGACCGTTTTCGGTTTGTCAACAAAAAAATCGAGGTATTGGCATGAAAAATAAAATGACACTGTCCCGCGACGACCCGACCCGCGCCCTGTTCATCATGGACGGCGATTATATGCAGCCCTACATCCGCGCGGGCGAGGCGGTGCGCGTCACCTTCACACTGCCGGCGATCGGTCAGTGCGGTCTGTTCCGTGCGGGGGCGGAAACGCTGGTGCGCCAGTATTGCGAGGACAGCTTCGGCAACATCTATCTGTTCGTGCTCGACCGCACGCAGCCCGAGCTCGATCGCCGCTTCCCTCCGGACGCGCCGCCGGTCTGCCTCGGCACGCTGCTGCTGGATAAGACTCCCCCGCTGCCGCTGGATTGAGAGAACAACCCCCACCGGCGCTGCACGCCACCTCCCCCAAGAGAGGCTCTAGACTAAGCAAAATCCAAGGCGCCCCTCGGGGGAGCTGTCGCCGTAGGCGACTGAGGGGGTTTGTTTTGCAGGAAATGAAAAAAGGAAGGTATAGTACCTTCCTTTTTCAATGGCCCGCCCTGCCGTGGGGACCCGATATGCAACCTGCACGATCCGGCAGGTGGGTCGCCTCATGGCTGGTTCCGCGCTTCCAACATCCGACAAGGTCGGGAGGCCTGCGCTCCGCAGCCGTATATGGCGTCCCTTATAAGAGATGTGGGTCCAACCGGGCCCTTTCAACCTCGCACAGGGCAGGTTTCACTATCAGTATATGCGCTCAGTCCTCCGGGATTTCATCTCCGGCTTCGAAAAGATTTTCCATATAATAATCGTACACGGCGGAAAGCTCGTCCTCATCGTCGACGGACTCAAAGCTCTCCTCTCCGTTTTCCTCCACGACGCGCAGGATGATGAGCCCGTAATCGGGATCGTCCTCGTCCATGTCCGCGGGAAGAAAGACCATGTATTCCTTCTTTTCAAATTGGAAGGTGTCCAGATGTTCCAGTTCGAATTCCTCGCCCTCGTCGTCCACGATGGTGATATAGCTGGCACCGTATTCTTCGTCCATGTCACAGCCTCCTCTGTTGTTCTCATCCGCATTGTACCCTATGACCGAGCTAATTTCAAGACTCTAAATTATCCAGTATTTCGCGCAGCTCGTCGTCATCCGCCGCGCGCACGCCCAGCGCCAGCTCCGCCCGCCGCGCCGTCGGCAACTCGTCCGCCGCGGTCTGCAGCACATACAGCGGTTTGCGGGTATCGGGCAGGCGGTAGACATACACGAGCCCCTCATAGCTCCGCACCAGATACTCGTCCTCGCTCCGTGCCGAGGCATTCAGCACGCCGAGCTTTGCCATCGTCGCCGTAAGACACAGCATCGCCACCACCGCCAGCATCACGCAAAACAGGCACTTTATCCGCTGCTTCAACACCCTCGCCTCCGCCTTTAGTATGACCGCCGCCCTCCGAGCGCATACAATTTGCGGTAAAAATGTGAATTTTCAAAAAATAGGGGTGCAAATCGCCGCATTTGTGCTATAATAGAAAACTAGATTATTATCGGAACAGTGTGGTTTCCGCTTACCAAACGCATCCGGAGGTTCGATCTTTGAATACGATCCGAGATTTTCTGAATAAATTCGACGCATGGCGAAATCAACGAAAGGTCAAAAAAGCCTTCCGCACAACAGAGTCCGTCATCGACACCACTGCCGCCGGCATCGGCGCGATCCTGCGTCTTGCCGTCAAAGCCGTGCTCACCGTGCTGCTGGTCGTTGTCGTGACCGGACTTCTGCTCACCTGCATTTTCTCCGTCTACGTCAAGACCTGCATGACCGAGGACATGGACATCTCCCTGGAGGAGGCCGCGCTGAGCCTGTCCAGCACCATCTGGTATCAGGAATCCGACGGAAGCTGGCATGAAATGACCAAGCTCTTCAGTCAGGAAAACCGCACCTGGGTGGACTACGAGAGCATTCCCCTCGACCTCCAGCACGCCGCCGTCGCCATCGAGGACAAGCGTTTCTATGAGCACAAGGGCGTGGACTGGTACCGCACCGTCGCGGCTTTCGCCAATATGTTCCTTTCGATGAACTCCACATTCGGCGGCTCCACGCTGACACAGCAGCTCATCAAAAACCTCACGGAATACGACGATGTCACCGTCCAGCGAAAGCTGATGGAGATATTCCGCGCGCTCGAGTTTGAAAAGAAATACACCAAAAACGAGATTATGACCTGGTACCTCAACGAGATCTATCTCGGCGAGGGCTGCTACGGTGTCAATTCCGCCGCCAACTGCTACTTCGGCAAAAACGTCTGGGACCTCGATCTGGCGGAGAGCGCCGCGCTCATCGGCATCACCAACAACCCCTCGCTCTACGATCCCTACATCTATCCCGAAAACTGCACCAAGCGCCGCAACACCACCCTTCGCGAGATGTATGAGCAGGGCTACATCAGCTACAACGAATACGCCGCCGCCATCGAAGTTCCGCTGGAGGAGACACTCAACCACAACGAGGATGTCAACTCCTCCGCCAACATCTACACCTGGTATGAGGAGACCATCCTCGAGGATGCCGTCAACGACCTCGCGGAAGCCAAGGGTATTTCCACCGCCGTGGCGGAAAAGCTGATGTTCTCCGCCGGCTACAACATCTACGCCTGTGTCGATCCCCGCATTCAGGGCATCGTGGATAACTTCTATCAGAATCTTTACAACCTCCCCTATGCCTACCGCAGCTCCAGCCAGCAGCTCCGCAGCGCCATGGTCATCATCGAGCCGCGCACCGGCGACATCGTCGCCATGGCGGGCGACGTGGGCGAAAAGACCATCAACCTCGGCTTCAACCTTGCCACCAAGGCCAAGCGTCCTCCCGGGTCGTCGTTCAAGCCGCTGGCGGTCTATTCTCCCGCCATCGACACGGGACTCATCAACCAGAACACCGTCTTCAATGACTCCCCCGGTCTCCGTCTGCGCGGCACGAGCTGGTATCCCCACAACTCCGGCGGCTATTCCGGCTCCATCACCGTGCACAACGCACTGGTGGCATCGAAGAACACCATCGCCGCGCAGATCCTCGATGCGCTGGGTCTCGCCACGAGCTGGGACTACCTCACCAACCACTACGGCATCACCTCCCTCGTCCGCGACCGCGTGACCGAGGACGGACGCACCGTCACCGACTATGCCTACGCGCCGCTGGCGCTGGGGCAGCTCTCCGACGGCATCACCGTGCGTGAGATGGCGCAGGCCTACACCGCCTTTGTCAACGAAGGCAAGATGTCCTACGGCCGCACCTACTCCGCCATCACGGATCCGGACGGCAACCTCGTCTACGACAACGTCACCCGCAACATCAGCTCCATCTCCGCCAACACCGCCGCCAATATGTGCCAGATGATGCAGGATGCCGTCTACAGCGGCACCGGCACCGAGGCCTACTTCGGCACCACCGCCGTCGGCGGCAAGACCGGTACGACGGATGACGACAAGGACCGTTATTTCTGCGGTGTCACCATGTACTACGTCGCGGCGGTCTGGACGGGCTATGAGCAGCCGGAGCGTATGTATTTCTCCGGCAACCCCGCGTGCCAGATCTACCGCAAGATCATGTCGCAGGTGCTCAGCGGCTATGACTACTGGAGCTTCCCCAAGGCCACCATCGGTGCTGCCGCCCTGAAGGGCTCCGGCGCTCTCCCCTCCGCATCGCCGTCAGAGCCGCCGACCGAGCCCAGCCCCACCGATCCGCCCACGCCGCTGCCCACCGAGTCGCCGGCACCCCCGTCCCCCACGGAGCAGGTCTGCAGCCACAACTGGGTGGAGGAAACAACCACCGTCCATCATGACGCGGTCTATGAGAATGTCTGGGTGGACACCTCCTACACCGATCCCGACAGCTATGTATGCAGCGGATGCGGCTATTCAAGCACCAGCCAGGGCGACTGCGAAAGCCATATCGCCGGCTCCGACCACCCCGATGCTTCCTGCAACTACTCGCCCGGAGCCTATCACGAGGATGGCTATTGGGACAGCTGGCTCGTCTCGGATGCCTGGGATGAAACCGTCAAAACCGGACGCATCTACTGCTCCAAGTGCGGTGCGACAAAATAATCCAAAATAGTTACAATTTCTCACACTAGTATTTCCCCGTTTCCGAAAACCACAATCCCTTGTGGTGCAATCGGAAACGGGGATTTTTTCGTCGTTTTTGACAGTCTTTTCCCGTTGACAACTTGGAAACAACATGTTACAATTCGGTATCATAATCATCAAACGGGGGCGTAATACCATGGCCGATGCCAAAACTGCAGCGTTAAAATACAAAGGACATCCTCTGCGCCGGAAGGACAATCTGATCTACTTCGGCAGCATGGCGGATAAATACATCATCATGCTTCAGATCCTCGACACCAAGAAGATCAAGGATCTGGACGTTGCCACCAAGGTCTCCGTGCAGCTTCAGCTCACCGATCCCGATCTGAAGAGCCGCGACCGCGTGGTGAAAAAGAGCGAAAAGGACAGCCTGTATGCCGCGATGGACGTTGCGTCCGTGTGGCTGGATCGGGCTCTTGCCGTGCGATAATGAAAGTCGTCAAGATAAAAAAAGGCCTTTACCGGCTTCTTCTTCTGTGTCTGGCTGCCGTGCTTCTCTCGTCGGCAGCGCTGGCGAATTCAACCGGCACGGTGACGGCGGACGGTCTGTATATGCGCTCGTCCGCTTCCACCTCCGCCTCCATCATCGATATGCTCGGGCACGGCACCGAAGTCACGGTGCTCGAGACCGCGGACGGCTGGCATAAGGTCGAGGCGCACGGCCGAACGGGCTACGTCTGCGCCGACTATGTGAAGCTGGACGGCTCCGATGCAAGCGGCACCGGCACCATCACCGGCTCCGGTGTCAACATCCGCGCCGGTGCCTCCACCTCCTCGTCCGTGATCGCCTGCGTGTCCAGGGGCACGAGCGTGACTGTCACGGGCAGGGACGGCGACTGGTATCAGCTCGATTACAAGGGGCAGACCGCCTATGTCCGCAGCGACTATCTCAGTCTGTCCGGTGATTCCGGCTCCACCTCCTCGTCCTCCGGCTCATCCTCCGGCAAGACCGGCACGATCAGCGGCACTTACGTCCGTTTCCGCGCCGCCGCCTCCACCTCGTCGAACATCCTGCTGACCTTTGACAAGGGCGCAAGCGTCACCGTCACGGGCTCCGAGGGCGACTGGTACAAGGTCGATTACAGCGGTAAAAGCGGATACGTCTATAAATCCTATGTAAGCGTCGAGGGTGAAAGCCCGTCCTCCTCGTCCTCCGGCAAATCCGGCACGATCAGCGGCACCTACGTCCGCTTCCGCGCCGCCGCCTCCACCTCCTCCGGCATCCTCCTGACCTTTGACAAGGGCGCGAGCGTCACCGTCACAGGCTCCGAGGGCGACTGGTACAAGGTCGATTACAGCGGCAAAAGCGGATACGTCTATAAATCCTATGTGAGCCTCGAGGGCGAATCAAGCTCCTCCTCAAGCTCCGTGACCTCCGCGTCCGGCACGGGTATCATCCGCGGCACCTGCGTCCGCGTGCGCGCCGGAGCCTCGACCTCCTCCTCCATCCTCGCCACCGTGAACACCGGCACGAAAATGGAGATCACCGGCAAGACCGGCGAGTGGTATCAGGTCAATTACAACGGTCAGACCGGCTACGTTTATAAGAGCTATCTGCTGACCGAGGAGGAATACGAGCAGGAGATCAGCAACGCCGGAAAGAGCTCCACCAAGGGCGAAGCGCTGGTCGCCGAAGCGAAGAAGTATCTGGGCGTGCCCTACGTCTACGGCGGCACCTCCCCCTCCGGCTTCGACTGCTCGGGTCTGGTGTACTACGTCTATAAGCAGCTCGGCTACTCGATCTACCGCACCGCCACCGCGCAATACGGAAACGGCAGGTATGTGGAGCGCAGCAGCCTCCAGCCCGGCGACATTGTCATCTTCTACAACAGCGGCATGACATCCATCGGTCACGCGGGTATGTACATCGGCAACGGCCAGTTCATCCACGCCTCCTCCGGCGGCGGCAAGGTGCAGATCAACAACCTCACCGACTACTACTACAACACGCACTACTACGGCGCCCGCCGTGTAGTGTAAAGGATACTGTAACATAGAAAAGCTCCCGATTCACACGAATCGGGAGCTTTTTCTATAGACTGGATCAACGCACAGCGTAATTTTTTGCATGGCCGCCTCCTCGAATGTATGCCTCCCTGCGGTGTACTTCGCCATCTCCTCGGTCGGCACACATTCTCGTCGCGGCTAAATCATAGTTCGTTCATCTACGCACGGCGCAGGATTTTGCCGCGAGACGATCTCAAACGAGCGACGGCGTATCGGGTATACGTCGAGCGAGTTTGAGGATGTATTCGCGGCAAAAGACAAGCCGCCTTTAGATTCTATTCGCCACGGCGTATGCCTGACGCATCGCCTGCTGCACACTCGCCGGCTTCTTGCAGTCGCCGATCATGTAGAACTCGGGAGCAGCGCCGTAGAAAGACAGCGCGGCTTCCGCGCGGGGGACACGTCCGGCGCACATGACCACGGTGTCGCAGTCGATCGAATGCTCCGTGCCGTCCTTGTCGGTGTAGGCAACGAAGTTATCCCCGATGCGGGCGACCTTCACGCCGGTGATGCCGTGGAAGTTCGGCTCGTTCAGCCACTGTTCCTCGAACATGGAGTAGTAGTGGATAGCGGTGGAGTCGGCGGAGAGGCGGTCGCGCATCTCGACGACCGTGGTGTCGTGACCCTTTTTCGCCAGATACAGCGCGGTCTCCACGCCCACCTCGCCGCCGCCGATGACGACGATCTTCTTGCCGAGCTTCTCGGGATGGGCAAAGGCCTCAAGCGCATAGACGAGCTTTTCGGGGTCGGCGCCGGGGATGGGGAGCGTCAGCATATCCGCGCCGGTGGCGGCGACGACGGCGTCAAAGCCCTCGGCGGCGATCATGTCGGGCGTCGCCTCGGTGTTCAGACGCACCTCGATGCCCTTTTTGTCGAGCTGGTAGATGCACCAGTTTTTGAAGTCGCGCAGCGTCCACTTGAAGTCGGCATAGTCCGCGTGGACGATCTGACCGCCGAGGTGATCCTCTTTCTCAAACAGCACGGGCGTATGACCGCGCTCGGCGAGGAACAGCGCGCAGCGCATGGCAGCGGGACCGCCGCCGATGACGGCGACACGCTTGACCTTGTCCACGGGCTTTTTCATGCGGTCGATGCGGTGCTCCAGACCGATGACGGGATTGACGGAGCAGACGGACACGAAGGGGTCGTGCTCGCCGCGGCCGTGGCACTTGTTGCAGCGCAGGCAGGGAACGATATCGTCGTCGCGCCCCTCAAGGACAAGCTGACCGTAATCGGGGTTGGAGACGTAGGCGCGGGCGGCGTAGATGATGTCCGCCTTGCCGTCGGCGATCGCCTTCTCGCAGGTGGCGGGATAGTGGAAGCCGCCGATGACACCGATGATGAGACCGGGGACGTTCTTCTTCATGTACTCGCCGTAGTGCAGGAAAGGCGTTTCCTCCAGATTGAAGCTGGTGGGGTGGGCAGGGTCGACCTCGGGCGCGCGGAGCTGCACGATGTCGATGTATTTCTTGGCCTCGTTGAGGAAGGCGGCGGACTCCTCGAGCGTGTAGCCGCCGGGCAGGTCCTCGGCGCTCCACTCGATCTCAATAAGGAAGTTCTTGCCGACCGTCTCGCGGACGCGCTGCAGGCACATCAGCGGGAAGCGCATACGGTTTTCAAGGCTGCCGCCGAACTTGTCCGTGCGCTTGTTCGTCAGCGGGGAGAACATCTTCGCGGGGAGATTGGCGCGGTAGCACATATGGATGGAGACCATGTCGAAGTCGAGCATTTTGAGGATCTTGCACTGCTCGGCGTAGGAGTTGGCGATCTTCTCCAGCGTTTCCTCGTCGTACCAGTCGGGGTCGTTGTGTCCCGGGATGAGCTCGAGGTCGAACTCGGCGGGAGGCGGAGCCTGCAGGCTGTGGGTCTGCTCAAAGGCGCTGGTCTGGCGCTCCAGCGGGCCGTTTTTAGCTTTCATCAGGGGGTAGGCGCTGGGCGGACCGACGAAGATCGCCATGCAGGCGAGAGAGTCGTAGTAGTGGATGTTGTCCGCGAGCTGGAGCAGATAGTTCTGGCAGTTGGTGTCGTAGAGGTCATAGTCGGGGAAGTGACCGAAGTCCATGTCCATGGGCAGCTGCTTGCCGCGGGTAAAGTTGTTCATACCCATGCAGGTAACGATGGAGGCGTGTTTCGCCTTGTTGGCGTAGTGACTGATGACGCTGTCCGCGGGATAGGGCTCGGGACCCTGCAAAAAATGGGGCAGGGAGTTGGAGGCTGCGAGGCGGTTTTTCAGCGTAAAACCGCGCACCTGCAAAGGCTTCATCAGATTCGGAAATTTGGGGCTGCTCATGCTGGTTCTCCTTTATGGTAAAGTTTTTTCTTTTTTATTCCAAACGTGCGCTTAAAACACGAAATTGGCAAAGATCATAATGACACCGAGGATGGAGAGCATCCATCCGATGATGCGGTTGAGGACCTTGTTGGAGGTCTTGTTGGCGATGCGGGATGCCACGACCGCACCGAGGAAGTTGCCCGCCACGCAGATGATCATGGCGGTCATATCGGGGAGACCGCCCATGCCGACCATGTGGCTCACGCCGCCGACGAGGGCGATGAAGGTCATGACGAACACGCCCGTGCCCACCGCCTCTTTGATCTCATAACCGAGGATGGTGGTGAGGGCAAAGAGGGTCATCTCGCCGCCGCCCGCACCGGCGAAGCCCGCGATCGCACCGATCGCCATGCCGACGAAGGTGGTCTCCATGATGACCTCCTTGCGCGTCTGCTCGCCAAAGAGCTTGTTGAGGCTGTTTTGGGGGAACAGCAGGAATTTAAGACCCATGAGGAAGGACATGATGATGCTGATGCCGCCGAGCGCGGGACTGGGGACGAAGGTGGCGACCCAGCTCCCGACCACGGTGAAGGCGAGGATGGTGCCCATCAGGATCCATGTGTCGCTCTTGAAGCGGACGTTGCCGTGGCGGGCGAAATTGAGGGCAGTGGCGGCGGAGGCGATGACATCCGAGACCATGGCGATGGCGGTGGCCTCATAGGCATCAAAGCCGCAGAAGGTGACGAGGATGGGTGTCACAATGACGGCGGCGGATATGCCGGAAAAGCCGGTCGCGACACCCGCGCCCAGCCCGGCAATTATGTACAAAATGATATTGAATACCATAATTCGCACTGCCATCCCGATAGTAATACATTATAACTATATCACCAATGATACATCCCTGCAAGCATATTTGACCTGTATAAAATATTTCGGAGAAATTGCCCATTTCCCGTCGATTTTTTCGGTTGAAACTTTGGTCAAAACTTTTTCCGCCGCTTCTTCCAATCTCCGATAAATCTGCTATAATGTTAACTGGATGAATAGGATTTCATCATTATGACCGAGAGAGGAGAGACACCCATGAAATATCCGCACATGTTTGCCCCTCTGGAAATACGCGGCGTGCGGCTGAAAAACCGCATCCTGGCGCTGGAGCTCCCCGACCGCATTCTGGATGACGGCAGCGGTGAGCTGACGCAAAGCCTCATCGACAACTACGAAATGCTGGCGCGCGGCGGTGTCGCCGCCGTCACCGTGGCGCAGGAGCTGATGCAGCCGGAAAACGCCCGTCAGCGCGAAAATCTGCTGATTCTGGCGGAGGCGCTGCGCTGCCACGGCGCTGTGGCGGCGTATCGCTGCGAGTTCGACCCGTCCGCGACGGACGAGGTGCTGGCTTTGGCAGCGGACAGGGCGCAGAACGCCGTCGCCGTCGGCTGCCGTATGCTCATCGTCTCGGGTCTGTTCGCGCCGGACAGCGCCGATGCCGACCCTGTGGACAGCGCGGCAGCCGCGCTCAAACGCCTGCGGGATGCCGTCGGTCCCCGCGTCATTCTGGCGCTGGCGCTCGACTGTCCGGAGGCGCAGGCGGAAGCCTTCGTCAACTTCGCCGCCATGATCGAATCGAACATCGATATGCTCATCGTCCACGCCGAGCTGCCCAGCACGGAGTTTGACGACCACGGTCTGGTGCTGCCGCTGTGCGAGCGCTTCAAGGCCGCGCTCCGCATCCCCGTGGCGGCTGCCGGCGGCTTCAACGAGCCCCATCAGATCGAAAACGCCATGCTCGCCGGTCAGTGCGACTTTGTCGCCATGAGCCGTCAGCTTTTCGCCGATCCCCAGTTCGTGCGCAAGACCGCCGAGCTGCGGGAGGACGAGATCATCCCCTGCCTGCGCTGCGGACTTTGCGAGGCGGATGCCATGCCTGACGAGCCCTTCCAGTGCACCGTCAACCCCCGCGCCCGCCGTGAGGCGAGACTGGCACGCATTGAGTCCGTGACCCGCCCGAAGAAAGTACTGGTCGTCGGCGGCGGCCCCGCCGGTATGTACGCCGCCCTCACCGCCGCCGAGCGCGGTCACACCGTGCGTCTCGCGGAAAAGGAAAACCGTCTCGGCGGTATGCTCTGGTACGCCGGAGAAAACAGCCGCAAGGCCGATCTGCGCCGTATGCGCGACAGCCTCATCGCCCGTGTGGAGGCCTCCGGCGCGGAGATCTGCACCGGCAAGGCCGTGGGACGCGAATACATTGAAAAATACGCGCCGGATGCGGTCATCCTCGCCATCGGCACCGAGCCGATGCTCTCGCCCATCCCGGGCATGGCGGTGTTTGCCCACCATGCGCTGTGGGCGTATGCCGAGCCGGACAAGGTTGGGAAGAACGTCGTCATCATCGGCGGCGGACTCACAGGCGTGGAATGCGCGCTGCATCTGGCGCAGGATGAGGAACGCAGCATCACCGTGATCGAATCCGCCCAAAACTGGGCGCACGATGCCTACCCCTCCCAGCGCGCCGCCCTCGAACGGGCGCTCAGCCCCAACATCACCATCAAGACCGGCGTGCGCTGCACCGAAGTCCGCCCCGGCGGCATCGTCTACCGCGCCCGCAACAACCGCCGCGTGGAGCAGAGCGCGGACACCGTCCTCTACGCCGTGGGTATGCAGCCCCGCCGCGCGGAGCTGGCGGAGCTTCTGACCGCCCACCCCAACACCGCCGTCATCGGCGACTGCCGCGAGCCGGGTCGGCTGCTGCAGGCCCTGCGGGACGGGCTCTTCGCCGCCTATGACATCTAATCGGTTTATACAGGCTTTTCACGACACATAAGGAGGATATGCTTTGACCATCGCTAACATCATCGCGCTTCTCAGCGGCGTTGCGCTGTTTCTGTTTGGCATGAGCCTGATGGGCGACGGCATGAAAAAAGTCGCCGGCAACAAGCTGGAGCTCGTTTTGTACAAGCTCTCCAGCACCCCGCTCAAGGGCGTTTTGCTCGGCACTGCCGTCACGACCGTCATCCAGTCCTCCTCCGCCACCAGCGTCATGGTCGTGGGTTTCGTGAACTCCGGCATGATGCAGCTCAGGCAGGCCATCGGGGTCATCATGGGCTCCTTCATCGGCACGAGCATCACGGGCTGGATCATCTGCCTGTCCACCATCGAGGGCGGTTCCGGCTGGGTCAGCCTCATCTCCACCGCCACGCTCACCGGTCTCATCGCCGTGGTCGGCATCATCCTGCGTATGTTCGGCAAGAAACCCGCCAGACGCTATCTGGGCGACATTCTGCTCGGCTTCGCCGTTCTCATGACCGGCATCTCCGCCATGAGCACCGCCGTGGCCCCGCTCAAGGAAAGCGCCGTGTTCGTCTCCGTGATGACCCGCTTCTCCAACCCGCTGCTCGGCATCCTAGCCGGCATCGTCGTCACCGCCATTTTGCAGAGCGCCTCCTCGGCAGTCGGTCTGTTGCAGACCCTCGCCGTCACCGGTGCCATCGACTACTCCGTGGCATTCCCCATCATCCTCGGCATGGGCATCGGCGCGTCCGTGCCCGTGCTGCTGTCCTCCCTCGGTGCCAACACCGATGCCCGCCGCAGCGCGTGGAGCTATCTTTTCATCAGCATCCTCGGCGCGGCTGTGTGCGCCGTGATCTACTACGCGCTCAATGCTTTCCTCCACTTCTCCTTTATGAATCGCGTGATGACGGCAGCATCGATCGCCCTCGTCAACACCATCTACCGCGCCGTGTCCGTCGTGCTGCTGTTCCCCTTTGTCGGCTGGCTCGATGCACAGCTCCGGCGGCTCATCCCCGACAAGGGCGACGCGGAGCAGCACATCATCCCGCCGCTCGAGGAACGCTTTCTCGCAAACCCCGCGCTGGCGATCGCCCACGCCCGCGATGCCGTGTACGCCATGGCGGACGTGACGAAGAAAAACATCCTCGGCGCGATGGATCTTCTGCGGAACTACTCCGCCGAGGGCTTCGCCAAGGTGGAGAGCCGCGAGGCGGTCATCGACCGCTACGAGGACAAGCTCGGCGACTACCTCATCAAGATCACCGCCTCCGCCCTCGACGACGAGCAGACGCGAAACGTCTCCAAATTCCTGCACGCCATCGGCGACCTTGAACGTATCAGCGACCACGCCGTCAACCTCTCCGAGGCGGCGCAGGAGATCTTTGAGAAGAAAATCAGCTTCTCCGCCCCCGCCATCCGCGAGCTGACCGTGACGGGCGATGCCATCGTGGAATGTCTGGGTCTGGCCATTGCCGCGCTGAAGGAGGACGATCTGGAGGCGGCGTATCATGTGGAGCCGCTGGAAGAACTCGTGGATACGTTGTGCGATGAGCTGAAGCTGCACCACATCGAGCGTTTGCAGCAGGGTGTCTGCACCCTCGCCAACGGCTTTGTGTTTAACGATGTCGTGACCAACTTCGAGCGCATCTCCGACCACTGCTCCAACCTCGCCGTCGCCGCCATCGAGCTCGACCGCGAGGGTCGCTTCGACCCCCATGCCTACCTCGACAGCCTCAAGGAGCTCAAAACCGAGCGCTTTGACCGCTATTACAACGAATATTCGACCAAGTATATCCTCTGACAAAGCCTGCAAAAAGGCGGTGCCTCCCTCGGGAAGCACCGCCCTTTTTATAGCTTTTTCGTTCACACGACCTTCGCCTGTGCGGAGGCGATCCTCACGCCGATGCCGCGGCTTCCGGCGAGAGTTTCGAGTTTCTGCGCCAGCATTCCGGCGTTCGCGTTGAGATATTTGACCGCCAGCTCCTCCTTGGCGGCATTGGGCAGCGCCCGCGCCGCCAGCGCCGCCGGACCGCCCAGTGAGCCGCCGAACTGGCGCAGGATCGCGTCATAATCCACGTCTTTAAGGGTCAATTTCAGTTCAACCATTTTTACAGCTCCCAAAAGTTTTTTCTTTTACTGCCATCCTTTTTCGGACGGCTGCGCCGCAGGTATAAATAGTATATGTCCGCCAGCAGCAAAGCGCCCAGGATATAGGTCATCAGCTTGGTAAAGGCCGCGCCCTCCGCCGCCGTCACCATATACCTGCCGCCGAGATACGCCGCCGCCAGCAGCAGCCACGCCGCCACCAGCAGCACATCCGCGACGTTCCGCCGCTTCGCCAGAAGTTTCTGGTCGCAGCGGGGATTTTTCGCCATCTTAAACGCCATCGCCTCAAACACACAGGCCGCGATCAGCGACAGCGGCGCGAGCACGCCCAGACCTGCGCTGAAGATCATACCGCCACTCATGCAACATCACTCCTTTTTTGCATAGTATACCACAAATTCTCCCGCCTGTCACGGACGGAAAACCGAAAGCTTTGCATCTTCCTGCATAGAATAGTATAATGTGAAAAAACACCTTGAGGTTTTGTGCCATGTCCCACGAACACCATCACGAAGAAAATCAAACGAAAGAACTAATTCTGTTAGGCGTGGCAGCGCTTCTGTTTGTCGCGGCGCTGCTGCTGCCGCTTACCGGCGTGTGGCGACTGCTCGCCTTTGTCATCCCGTGGCTTCTCTGCGGTTATGAAGTCGTTTGGGAGGCTCTTGAAAAGCTCCTGCACGGCGAGCTTTTGGACGAGGATTTCCTCATGACCGTCGCCTCCATCGGCGCGTTTGCATTAGGCGAATATCCCGAGGCGGCGGCGGTGATGCTGCTGTTTCAGATCGGCGAATTTTTCGAGGGCTACGCCGAGGGCAAAAGCCGCCGTTCCATCGAAGCGCTCATGGAGCTCTGCCCCGAATCGGCGGAGATCGAGCGCGGGGGCGAGACACTGACGCTGCCGCCGGAGCAGGTGCAGATCGGCGACATCCTCACCGTGCGCCCGGGCGGGCGCGTAGCGCTCGACGGCGAGCTGCTGTCCGATACCGCCAGCCTCGACACCGCCGCCCTCACGGGCGAATCCCTCCCGCGCGAGCTGTCCAAGGGGGAGCTTGTTCGCTCCGGCTGCATCGTGCTCGACCGTCCCGTGCGTCTTCGCGTGACGGCTCCGCTCGCGGAGTCCACCGTCTCCCGCATCCTCGCGCTGACGGAGGAAGCTGAAGGCAAAAGCCGCTCCGAGCGCTTCATCCGCCGCTTCGCCCGCGTCTATACCCCCGTCGTGGTCGGCGCGGCGCTGCTGCTGGCGGTGGGCGGCGGGTTGATTGCCGGTGCCTGGGGCGAATGGCTGCGGCGGGCGCTGGTGTTTCTCGTGGTGTCCTGCCCCTGCGCCCTCGTCATCAGCGTACCCATGAGCTTTTTCGCCGGTATCGGCGCGGCATCCAAGCGCGGCATCCTCATCAAGGGCTCGGGCTGCATGGAGGCGCTCGCCACCGCCACCGTCGCCGCCTTTGACAAGACCGGCACGCTCACCGAGGGGCGCTTTTCCGTCCAGAGCGTCCGCGCGCAGAACATGGATGAAACGGCGCTGCTGCGTCTTGCCGCAGCGGCGGAGCAGTATTCCACCCACCCGCTCGCCCGCTCACTGGTCGAGACCGCCGGAACGCTCACCGAGCTTGCGGTGTCGAATGTGGAGGAGCAGACCGGCAGGGGCGTGACCGCGCTCGTGGACGGGCGGCGCGTCGCCGTGGGCAGCGAAAAGCTCATGACCGCCGTGGGCGCGGATTGCCCCGCCTCGGATGCGTCCGGCTCGGTGCTCCATGTGGCGATCGACGGCACTTATGCAGGCTGCATCATCCTTGCGGACACGGTCAAGACCGGTGCCGAGGAACTTTGCTCCGCCCTTCATCAAGAGGGCATTGCCCGCTGCGTCATGCTCTCCGGCGACCGCCGCGAGACAGCGGAAGCGATCGCCGCGGCGCTGCATCTGGACGAAGTCCGCGCCGAGCTCTCGCCGGAGGATAAGGTGACGGCGCTGCGCGCGCTGAGGACGCAGGGCACGACGCTCTACGTCGGCGACGGCATCAACGACGCGCCCGTGCTGGCGCAGGCGGATGTCGGCATCGCCATGGGTGCTTTCGGCTCGGACGCGGCGGTGGAGGCGGCGGATGTGGTCATCATGGACGACGACCCCGCGCGGCTCATCCGCGCCGTCGGCATTGCCCGCGGCACGCGGCGCATCGTGCGGCAGAACATCGCGTTCGCGCTCGCTATAAAGCTGCTCGTGCTGGCACTCGGTGCGCTCGGTTATACTCCCTTGTGGCTGGCAGTATTCGCGGACGTGGGCGTGTGCATCCTCGCGGTCTTAAACGCCCTGCGGGCGCTGCGGCTTGGCAGGACATAAATCGGATAATGAAAAAAGCCTCTGCACCATTTTTCGATGCAGAGGCGTTTTACTATGTGTGTCAACACTGACGCAGCAGGCGAATATAGAATTCCGCCGCCTTTCGGACGCTTTCGACCGAGGTATGCTCGTCGTTCGAGTGGATGGATTCCTGCTGCTCGTCGGTGAGATACGCCGCCGAGAAGCGGTAGACATGGTTGGAGATGTCGGAATAATGGCGGCTGTCCGAGCACTGCACCATGAGATAGGGCACGGGGATGCAATGCCAGGTATCGCGCACCGAGGATGCCACCTTGTCCCACGCCTCGCAGTCCACCTCGGAGACGGTGCTCGCCGTGCGGTTGTTGCCGCGTGTCGTGACCTCGACACCGTATTTCGCGGCACGCCTGCGGGCGTAGGCGATGGTGTCCTCCACGCTCTCGCCCGGATTGAGCCGGAGATTGGCAAGCATCTCCGCCCGCGGCGGAATGACGTTCGGGGCATCCGAGCCCTCCGCCTGCGTGAACGCCACCGTCGTGCGGACAAGCGCATTCATGATGCCGCCCGATTTGCGGCACACAAGGTCGAAGACCCCGCCGAACAGCCACATATTCGCAAACAGGATCCGCAGCGCAAAGCCCGACCGCCGTGCCAACGTGTCGAACACGCCCTGCGCCGCTCCGGTGATGCGGAATTTGTAGGGGTGCTTCTCCATGTCCAGACAGAGCTTGGACAGCCGCACGAGCGGGGAATCCGGCTTCGGCGACGAGGCGTGCCCGCCGTCGGAGTTCGCGGTAAAGACCAGATTCATCATGCCCTTTTCGGCAATGCCGATCATGCCGCAATCCTCGCTCACGCCGGGAAATACATCCTTGACCACCGCGCCGCCCTCATCCAGCACGAGCGCGGGCTTGACACCGTGTGCCTCAAACCACGCGACGATCGCCGGTGCGCCGAGCCCGTCGATCTCCTCGCTGCCGGAAAAGGCGAAATAGATGTCCTGCTTGGGGCAAAAGCCCTGCGCGATCAGATGATCGGCGGCGGTCAGCGCCGCAGACAGCGTATTTTTCGTATCAATAGCACCGCGGCCGTAGAGCTCGCCGTCCTCGATCACGGCATCGAAAGGCGGCTTCGTCCATGCTGCCTCATCCACGGGCACGACATCGTAATGCGACATCATGACGCAGGGCGCATCGTGGCTCTCGCCCTCCCACTTGAAGAGCAGCGCGCGTCCGTCCTCCATCCGCGTCAGCGGGCATTTTGCCCAGAAATGCGGAAACAGCTCCGGCAGCAGCGCGATGAGCTTTTCAAACTCCGCATCCTCTTCCCGCGCAGGGTCGTAGTAGGACACGGTCTTGCAGCGGATCAGCGCCTGCAAATTGGAGACGGCTTTGTCGCGGTCAAAATCCACCGGCTCGGCTTCGCCGACTTTCTCCTCCTTCGGCGTGAACAGTGCCGCGCGGATCAGCAGCACCGCCACCAGCGCCGCCAGCAGAATCAGAACGATCCATCCGATCATTTTTTCTTCCTCCCCGTATGTTTTCTGTTTTTCTCTATAAAATATACACAGTTTCTGCCAAAATAGCAAGTTTGCGTTTCCCGTCGGAATATGTTACCATAAACCATTATTACACTACTGAGGCATATCAGCTATGGCCAAAAACGATAAATACTTCACCATCGGCACCCTCAAAAGCCGCGGCTGGACGAACGCGCTGACGGCGGAGCTGCTGCCGAAGCCGCACTACTTCCACGCCCACGGGCACACCGTGCGGGCGTGGCGGCGGGAGGATGTTCTCGCGGCGGAGCAGACCGAGACCTTCAAGGACGGCGCAGCGCCCGTCACCGAGCCGAATCAGCTTCCCCCGCTGCCGGAGACCTTAGCGCAGACGCAGCAGCTTCTCTCCGCAAGCTGGGCGCGTCTCGTGCCCACGGACACAGCCGTCTACAAGCTCGCCGCCCTCTATCACGAGGCGATCCTCGGCGAGCTTCGCGGCTCTGGCTGGTCGTCGCATCCCAAGGCGGGCAAGGCAGCGGGACACATCCAGAATTTTCTGCGTCTTCCCTCCGAGACCAACCCCGACATCCTTCTGCGCGCGCTGCGCCATTTCGTCACGGGCAGTCCGTGGCTCGGGCGCGACCCGAACGCAAAGCTCGCCCAATCCCTCTGTTCCGCCTATCCCACCGTGCTCACCGCGATTGCGGAGCGTATGCTCGAGCTGTTCCGCGAGACGCAGCCGGAGGCGGATGCCGCCGCCCTGCTCGCCATGGAGGACTTCCCCGCGCAGGAGCTGCTGTCGCATCCGCTGGGCTATATCTGGTCGGTACACTACGTCCCGCAGGCCATCCGCCACAGCCTCAATCTGCTCGTCGCACTGAATCCGCGTGATGAATACCCCGAGGCGCGCGCCATGACGCGCCGCTTCATTATCCACGTCGGCGGCACGAACACCGGCAAGACCTACGCCGGCTTTCAGCGGCTCATGGAGGTCGAGACAGGCGTGTATCTCGCGCCGCTGCGTCTGCACGCGCTGGAGGCGCAGGAGGTGCTGCTCGACGCGCACGTGCGCTGCTCGCTCACCACGGGCGAGGAGGAGGACCGCAAACCCGGGGACACCCACATCGCCGCCACGGCGGAAAAGCTGGAGCTTGACCGCCGCTTCGATGTCGCCGTCATCGACGAGTGCCAGATGATCGCCGACCCCGAGCGCGGCTATGCGTGGACGCGGGCGATCCTGGGTGTGCTCGCGCCGGAGGTGCATCTCTGCTGTGCGCCGGAGGCGAAAAATCTGCTCATCCGGCTCATCAAATCCTGCGGCGAGGAATACGAGATCGTCTATCACAAGCGCAAAACGCCGCTGATCTGCATGGAGCGCCCCGTGGACTACGACGACCTGCGCCCGGGCGACGCGCTCATCACCTTTTCCAAGGTGGGCGTGCTGTCCGTGGCGGAGGACCTGCGGCGGCGCGGCATGGAGAGTGCCATCATCTACGGCGCGCTGCCCTACTCCACCCGCCGCAAGCAGATGGAGGGCTTTCTGGCGGGCGACATGAAATACGTCGTGGCGACGGATGCCATCGGCATGGGGCTGAATCTGCCCATTCGCCGCGTCATATTCATGGACACGGAAAAATTTGACGGCCACGAACGCCGCGAGCTGAAGCCCGCCGAGATCCAGCAGATCGCGGGCCGCGCGGGTCGCTTCGGTATGTACGACAAGGGCTATGTCGGCGCGACGGAAGGATTGTCCGTCATTGCGGCGGGACTGGAAGCCGTCGTACCGCCGCTGCAGCGCGCGGTGGTTGGCTTCTCCGACCTTGTGCTGACGGTCGATTTTGACCTTTTGGAGGTGCTCACGGTCTGGAACAGTATGCCCACCGTCGAGCCCTATATCAAGCTCGATGTCAGCCGCTATATCCTCCTTATCTCAAAGCTCCGCGAGGCGGGCTTTGAGCTCACCAAGGAGCAGGAGCTGCGGGCGGCGAACATCCCCTTTGACGAGACGGACGAGGAGCTGTTTTCGCTGTTCAACCGCTTTCTGCGGCTGTGGAAGCAGGGCGAGGCCATCGAACAGCCGGTGCTTTCGGACAAGCACGGCGCGGCGCATACGCTGCCCGATCTCGAGCTCTACTGCCGCAAGCTCGACCTCTATTTCTCCTTTTCCAAGGCCTTCGGCGTGCCCATCGACCGCGACGCACTCTATGCCGAGCGCGAAAAGACCGCCGACCAGATCAATCAGATCCTGCTGCACAACCTGCGAAATAATATCCGCTTCTGTTCGATCTGCGGCGCGGCGCTGCCGCTGCACTTTGAGGGGCGCTACTGCAACCGCTGCTACAACCGCAAATACGGCTACCGCTGGCGGCACAGATAAGCAGGCTCCGAACCCCAAAGCGACGGTCGCAGGCCTTCGGATGCATCACTCAATCACAAAAACCGGAACAAATGTTCCGGTTTTTTGTGGCCTTTTCGGGAAAAAGCGTGGCTTGACAGCACCTATGCGGGGCAGTATAATGTGAGTTAAGTTGAGATTGTGTTGCTTTTTGTGGTTTTCCATCAAGATAATGCAACAATTTGATTCGAAAAGGATATGGATCATGCGCGATAGAATGATCGAAGAATTTGAAGCGGGCGATGCCGGTGTATTCGCCGCGGTGTATGCGGACTTTGAGCGCTTTGCGCTGCATGAATCCTGCGGCAAATGCGTACCCTGCCGCGAGGGCAGCAAGCGGATATTGGAGATTTTGGCTCGTATCGGGCGCGAGGGCTGCACGGCGGAGGATGCCGAACTGCTGGCGGCGCTGGCGGATACGGTGATCGCCACGGCGTTGTGCGGTCTTGGCAAGGCGGCGTGCCGTATCATTTTGCAGGCGGTAGTGCGATTTCGCGGCGGGGATGAAAACGATTATCCCGGTCTGCGCGAGCAGGTGATCGCCGAGCATCCGGTCATCCACGCGGACGAATGCCGCGGCTGCGGCAAGTGTCGGCGCGGCTGTCCCATGGGGGCCATTTCCGGTCAGGTGAGGCAGGCACACATCATCGATCCGGGCAAGTGCGTCAACTGTCAGGCCTGCGTATCCAACTGCCCCTTTGGCGCGGTGCGTCCGGCGAACGAGGAAAAGGCGGACGAGTGCGGCGTGATGATCGTGGACGGACTGCGCGTGCGCTTTGAGGGGGAAAAAAACGTGCTGGCGGTCGTGCGGAAGGCGGGCATTGAAATGCCGACCTTCTGCTTCCACTCCGAACTTTCCGTCTACGGTGCGTGCCGGATGTGCGTGGTGGAGATGGAAAACGGCCGCATCGAGGCAGCCTGTGCCCTGGCGCCGAAGGACGGTATGCGTGTGCGCACCAATACCAAGCGCCTGCTTCGAAGCCGCCGCATCATTTTGGAGTTGATGCTTGCGGCGCACTGCCGCGACTGCACCACCTGCGAGATCAGCGGTGACTGCACCCTGCAAAGACTGGCTGTGCGCTTCGGTGTCCGCACCGTCCGTTTTGCCGATACCCGACTCACTTACGGGCGTGACGAATCCTCTGCGGCCATCACGCTTGACCTCGATCGCTGCATCCTCTGCGGCGACTGCATCCGTATGTGCGACGAGGTGCAGGGCGTGGGCGTGCTGCGCTTTGCCGGCAAGGGCAGTGAGCTGCGGCTTGCGACGGGCGAAAGCGAGTGCATCGCGGATACGGACTGCGTTTCCTGCGGGCAGTGCTCGGCGGTGTGTCCGACGGGCGCGATTTTTGTGAAAAATCAGATCGGCGAGGCGTGGGCGGCGCTGCACGACCCGAAAAAGCGCGTGGTGGTGCAGGTGGCCCCGGCGGTGCGCGTAGCGTTGGGCGAGGCCTTCGGTCTGCCCGCGGGCGAAAACTGCCTTAACCGCATCGTGGCAGCTTGGAAGATCATGGGCGCGGAAGCGGTGTTTGACACGGCCTTCGGCTCAGATCTGACCGTTATGGAGGAGTCTGAGGAGTTCCTGGAGCGGCTGGAAACGGGCGCGAAGCTGCCGATGTTCACATCCTGCTGTCCGGCGTGGGTGCGTTATGTGGAAAATCGGAGACCGGAGCTTTTGCCGCAGCTTTCCACCTGCAAATCGCCCATGGAGATGCTGGGCGCGGTGATCAAAGAGCACTATGCCGATCGGGATGCTGCGGAGGGCGTGGAGACCTTCCATATTGCGCTCATGCCCTGCACGGCGAAAAAAACGGAAGCCGCGAGGCCGGAATTCAGAACCGGCGACAAGCGCGATGTCGATCTGGTTCTGACCGCGAAAGAGTTTAGTCTGATGATCAAGGAATCCGGCATCCTCTTTACAGAGTTGGTGGGGCAGGCGCCGGATATGCCCTTCGGCCTCGGCACGGGAGCGGGTTTGATCTTCGGCTCCTCCGGCGGCGTGGCGGAGGCGGTAGCGCGACAGATCATCGGTGTGGGCAGCCATGAAACGCTGGTGGAGGTCGCGGTGTCCGGTCTGCGCGGAACAGAGGAATTCCGCGAGGCAACGATTGAGGCGGCGGGACGCAAGCTCCGCATCGCGGTAGTGCACGGGCTGGGCAATATGAAAAAGCTGCTGGATGATTTGGAAGCCGGAACAGTGCATTACGATCTGGTGGAGGTCATGAGCTGCCGCACGGGCTGCGTGGGCGGCGCGGGACAGCCGCGCTCCAAAACGGGCGGACGGCGGGAGCGGGCTGCCGGACTTTACAGCGCCGACCGCGATGCGCTTATCAAGCAGTCGGAATTCAACCCCATCGTGCAGCGCCTGTATCTGGCGGGTCTCGTCACCCGCTCGGAGGAACTGCTGCATATACACTACGGAACGAAGCCTCGTTTATAAAGATAAGCACAAAGGCTCCCCTTGGCAAAAGGGGAGCCTTTGGCGCAAATTCACAGCTGCACGGGGCCATGCGGGGTCTTATAGCCACCGATTTGGTTGACATAATCTCTCATTTCATCCTTGCTCTGCACCTGACGCGAGCCCTCGATGAGCTTTTTGCGTTCCTGCTCGGGCAGACCGATGAACACATCCATCGCCTGCCGGTTCATGCTCATCATGTTGCGGAAGCCCTGCGGCGTTCCCTTGTCGAACACTTCGTCCGCCATTTTCATCCCTCCCCCGTTTTAGTATGCCTTGGCCTTGCCGAGGCTATACTTTTTATTGCCAATTCCGCAAAATCATGCTATCATTTTTATTTGTGAATCTGACTACCGGACGGTATTTTATTATGACTGAACTCGAAAAACAAATCCTTCGCCGGCGCACCTTCGCCATCATCTCCCACCCCGATGCCGGTAAGACCACGCTCACCGAAAAGCTGCTGCTCTACGGAGGCGCGATCCAGCTCGCGGGTGCCGTCAAGGGCAAGGCATCCGCCCGCCATGCCACCTCGGACTGGATGGAGCTGGAGAAGCAGCGCGGCATCTCCATCACCTCCTCCGTCATGCAGTTTGAGTACGACGGCTACTGCATCAACATCCTCGACACCCCGGGACACCAGGACTTCTCCGAGGACACTTACCGCACCCTCATGGCCGCGGACAGCGCCGTCATGGTCATCGATGCCGCCAAGGGCATCGAGCCGCAGACCCGCAAGCTCTTTAAGATCTGCGCCATGCGGCATATCCCCATCTTCACCTTTATCAACAAAATGGACCGCGAAGCGCGCAGCCCCTATGAGCTCGTGGAGCAGCTCGAGACCGAGTTCGGCATCGGCACCTACCCCATGAACTGGCCCATCGGCTGCGGCTCGGACTTCAAGGGCGTGTATGACCGCGAGGGGCGGGAGCTTTTGAGTTTTGCCGACGCGCACGCCGGTGCCCACGCGATCACCGCAACGGAATGCTCGCTCGATGATGTGGCGGGACTGGATGCGCTCATCGGCCCGAAATTCCGCGAGACGCTGCAAAACGATATCGAGCTTCTCGACGGCGCGGGCTATGACTTTGACCTCGATGCCGTGCGCCGCGGCGAGCTGAGCCCCGTGTTCTTCGGCTCGGCGCTGACGAACTTCGGCGTGGAATATTTTCTCAAGCACTTCCTCAAGCTCACTACGCCCCCGCTGCCCCGCAAAACCGGAGAGGAGGAGCTCAGCCCCACGGACGAGCACTTCTCCGCCTTTGTGTTCAAGATTCAGGCGAACATGAACAAGGCGCACCGCGACCGCATCGCGTTCATGCGTATATGCTCCGGCCGCTTTGAGCGCGACGCGGAATACTTCCATGTGCAGGGCGGCAAGCCCCTGCGTCTGGCGCAGCCGCAGCAGATGATGGCGCAGGAGCGCCAGATCATCGACGAGGCCTATGCCGGCGACATCATCGGCATCTTCGACCCCGGCATCTTCGCCATCGGCGACACCGTCTGCGACAGGAGCCGCAAGGTGCGCTTTGCGGGCATCCCCACCTTTGCGCCGGAGATCTTCGCCTCCGTCGAACGCATCGACACCATGAAGCGCAAGCAGTTTGAGAAGGGCATCATGCAGATCGCGCAGGAGGGTGCCATCCAGATCTTCCACGCACCGCACAGCGGACTGGAGGAGGTCATCGTGGGCGTTGTGGGCGTGCTGCAGCTCGAGGTGCTGGAATACCGGCTGAAAAGCGAGTACGGCGTGGATGTGCGGCGGCGCTCGCTGCCGTATGAGCTGGTGCGCTGGATCGACAGCGACACCGACCCCGCCTCCCTCAACCTCGCCACGGACACGGTCTGGGTCAAGGATTTCCGCGACAACGATCTGCTGCTGTTCGGCGGGCAGTGGGCGATCCGCTGGGCGGAGGAGAAAAACCCCGGGCTCGTGCTGCGCGACTTTAAGGAAAATGCGTGATTTAATACTTTTGCAATGAAATCTCTCTTTTTTCCGTAACATTTTCCGTGTATTATTAAACTCGCAAGAGACGATTTCTTCTTTTTCATTTTGTCCTCACTCCTATAAGAAACGCACGGGCTTCCCCGTGCGTTTTCTTATACCTTGACAAGCTCAAAGAAAAAAGAGTATGATAAGTCATCAAAACCGAATCCTGACCCAGCGAAGCGGTCGGGATTCGGAAAGGAAGAAGGACGCTGCGGATGTGGAGCTTTCGCGCCAGCGGAAGCGGAACGGAGCTGCGTTCTTCTGACGCCGTCCGGGTGTTGCGCAGCTGGTAGCGCGCATGGTTTGGGACCATGAGGCCGCAGGTTCGACCCCTGTCACTCGGACCACGTCGGAGCAAGCTTTATATCGCTTGCTCCGACTTTTTACAAAAGTCTGAGCGCGCTCATGCCGCTGCTCTTCCTTTTCAAATCGAACCCACTGCGTTGGGCTTCAATTTGGGTCACGCGCTTTAGATGTAAAGTCCCTTATGAATACTCGGATCATAGGAAAGCACGGTTTGGCGTGCTTTTTTCTATGAACTGTGTTATTTACGCAAAATAAATGACTCCGAAGTGAAACAGATAATGAGTACATACATACATCACCAGCTTCATACTGCCGGCAGATATCTTATCACGTTTTTCAAATGGCTTGCAGTTGCCTCCGTGATCGGTGGCGGCTGCGGACTCGTAGGTACCGCTTTTACCAAATCAATAGGTCTTGCGGCATCCTTTTACACAGAGCATCCTCAGATAATCTGGCTTTTGCCTGTGGGCGGCATTGCCATTTCCGGTATATATACTCTCACCGGACAGCACGGAAACGGCACCTCAACTGCCATTGATGCAGTACTGAAAAACGGCAAAGTCCCTGCGCTT